>JANQPH010000034.1 GCA_028285405.1 Thermoleophilia bacterium
GCGCCGGCGCGCGGCGTCGGGATGGGGCTCTCCGTGGCGCCCGACGGCGACGACGGCGCCGAGCGCACCGCCCCGGCCACGCTCGAGCCGGTGACGGGCGCGACGTCGGCCCAGGGGGAGGCCGTCGTCCTCGACGCCCAGGGCGACGGGCAGGTCGAGCTCGACGTGACGGGGCTGCCCCCGAGCGACCCGGGCACCGCGTACGAGCTCTGGTTGCTGAACTCGCCGGACGACCTCGTCTCGCTCGGGACCTTCACCGTCCCGATGAGCGGGGAGAGGTCGGTCAGCGTGCCGCTGCCCGTCGAGCCGACCGAGTTCGCGTTCTTCGACATCTCCGTCGAGCCGGTGGGCGGCGACGGCAGCCACTCGGGGCAGTCGGTGCTGCGAGGCGCCACCGCCTGAGCCGGGCGCGGCGGCCCCGGGCCGCCGGCCAGCAGGTAGCGTGCGCGCGTGGAAGACCTCGGGATCCTCGCGGCGCTGGTCCTGGCGTACGCGCTGATCTCACGGCGGGTCTCCGGCTGGATCATCACGGCGCCGATGGTCTTCGTCGCCGGAGGGATCATCCTCGGCCCGGACGCGCTCGGCCTGGTCAGGTTCGACCTCGAGGACGAGGCCATCCTGCTGGTGGCGGAGATCACCCTCGTGCTGATCCTGTTCACCGATGCGACCCGCATCCGGCTCTCGACGCTCGGCCGTGGCGCAGAGCTGGCGTCGAGACTCCTCCTGATCGGGCTCCCGCTGACCATCGGGCTGGGATTCGCCGCCGCGGCGTGGCTGCTCACCGGCCTGGAGCTCTGGGAGCTCGCGATCGTCGCCACGGTCCTCGCGCCGACCGACGCCGCGCTCGGGAAGGCCGTGGTCGAGAACCGGGCCGTGCCGAGGCGAATTCGTCAGGCGCTCAACGTCGAGAGCGGCCTGAACGACGGGCTGTCCGTGCCCTTCCTGGTGGTGTTCCTCGGGCTGGCGGGCGCGGAGGAAGGGGTCTCGCCGGGCGGATGGCCGGTCGCGCGCCTCATGCTCGAGCAGATCGGCTACGGAGCCCTGATCGGCCTCGCGGTCGGAGCCGGCGGCGCCTGGCTGATCATGGTGTCGTTCCGATCCGGCTGGATGAGCGGGATCTTCGAGCAGCTCGCCATCGTCTCGCTGGCGGTGATCGCCTGGGCGGGTGCGGAAGTTGCCGGCGGGAACGGCTTCATCGCCGCATTCGTGGGCGGGCTGGCCGCCGGGTACACGCTTCTGGCCAGGAGTCGCGAGGTGGCGGCCGACTTCGCGATCGACGAAGGCGTGCTGCTGAACGTCGCGACCTTCTTCATCTTCGGAGTCGCGATCGCCGGGCCGTCGCTCGACGAGATCGGCTGGCGCGAGGTGGCCTACGGCGCGCTCAGCCTCACGCTGATCAGGATGGTCCCGGTCGCGATCGCGACCATCGGGGATCGGCTGAAGCCGATGTCGGTGCTCTTCCTCGGGTGGTTCGGGCCGCGTGGCATCGCGACCATCGTCCTGGCGCTGGTCGTGCTCGAGAGCTCGGAGATACGCGGCGCCGAGCAGATCCAGCTCGTCGCCACCACCGCGGTGCTGATGAGCGTGTTCCTGCACGGCATCACCGCGGGCCCGCTCGCCTCGCTGTACGGGCGCGCGATGGAGGACGCCTCGGAGGACGAGGCGGAGATGCGGGACGTCGACGAGCTGCGGACGCGCTTCGGTACGCGCAAGTGACCGCGCTCAGCGTCCGGCGCCGACCGCCTCCTCGAGCTCCTGAGCGGTCCTGACGATCCAGGGCTGATCCGGCCCGATCCCGGTCGCGTGCGAGATCGCGTCGGCGATCGACGGGCGGGTCGCGTTCAGGTTCCGCTCCTCGCCGTCCGGCGCGCAGATCCACCCGTCCGGCGGCCACGCCCCGGCGATCCCCGGCAGCCGCTTCTTCGGCGGGACTCGGCGGATCCAGTACGTGCGGCCATTCGGGGCCTCGAACGTCGTCTGCGGGGCGTGTCGACCCATCGAGACGTGAGGCTAGCGAACCTGCGACGCACGGCGAGCCAGGCGCTACCTTGCTCGTGACCCGCCGGGGTAGCTCAATTGGCAGAGCAGCTGATTTGTAATCAGCAGGCTACGGGTTCGAGTCCCGTCTCCGGCTTGGCAAGGAGGGCACAGAGCACCGGCCCAATTCCGCTGACGACCTCTGGTCGTCGCCTCAGTGTCTCCGGTGCTGGTTGCCCGACGCGCAGGCCGCAGCGCTTTGCCCTGAGGGCAATCTGTCCGTGTGGTGATGCCCCCTCGGGCGTGCCCTCAGGGTGAAGCGACCGGCCGAAGTTGGGGCAAGAAGGCGCAAAGCTCCGTCTGATGTCGCCGACGAGCGCAGCTCCTCGCATTCTTCTGTCCGGAGCTGGTCGCCGACGCGCAGGCCGCAGCGCTTCGCCCTTGGGGCCCGTAGTCCGTCGCATCGAGGTGACGAGCCTCGATGCACACCTTCGGGGTGCCCCGAGGGTGAGGCCAACCGGACGGTCCGGGTCATCCAGACCCGGCATGCGTCCTCTCGCCGAACACCTGCGACCGACCGTGCACGGCATCGCTCGTTCTCGGGTTCGCCTCACAGGGTGACCGGCCGGAGCTTTGGCAAGGAGCGAAAGCTCCGCGCGATTCCTTCGCAAGTACCCGCTCTCGCCGCGGAAGTCGATGAGTATGCTCCTGCGCGACACAGCCGGTATCGACCGAGAGGATCTCTCAGCATGCAGGGCGTTCTTCGCTACGGCGACACGCTGGCCGACGTACTGCCGGGCGGCAACGACCGCACCACGGCGATCGTCCGCGACGTCGTTCTCATCATCGCGGCGGTGGCGCTGGTCGCGGTGGCCGCTCAGGTGACGATCCCCTGGTACCCGGTCCCGTTCACCGGGCAGACGTTCGCGGTGCTGCTGGCCGCAGGGGTGCTCGGAATGTGGCGTGCCACGGCGGCGATGGCCCTCTACATGCTGGTCGGAATCGTCGGAGCACCGGTGTTCGCCGACCAGGCGAGCGGCTGGTCGATCATCATGGGCCCGACCGGTGGCTACATCATCGGCTTCATCGTCGGCGCCGCCGTCATCGGCTTCCTGGCCGAGAAGGGCGCGGACCGGAACATGGTCCCGATGATCGGGGCCCTGCTCCTCGGCGCGGTGATCATCTTCACGATCGGCGCCTGGTGGCTGGCCGAGTACGACTTCGCCGGCGTGCGATTCGGCTGGGCGAACGCCTACCAGACGGGCGTCGAGCCCTTCATCCTCGGCGACCTGCTGAAGATCGGCATCGTGGCCGGGCTGCTGCCGCTCGGCTGGGCCGGGGTGAACGCGCTCGGGCTGAGGCGCGGCCCCGGCAAGGACAAGACCGAGGAGCCCGAGGGCGCCTAGCTCTCGGCGCTCCCCGCGCGCTCGGCGCGCTCGGCGTCGTCCGCGTCGTCGCGGGCCTCGAAGTCGAGCGCGACCGAGTTGATGCAGTAGCGCTGCCCGGTCGGGTTGGGGCCGTCCGGGAACACATGGCCGAGGTGGGCGTCGCAGGTCGCGCACAGCACCTCGGTTCGCGTCATGAAGTGCGACTTGTCCTCCTCGAACCTCACGCCCCCCTCGCCGAGCGGCGCGTAGAAGCTCGGCCAGCCGGTGCCCGAGTCGAACTTCGTGTTCGAGTCGAACAGCGGCGCGCTGCAACAGATGCAGCGATAGACGCCGTCGCCCTTGTGGTCGTAGAACGCCCCGCTGAACGGCGGCTCGGTCGCCGCCTCGCGCGTCACCGCGAACTGCTCGGGCGTCAGCTTGTCCCGGTACTGCTCGTCCTGCTCGGTGCTCTTGCGGCCCATCGACGCCTCCTTGGTGCAGCGGTTCACCTCTCAGGGTGCCAGACCGCGCAAGCGGCCCGCGCAGAGCCGCCGCGGGGGTAACCTCAGGGCATGGCGATCGTCTCCGACCTCCTCGACCCGGATCAGCCGACCGGGCTCCTGATCGGCGAGGAGTTCGCCGAGCCCAACGACGATCTGGAGGTGCGGAGCCCGTTCACCGGGGAGGTCGTCGCCCGGGTCCCGGTCGCCGGTGCGACGGACGTCGACGCCGCGGTCGCGGTGGCGCGCCGGCACCTGCGCCCTCCACCGGCCGCCGAGCGGGCGGTGGTGCTCGAGCGGGCGGCCGGTCTCATCGGCGAGCGAGCGGAGCGGTTCGCGCGGACGATGGCGCTCGAGGCCGGCAAACCCCTCGCCCAGGCCCGGCTCGAGGTCCAGCGGGGAGTCGACACCTTCACGTTCTCGGCCGTCGAGGCGCGGACGCTGGCCGGCGACGTCATCCCGATGGAGTCGAGCACGTCCGGTGTCGGGAAGATCGCCTTCACGATGCGCGAGCCGATCGGGATCGTGGGCGCGATCTCGCCCTTCAACTTCCCGCTGAACCTCGCGGCGCACAAGGTCGCCCCGGCCATCGCCGCCGGCTGTCCGGTCATCCTGAAGCCCGCCGAGAAGACGCCGCTGACGGCGCTCCTGATGGCAGAAGCCCTGCTCGATGCGGGCCTGCCACCCGGCTTCCTGCAGGTCGTGTTCGGCGACGGCGCGGCGGTCGGCGGAGCGCTCGTCGAGCATCCCGAGGTGCCGATGATCTCGTTCACCGGCAGCAACCCCGTCGGCTGGGCGATCAGGGAACGGGTCCCCAAGAAGCGCGTGGCGCTGGAGCTCGGCAACTCGACGCCCGTGATCGTGGCCGCCGACGCCGACCTCGAGCACGCCGCCGAGCGCATCGCCGCGTCCGGCTACTCCTACGCGGGCCAGTCCTGCATCTCGGTGCAGCGCGTCTACGCCCACCGATCCGTGCGGGAGGAGCTCGAGCAGCGCTTGGCCGACCGGATCTCGCGGCTCGAGGTGGGCGACCCTCTCGACGAGGCGACGGCGGTCGGTCCGGTCATCGACACCGGCTCGCGGGACCGGCTGACCTCGTGGATCGACGAGGACGAGCGGGCGGGGGCCAAGATCCTCGCCGGGGGTGCCCTCGCCGGAGACCACCTGGAGCCGACGCTTCTGGCCGACATCACCCGCCAGATGCGCGTCGGTCGCGAGGAGGCGTTCGGGCCGGTCGTCGGGATCGCGAGCTACGAGTCCCCGGAGGAGGCGATCGAGCTCGCCAACTCGACCGTGTTCGGGCTGCAGGCGGGGATCTTCACGACCCGCGTCGACCGGGCGATCGACTGGGCGCGCCGCCTCGAGTTCGGCGGCGTGGTCATCAACGAGACGCCGACCTTCCGCGCGGACCAGCAGCCCTATGGCGGACTCAAGGAGAGCGGCAACGTCAAGGAAGGCCCGAGGTACACGGTCGAGGACATGACCGAGGACCGGCTCGTGATCATCCAAGTGGCCGAATAGCGAGGAGGACGATGCGCTTCGAGGAGCACCCCAGCGGCAAGTTCTTCACCGCCGACGACGCGAGGTTCAGGTACAGCATCAAGACCTGGGGCGGTGAGCACACCGACGTGATCATCGAGCGCAAGGATCCGGCCGAGGTGGTCTTCGCCGGGACGGTGCAGGAGCTGCGCGACGTACGCCAGGCGACGGCACGGGTCCTCGAGTTCCTGAAGCGCTTCGAGGAACAGTCGGGCACGTCGTAGGCTCCGGAGGATGAGCGCCGCCCCAGTCGGGATCATCTGCGCGATCCCGCAAGAGCTCCCGCGCCTGTCCGGAGCGCTGACGGGCGCCTCCAGGATCCCGCTGGGCACCGGGACCGGCCTCGCGGGCGATCTCGACGGCACCCCGGTGGTGCTGACCGAGGCGGGGATCGGGAAGGTCAACACCGCGGTGACCGCCACGATGATGATCGAGCGGGCCGGTGTCGGCGCCGTGCTCTTCTCGGGCGTCGCGGGCGGCCTCGACCCCACAGGCCAGATCGGGGACGTCGTGATCGCCGACCGCGCGCTCCATCACGACGCGGGGGTCATGGTCGACGAGGAGCTCCGCATCTACCAGGCCGGCCACGTCCCGTTCCTGAACCCGACCGACCGCCTGGGCTATCCCGCGCAGCCCGAGCTCATCGAGGGTGTCCGCCGGCTGGCCGACGGGATCGAGCTCCCACCGCTCTCGGCCGCCGCGGGTGGCCGGGGCCGCCCGCCCCACATCCGGTTCGGGCTGATCGTGAGCGGGGACCAGTTCGTGAGCTCGGAGCGCATGCGCGACCACCTGCATCGGGCCCATGGCGGTCTCGCGGTCGAGATGGAGGGCGCGGCGCTCGCGCAGGTCGCGGAGGCTTTCGGAGTCCCGTGGCTCTCGATCCGCGCGCTCAGCGACCTCGCGGGTCGCGACTCGGACATCGACTTCACCGCCTTCGTCGAGGAGGTCGCCGCGTCGTCGGCGGCGGTGGTGCTGGCGCTTCTCCCCGCGCTGCGGGATGCGATCAGGACGACCGCGGGGTAGCGAGGACCCCGGCCGGCCGGCCACGCCTGCTGGAGGCCATTCCCGACCCGCTCCGAAACCTCTCTAGATGGCAACCGACCTCGAGCTGCTGCGCGCCCACGAGCCGATCATCCGGTTCACCAACGGCGAGCTCTTCCTGCCGACGTCCGTCGAGGGCTACGTCGCCGCGTGCAGCCTGTGGGAGAACCGGCCGAACGGCTCCAACGAGCAGATCGCGGCGCCGAGCGAGCTCGACCTGGACCGCCTGGCCGAGGAGGGGCGCCGTGGCGGCGGGCGGGCCCTCAGCCTGCGCTTCGTGCAGGCCCCGCTCAGCCGGTCGGAGTACCGCGCCTGGCGCAAGACGCCCCGGCCGCGGCTCGGGCGGGGCGGGCGCTTCCAGACCGTCGGCTACGTGGGGCGGCTGATCGACGGGGCGTTTCGGGCCACCCTGCTCGCCAGGGGCAGCGTGCCCGGCGGCCACATCGCCTCGGCGGAGACGACGTATCGCGAGCAGCTTCGCGACGGCACGTTCCCCTACTACGGGCACGTCTCGCGCGTCGGCGGCTACATCGTTCTGCAGTACTGGTACTTCTATGCGATGAACGACTGGCGCTCCACGTTCGGGGGCGTCAACGACCACGAGGCGGACTGGGAGATGGCGTGCGTCTTCCTGTCCGAGGGCGAGGACGGCGACCCGGTGCCCGAGTGGGTGGCGCTGTCCAACCACGACTTCACCGGCGACGACCTGCGCCGTCGCTGGGACGACCCCGATCTGCAGCGCGAGGGGATGCATCCGATCGGCTTCGCCGGAGCGGGGTCGCACTCGGGAGCGTTCATCCCCGGCGACTACGTCACGCGCGTCCACCTGCCGGTGATCGACTGGTTCAGCGGCCTGACGCAGCGGGCCCGGACCGCCCTGCGCCGGCGGCGCGGCCTGCCCGCCCCCAAGAACGAGGGGTTCGGCATCCCGTACGTCGACTACGCCCGGGGCGACGGGGTCAGCATCGGCCCGGGACAGGATCACGAGTGGACGCCGGTCGTGATCGACGACGAGACGCCGTGGGTGCGCGACTTTCGGGGCCTGTGGGGCCTCGACACCGGTGATCCCTTCGGCGGAGAGCGCGCACCGGCTGGCCCCAGGTACGAGCGGGAGCGGGTGGTGCGGGGCTCCTGGGCCGACCCGGTCGCCTGGGCGGGCCTGCAGAAGGTCCCGCCAGGGCCGTCCGAGTACCGCGCGTCGCTCCAGGACCGGATCTCGCGGATCGGCGACCTGCTCGCCGAGCAGGATCACGAGCTAGACAAGGCCAGGACCCGCCTGCGCGCCCATTTCGCCGCGCGCGAGTCGCTCAGCGCACGGGGGCCGGCCCGCGCCGAACGGCGCGAACTCTCACGCGAGATCGCTCACGAGGAGAGCACCGTCGAGGAGCTGATCGCCAAGCGATCCGCGCTCGTCGAGGAGCGGCGCCTGCATCAGGTGACCCTCGACGACCGGCTGCCCGAGACCGACCCGCACGCCCACCTGGTGCGGGCACACGGGCCCTACCAGCCTCGTGTGCACGGACGCCAGCGATTCCTCACGATCTGGGCGGCGATCTCGGCGCCCCTGCTCATCGCCTCGCTGATCCTCGTGCTGCTCAACCCCGTGGCGGGCACGGTGGCGACTTTCACCGGCATCACGCTCGTCTTCGCGGCCGTCGAGGCATGGGGTCGCGGCCGGCTGCTGGCCCTCGTCGCAGTGCTCGTCGGCGGGATCTTCATCCTCGTCATCGGCACGATCTTCGTGGGGCTCCTGATCGTCGAGTGGCGCCTCGCGATCATCGCGCTCCTCGCCGCGATCGCCCTCGCGCTGCTGATCACCAACGTTCGCGAGCTGGTGCGGCACTAGGCCGCCGCGGCTCAGCCGCCGCTCGTCTTCCACCAGCTCGGGTACTCCTCGAGCGTCGCCTCGGGCGGCTTCTCCTGGCGTGCCTCGGCCTCGCGGATCGCGTCGATCCCGTCGTCGTCGGCGATCCCGAGCGCGCGGTTGATCGCGGTCAGCGGCGTGATCGCGTCGTCACGTGCCAGCGGGCCCTTGGGAGTCTCCGGCTCGGCGCCGACCCGCGCCTCCTCCACCGCCCGCGCCCAGGCCTCGCCGATGACGGGCCAGCGACCCAGGATCTCGTTGTGGCGCTCGAGCCGTCGACGCGATTCCGGCGGCATCGGCCAAGGCTAGCGACCCGCGGCGCTATGCTCGGCGCGCGTCCGGACGACGGGCGCGACGGGACGTGGCGCAGCCTGGTAGCGCACCGCCTTTGGGTGGCGGGGGTCCCCGGTTCGAATCCGGGCGTCCCGATGTCGATCGGCAGGGGTTCTCGCCCGGCTGCCCTAGGCGCAGTCGGGGCCGTACCTCCGGTCTACCTCCGGACCCGCGCTCACTTGAGCTGGTTGGCGTCAACCTCAAGCCCCGCGGCCCGCAGCTCCTTCGCCAACCTCAGCCGCCACCCTCCACCCCCGTCCAGCGGGATGTAGAGGACGCCGTCGTAGTCCGACGGTACCTCGACCTGCTCCTCGTAGAGGACTGCGACGCTCGACCGACCGAGTGCACCAATGAAGAAACCCATCTCGAAGATCACGTTCTGACGAGCCCGGGGCTTGAGGTCGGCCTCTCCAGTGGCCCTTCCGACATCATCCCCCGTCGCAAGAATCACGGCGAACGCCGAGCCGCCGGCGTGGCGCTCGAACTTCTCAATGATGGTCTGGCCCCGATCCGGCTTCTCGTGCAGGACCACAGGGTCGGTATTCGTGAGCTGACGAATGGTGTCCGCGACTTCGCTCCGGCGACCGTCGTGGCCGTGAACGAGGAAGATCTCTCGCGGACCGTCTGCGGCTGTGGGAGCGGGCATCGTTTGGGCCGGCACCGACTCCTCGAGCTCAAGGACGGCAGCTTCGAGAATCCCGACCGCTTCCTTGAGGCCCGACCGCTCGGCGTTCTTCCACACGGAACCCGGCATTCCAGCTATCACCACAGAAGGCGAGTAGCTGACCCCTTCGAAGCGTTCGTACAGAGGGTTGTCGGGCCCGATCGCGCGACGAAGAACCGATTCAGTGCGAACGCTCCAAGCGTCTAGGTCTTCAATTCCCGACATCGCGACCTCGATCTGAGCTCGCAGGAGTCGGATCCCCTCCTCCGGTTCCATTGCTCGGATTCTAGATTTGCCAGCGGCGATCCGCGCGGCCGGAGCGACCCCACGAAGGCCCACGAACCGTCTAGTGCTTCGTATCTGGCGAACCCGGCGGCGGATCCTTCCCCGGCGGCACCGTGTCGGCGTCTCGAATTCGCCCATCGGGACGATGGGTAACGGCCTCGGCGCCGCCGTCCTTGCCAAGGATCTCCTTCGCTCGGCGCTCAGCCTCGGCCCGGGTACGCGCCCGGGCACTTGCGCGGCTCGACCCTGGCTTCACCACCTTCCACTCATCGTCGTCGGGGACAACGTGGCGCTCGTTCCTGCGTGGCATCGCCCAACCTCCCCGGCGCTATGCCACACACCAAATAGCGGGTTCGGGCGCCTCGTTAGAAAGGTTCGTCCCGATGCAGCTCTCTGACGTCCGCGAGTTCTCCGAGTGCGTCGGTAGCGAACGGCGTGAGCACGCCTGGCCCCTCATCGCCGCGAGTGATGATCACCTCGCGCAACTTCTCAGTCTTTGGCATCTGGAGCCCGCCACTCCTGCCGAGTGCCTCGTCGATCGCCTGGTAGTGGGCGAGGCGTTCGTCGTGGGTCAGTTGCTTGCGCTGGAACACAATCTCGAAGTACAAGGGCCAGACCGCACGAAAGGCCTCGCCCGCCCGATCCCACCGGTCCCAATGCTCGGCGCGCTTCGCTGCGCGATCAGTGATAAAGCCAGCCCACACCGCGATCGCCGCTGCGTAGGCCCCTACGGCGTACCCGAACTCCGCTGGGCTGAAGACGAACGGCGTCGCGACGACAAGAACCGCACCGATCGCGAGCCAGATGCGCGGTGGCACGTTGCGCAGCTTCTGCAACATGCGACCAAAGCTAGCGACGCGGTCAGTCGACGAGGTGTTGCGGAGGCTGCAACGCCAGGTGATCGCCGAAGATGGCCTTCGGGAGGCGCATCAACTGTCCTAGACCCCCGCTTCCCCCGAGCGCTTGCGCCGCCATCACCGAGGGCACCCCTTCTCCCGAGCAAGCAGCATCCGGAACCCGCGCTACGTTCGGAAGGAATGGCCAGTCTTGAGGACTCCGTCTTCATCTCCTACGCCCACGAGGACAAGCCCCTCGCCCGGGCGCTCGCCGGGGCGCTGCAGGCGCGTGGCGTCCAAGTATGGATCGACGAGGGCGAGATGCAGATCGGCGATTCTCTCATCGAGAAGATCTCGACTGCCATCGCCGGTGTCGACTACTTCCTTGCCCTCGTATCGGAAGCCTCGGCAGAGTCGAAGTGGTGCAAGAAGGAGCTGGCGCTTGCCGTCACCGGCGAACTCGGCCGAGAGGGCGTCAAGGTGCTCCCGGTTCGCGTCGGCGACGCCCCGATGCCCGCGTCGCTCGGCGACGTCTACCACGAGCCGCTTTCGTCGGCGAACGTCGACGAGGTGGCGTCAAAGGTCGCTGAGGCGATCCCGAAGCACGCAGCCGATCAGCGCAAGAAGACCGAGCTGCGCAGGGCGAAGGCCCGCCGAGCACCATCTTCGAGGCCGGAGCCGGCATCGACCGAGGAAGACCCAATCAGAATCCTGGGTGTAGTCGAGGAGGGAGTTAGCCAGCCACGCAACGACGGCACGCGGGGTAGCGCGCTCTACCGGGTCCCCCTGCGCCTCTCGCGCACCCCCTCGCGAGTGTGGGCCACGCACTTCGTGAATACCTGGGACCGGCCACCCAGATGGACGCCGATGCACTCACCCGGGATCGCATCCGTCTCTGGCGACACAGTCACCCTCGACGGTACGACCATGGACGAGCTCGAGAAGTACCACGTGGAGACCCTCCGGCACGTGCTTGCAAAGGTGAACGACGATGTCGCCCAGTACGAGCGCGACCAACGGGTGCGCGCCGAGAAGAAGGCCCGGGAACTCGCAGAGCACGAAGAGAACGTCCGCGACACCTCAAGCCGCTTGAAGTTCGACTAGGCGCTGGCGATCCCGGCGGAGGTGGGATTGGAGGTGCGCGCGGCTCTCGATCTGCGCGCTGGGCGGCGGTCGTTGCTCGACGCGTGGGTCATGCTCCGACGCTACTGGCCGACCTGACGAGCTGCCCTGGGAGGGGCGGAGCGCACTTGCCGCCGAACACCCCTGCCCGCCCCAGCCTTCGAGCGACGGCCTCAGCCCAAGCCCGGTATCCCCGGTTCGAATCCGGGCATCCCGATTTCTCGCCGGGGTCGTCGTTGCCGCCCCTAGCCGATGACGATCGCCGAGGCCGAGGCGCTGTTGTCGCCGATCCATTCTGCAACCGAGCCCGAGGTGCATGCGACCGCGACGTCGACACTCTGCGAACCGGCGGGGACGACCTGGTCCGTGATACCGGTCAGCGAGAACGTATTGTCACTGGAAACGGCCATGAGCGACGCAAGGGACGACTCGATGTTCGCCTGATTGAGCCGTAGCCACATCCGGCCGAACGGGTCTCCGCCACAGTCGAGCCGGCCCGCGAACTGAACCGTCAGGTGGAGCCGGCCCGCCTCGGTTGTGGTGATCGACAGTCCTTGTGGCGGAACCGTCGCGTCCGGAGTCGGAAACGTGCTTGGCGTGAGGTTGGTGACGGCGACTCCTTCGGTGGGCCCCACGGGTCCCCGCGCACCCGCTGGACCTTGCGGGCCTTGGGCCCCCTGGGGGCCACCCGCGTTGAGCCTCTGACGGACGTCCTCCCGGAGTGCCGACTCTGGGATCCCTCCGCCCACGCCACGCTGCTGGCGAATCGGTCCGCTGTTCTTTCCGACGAGCTCGCCCGGGTTCGCCTCGTACACACCGACCAGGTTCCAGACTCGCTTTCCGAGGTTGATGGCTGCCTGGGCCTGCCCACTGGCAATCTTCACGTCGGCCTTGGTCGCGAACTGGCCGCGGGACTGAGCGTCGGCGCTGTCGGTGACCGCATCGATGGCAGCGATGCCCCCGGCTGCGAGAACGGCACCGGCAGCGAGACCGGCGAGGATGGGACGAGTGCGCATTGGCTTTCTCCGGTTGTCGACCGGAGGAGGCTATGCCACCGCGCGAGCGCTCCGGACGCAGGGTCGGTGGTAGATTCGCCGCCGTCGAGGAGGACGTCTCATGAGCGACAGGATGAGTGGGCTCGCCGGCGTGGTGACCGGCGCGACCAAGGGGCTCGGTCGCGAGACCGCGCTGCTTCTCGCAGAGGAGGGGGCGTCGGTCGTCGGCGTCGGTCGCGATACCGACGACGGCAACAGCCTCGAGGAGGCCGCGCAGGCGCTCCCGGGCGATGTGATCTTCGTCCAAGGCGACGTGCGCGACGAGGACACCTCGAGCCGGGCGGTCGGAACGTGCATCGAGCGCTTCGGACAGCTCGACATCATGGTCGCCAACGCCGGGATCCTCGGACCGGAGACACCGCTGCACGAGACCGATCGGGAGGGCTTCGACGAGGTCTTCGACGTCAACGTGCGCGGGCTGTTCTACGACTGTCGCGCCGCCGTGAGAGCGATGCTCGACGGCAACGGGGGCTCGATCGTGACCGTCGGGTCGATTCTGTCGGTCACGGCCGATCCGATGCTCACCTCGTACACGGCCACCAAGGCGGCGGTGCTCGGCCTGACGAAGGCGATCGCCGTCGACTACGCCGCGCGCGGCATCCGCTGCAACTGCGTGCTGCCGGGCGACATGGAGACGCCGATGATCGAGGCGTACTTCGCCGCCACGGGCGACCCCGCGGCGGCCCGGCAGGAGATGGAGCAGACCTATCCGATCAAGCGGCTCGCCGACCCTCGCGAGGTCGCCCAGGCGATTCGCTTCCTCGCCTCCCCCGAGTCGTCGTACGTGACGGGTACCCATCTGCTCGTCGACGGAGGGCTGGTCGCGAAGGCCTACTGAGCGGGCCGGTTCCCGCTCGGTTGGCGGACTCTCGGCGGGCTTCCGAACCGCCGCCCCGCGCACAGGAATCCGCAATCGCGAACTTGGTGTCGTATTTCGTCGCTGACTCAGCGAGAATGGGGGTGCCCCACGCCGCACGCGGCACCCACCACCCGTTCAGGAGGCGCGATGTTCGTGCTGATCGCCAAGTACACCAAGCCCGCCGAGGAGGTCGACAAGCACCTCGAGGGCCACAAGGCCTGGATCAAGGGGAACTTCGAGTCGGGACGGTTCCTGCTCACCGCGCGTCAGGTCCCGCTCGTCGGCGGGCTCATCCTCGCGACGGGCGACAGCGTCGCCGAGATGCGCGACCTGATCGCAGAAGACCCGTTCTTCACGTCGGGGTCCGCCGAGTACGACGTCCTCGAGTTCGACCCCGTTCGCTCGACGCCCGATCTCGAGTCGCTGATCGGGAAGTGAGCCGAGACGAGGGCGGCGGGACGCCCGCGCGTCGCCCTCCTCTCGGTGCGCGCCCCACCGGGGCGCGTCGCCAGTCATCCTCAAGTCCACGGTCGTTCTTGTCGACCGCGTGAGTATGGAACCGACCGCTCGGTCCGAGTTTGCGTGCACGACTCGTGCACCTGGGCACCCACGTGCCACGACTCACGAGCGGAGAGACTGAGGAGAACGCCGTGCGCACGTCACGACTCGCCGGAATCGCGATGGCCGCCATGGCCGCGCTGGGCCTCGGAGCGGGAGCCGCCGCCGCTGACGACTTCGACGTCGTCCGCCAGGTCAGCGTCGGCAACGCCCCGGGTCCCGTGATCTCGGGCTACGGGGCCGGCTGGGTGATCAACCAGACCGACAACACCGTGACCCGGATCGACTCGACGACCGGCACGACCCGGACGATCAGCGTCGGCCAGGGAGCCGTCGCCATGGCCACCGCCGCCAACTCGGTCTGGGTGCTGACCGGCCAGGGCAGCTCCACGGCCACGATCTACCGCCTCAACGGGTCGACCGGCGCGGTCCAGAAGACCATCCGGGCGGCGCTGCCGATCCCGGCCGGCGACTTCCACCAGGGCGGCATCGGCCCCGCCGGCGGCTACATCTGGGCCGGCGCAAACGACCAGAAGAAGCTGGTTCGCATCGACTACTCCAACAACAAGGCGTCGATCAGGGCCACCCCGTCGAGCTACGAGGGCTTCGCGACGGGTGACGGGAAGATCTGGACGACGGTCTTCAGCGGCTCCAGGGCGCTCCTGCAGTCATGGAACCCGAAGACGCTGAAGGTGGAGAAGTCGATCAACATCGACAGCATCAACGACGGAACCGGCGAGGTCTTCCTGACGTACGGCTCGAGCCAGATCTACTTCTCGGAGGTCGAGCCGAACGATGACGGGGCGACCACCGTCATCGATGTCGGCAAGAGCAGGATCGGCAACACCTTCACCACCAACATCGAGCTGCAGTGCACGGTCACCGGCAACAACGCGCTGTGGGTGGGCGTCGACTACGACGTGCTCTCGGGGGAGACGGCGAAGGTCGCCGCGCTGAACGAGGACAACCTCAGCGTCCTGCGTCAGCAGCAGCCCTTCCCGACCGGCTCGACCAACGGCGCCGTCGGCTGCGTGGCGGCGGGCAGCGGCTACGTCTGGGTGCCCGACGGACAGTCGCCGGGCTCCGTCTACCAGCTGATCTCGAGCACGACCTCGTCGTCCTGAGCTAGCCGCGCGCCCGGGCCGAGCCGAGTGGCTGGGCCCGGGCCGCGAGCGCCTGCCCGATCAGCTCGAAGGAGCGAACCCGCGGCGCCTCGCCGTGGATGCTCGTCGTGAGCATCAGCTCGTCGGCCTCGGTCTCGCGCTGGATCCCCTCGAGCTCGGTCAGGACGTCCTCGGCCAGCCCGTGGGCCACGTTGCCGAGCCACCTGCGCAGGTGCTCGGCGGCGTCACCGTGCCACTCGAACGCCGTTGCCTCCTCGGGCGTGGGGATCGGCCCCGGCTGCCCGGCGCGCATCAGGAGCATGGCGAGCGCACCCGAGGTGGCGAGGCGCTCCGCCTCCTCGGCGGTGTCGGCCGCGACCGCTCCGGTGCAGACCATCGCGTAGGGGGCATCCAGCGCCGCCGACGGCCGAAAGCTCGAGCGGTACAGCTCGAGCGCCGGCAGCGTGTTGCGACGGCTGAAGTGCCGTGCGTACGCGTACGGCAGCCCCATCAGCCCCGCCAGCTGCGCGCTGTAGCCGCTGGATCCGAGCAGCCAGATCGGCGGGCCCGCGGACGGGCGCGGCATCAGCCCGATCCGGGCGTAGGCGTGCTCGGCCGGAAAGGCATCTTCGAGGAACGCCTGCACCTCGGCCACGGCCTGAGGGAAGTCGTCCGCGCCGGTGCCCTGCGCTCGCCGGATCGCAGCGGCCGTGAGCCCGTCGGTGCCCGGTGCCCGGCCGATGCCGAGGTCGATGCGCCCGGGATGGAGCGCCTCCAGCGTGGCGAACTGTTCGGCGACCACGAGCGGCGCGTGGTTGGGCAGCATCACCCCACCGGAGCCCACCCGCAGCGTGGTCGTGTTGGCGGCCAGGTGTGCGAGCAGCACCGCGGGCGAGCTGCTGGCGACGCTCGGCATGTTGTGGTGCTCGGCGACCCAGAGCCGGTCGAAACCCCAGCCCTCCGCACCTCTGGCGATGTCGGTCGTCGCGGCGAGCGCCGCCTCGGACGTCGACCCGGACGAGACGTTCGCGAGCTCGAGGATCGAGAGCGGGACCGGAAAGCCGGCCGGTGGCGTGCCGCCGCTCATCCCGGACGGCCCCCGTGCTCGACCGCTGAGCTGGAGCCGTTGCGCAGGTCGGCGAGGAGGATCGCCGCCGCGCGCTCGGGCAGGAGGGCCCGCATCCGTGTTCCCTCCGGCTCGGCCTCCTGCTCGATCTCGCGACCACTCGCGTAGACGCTCGACACCAGCTCGCCGCGGGCGTAGGGAATGAGAACGTCCACGGGAGTGAGCCGCCCGCGCGCCACCTCGAGCAGGCGCGCGCGCAGACCGTCGAGGCCTTCGCCCGTGCGGGCCGAGACGAGCACGGCGTCGGAGTTCTCGTGCCCCAGGTCGGCGCGGCCCTCGGCGTCGCACGCGTCCACCTTGTTCAGCACGCGCAGCCGGGGAACGTCCCCGGCCCCGATCTGGTCGAGCGTGCGCTCGACCGCGGCCGCCTGCTCGTCGCGCGTGCGCCAGTGCTCGGTCGCGTCGGCGACGTGCAGGATCAGATCGGCGTCGCGCACCTCGTCGAGCGTCGAGGCGAACGCCTCGACCAGCTCGTGCGGCAGGTCGCGCACGAAGCCGACGGTGTCCGAGAGGAGTACCCGGTGCGGCCCCAGCTCGAGCGCCCGCGTCGTGGAGTCGAGCGTCTCGAACAGCGCGTCGGCCGTCGACACGCCGGCACCCGTGAGCGCGTTCATCAGGCTCGACTTGCCGGCGTTCGTGTAGCCGGCCAGCGCAATCCGCGGAGCATCGGATGCGAGCCGACGGCTGCGCATCACGTCGCGGGACTTGGCAACGTCGGCAAGCCGCCGGCGCAGGACGCCCATGCGAGTGCGGAGCATCCGCCGGTCCGACTCCAGCTGGGTCTCACCCGGTCCCCGTGTGCCGACGCCACCGCCGAGGCGCTCGAGGTGCTGCCACAGGCCCTCCTGGCGCGAGTAGGAGTACTCGAGCTGGGCGAGCTCCACTTGCAGCTTGCCCTCCGCGGTGCTCGCGTGGAGCGCGAAGATGTCGAGGATCAGGCCGGTCCGATCGACCACGCGCTTCTTCAGGCGGTCCTCGAGATGCCGCTGCTGGCCGGCCGTCAGCTCACCGTCGACCGCGACGAGGTTCGGCTCGAGATCGCCCACGAGCAGCTGGAGCTCCTCGAGGCGGCCCTTGCCGAGATAGGTGCGTGGCTCGGGGCGGTCGCGATGCTGCACGACGACCTCGACCACCTCGGCCCCGGCGGTGTCGAGCAATGCGCCGAACTCGGCCAGCCGCGACTCGTCGTCGTCCTTCTGGCCGTAGACGGCCGCGACGACCGCGCGCTCGGGCCCGTCGAGCTCGGCGTCCTCCTCCCGCGTCGCTCGCCCGCGGTAGGTCCGTTGGATCTCGCGCTCACCCACTTGCGAGCATTGTGCCGGACTCGCCCTCGAGCGCGAGGAGCGTCCGCTTCGCGTCGGAGCCGCCGCGGTAGCCGCCGACGCTGCCGTCGGAGCGCAAGACGCGATGGCACGGGACGATGATCGGGATCGGGTTCGTCGCGAGCGCCGTCCCGGCCGCGCGAACGGCCCGAGGCCGGCCGGCCTCGGCGGCCAGCTCGGAGTACGTAGTCGTCTCGCCGTAGGGGACCGCCACGAGCTCCTCGAGCACCTCCCGGCGAAAGCCCCGCGTGAGGCGCCAGTCGAGCGGGACCGAGAACGACCGGCGGCCACCGCCGAAGTACTCGTCGAGCTGCCTGCGAGTCGGATCGACCCGTCGCGGCGCACCGAGGATGCGCGGCGACACCGACGCCGCCAGCTCGGCGAGCAGCTCGTCCTCGGACTCGGTCGCCAGGCCGATCCTCACCACCCCCTCCTCGGTGGCGGCGACGAACAGCCGGCCGATCGGCGAGTCGAGGTGCCCCACCCCGACGTCGAGGATGCCCTCGTCCTCGGCCGCCGCCGCGAGGCGCTCCTTCTCGTGCGCCAAGTCGCCGACGGGCGGCAAGCCCGCCGTCAGCGCCCCTTCGAGTGTCGTGCCCATCTGCGTCTCCCTGTCTGCGTTCACCAAGAACGACGCGCGGGGACGAGAAAACGTGAGATCAGATTTCGCCGGCGCGATCACGCAAGGTCGAGAGCCCCTCGTGCACGTTGCGCCGCGCGGCCTCGGGTGAGGTCCCCATCACCTCGCCGATCTCTCGGTAGGCCAGGTCGAGCGCGACGCGCAGCACGACCGCGGTCCGCTGCTTGTCGGGCAGCCGGCGCACTCCGCTCCACGCCCCGGAGGGATCCTCGGGCGCCCCCACCTCGGGCCGGTCCGGGACGTCGGCGACCGGGATCGGCCGCCGGCGCCGGGCCCGACCGGTGTCGTGGGCCGCGCGCTCGGCGATCCGAAGCAGCCATGACCTGGCCGCCCCGGCCTCCCGAAGATCCGGATACGCGCGCAGCGCGGACAGCATGGTCTCCTGGAACGCGTCCTCGGCATCGATCGGCCCGAGGCGCGCGATCAGGAACCGCATCACGACCGGCCCGTGCCGATCGACGAGCGTCTCGAAGGCGACATCGGGCATCCCGCCAAGCATGGCGCCGCCCGCGGCCGGCGGCCCCGACCTCCACGCGGTCGGGCCGGCTGGGCAAACTTGAGCCGATGCCGCACGATCGACTCGCGCGCCGAACGGCGATCAGGCCCGGAGCGGAGCTCCTGGACACCGAAGGCCTCGTCGCCGAGCCGCGGCTGCTCGAGGCCGACGACGGCCACCACTGGGACGCGCTCTTCCTGCAGGCCCCTGGCCGGGAGCAGGCGCGCACGCTCGCGATCGTCGTCCACGGGTCCGTCGGCAACTACCTGGGTGGCGCGCCCCGTCGCATCGCGATCGAGCTGGCGCGGGCGGGCGTGTCGGCGCTCACGATCAACACGCGCCTCGCGAACTTCGGCGTGATCTACGGCGGCGGCCTGCTCCGGTCCGCCGTCGGCGACATCGACGCGGCCGTCGACGACGCGAGGAAGCTGGGCGCCGAGCGGATCGCCCTGGTCGGGTACGGCCAGGGCGCGATCCTGGTGGCGCTGCACCAGGCCGAGCACCCGGCGCCCGAGGTGGTCGCGCTGGTGCACGTCGCCCACCCCGGACATCCCGGCGAGGCGCAGCGTGAGCGCTGGGACCGGCTGGGCGCGAGCCCGTCCTGGGACGCGATCGCCGCCGAGGCCGAAGGCCGAGCCCGAGACGGCGTCGACGACGAGATCTTCGTCGTCGAGCGGGGATGCGGGCCGACGAGCACCCCCGAGGACGCCGAGGTGTGGACCTGGCGCACTTGGCGGGAGGCTCGAGCGCCCGCCGCGGCGCATCTGGACGGTCCCGCCCTGGCGCGGCGGGCGGGCGTTCCCCAGCTGCTGATCCAGCCGAGCACCCCGCTGGCCAAGCGGGTCGGCGAGGAGATCCTCGCCGCGGTCGCCGGTGAGCCGGGAGCGAGCGCCCGGATGGAGATCGTGAAGGATTCCGACGCCGCGTTCGCCGACAGCACCCCGGAGGTCGCCCGGATCGCGGCCGACTTCATCCGCGAGGTCGAAGATCCGGGAGCTGGTCGGGTCCCCCTGCGGCAGCCATCGGCCTCGACCCACGTGCTCACGCTCACGGCGAGCGACGGCGAGGAGCACGACGCGCTGCTGATCGAGGACCCGGTCGCGACGGACGAGCGGGCCGCTCGGACCGGACGGCGGACCGCGATCGTCCACCTGCACGGCAACCAGGGCAACTTCAGCGTCGGCTCCCTGCGGTATCTCCCCCGCCCGCTGGCGTCGCTCGGGGTCCCGGTGATGACGCTCGAGACCCGCCTCGCGAATGCGTCGCAGATCTTCGGCGGCGCGCTATTCGAGGACGCGCTGCTCGACATCGGTGCGGCGATCGATGCGCTCGGGCGGCGCGGCTTCGACGGCGTCGTGCTCTCCGGCTACTCGCTCGGCGCGAACCTCGCCGCGCGCGCGGTCGCGGAGCACTGGAGCCTGCCGGTGCGCGGCGCGGTCCTGATCGGCACCGCGCAGAGCCTCCCGGCGAGCTCACAGCGGCGGATGGACCGCCTGGGCACCGATCCCTCGTACGCGGCGCTGGTCGAGCGGTGCCGGGCCGCGATCGCGGACGGACGCGAGGAGGTCCTCGTCGTGCGCCGGCTCTACGGCCCGACCCTCGAGCCGCACCTGTCGGGCGTCTACACCACCTCGACCTGGTGGCACTCGCGGGGGCCGGAGGCGGTCGACGCGGTCGCGGATCGACACCTCGCCGCGGCCCGCTGCCCGATCCTGCTCGTCCAGGGAACCGCGGACACCGTAGTCGACCCCGCCGATGCGACCGCCATCGCCGAGGCGGTCAGAACGAGCGGTGGCGATGCGCAGATCGCCTGGATCGACGGCGCCGATCACCTGATGGGCGCTCACCACACCGAGCTCGTGGACGCCGTCTGCGCCTGGGTCGCCGAGCACGCCTGAACGATGGCCGAGCGACTGAAAGACCACTTCGGCCCGGACGTCCCGCGACGGATCGCCGACATGCTCGTCGCGGTCGAGCCGACATTCCCCGCCGAGCGGTTCGTGGCCGAGTCGCTGGACGGCTACGACGAGCTCGAGCTGCTCGACCGCGCGAGAGCGATCGCCGGCGCGCTCGGGAACGCCCTGCCGGCCGACTACGCGGATGCCGCCGACCTCCTGGTGCGCTCCCTCGGGCCGCCCCTGGAGCGCACCGAAGGCAACGGGATGGCGCCGTTTCTCTACATGCCGCACGTCTTCTACGTCGCCGAGCACGGCCTCGCCGACTTCGAGGTGTCGATGGCGGCCCAGCACGCGCTCACCCAGCGGTTCACCTGCGAGTTCAGCATCCGCCCGTTCATCGTCAGCGAGCCGGAGCGGACGCTCGCCGTGCTCGCGGCGTGGACCCGGGACGACAGCGTCCACGTGCGGCGGCTGGTCTCGGAGGGAACGCGGCCCCGGCTGCCGTGGGCGCCGCGGCTCGACGCGTTCGTCGCCGACCCGAGCCCGATCCTGCCCCTCCTCGACGCGCTCAAGGACGACCCCGAGGAGTACGTACGGCGCTCGGTCGCCAACAACCTGAACGACATCTCGAAGGACAACCCGGCCGTCGCGATCGACACGGCGGGACGGTGGCTCGATCCCGGGGCGGGTGAGGATCGCCGACGACTGGTCCGCCACGCGCTTCGCACGCTGTCGAAGGCGGGTGACGAGGCCGCGCTCGGCGTGCTCGGCTTTCGCGCCGACTCGCCGGTGGTTCCGTCGCAGATCTCCGTCGATCCGGCGGCGCCGCGCATCGGGGGGCAGATCCATGTCGAGGTCGAGCTCACCAATCCCGCGGACGAGCTCGAGCCGACCATCGCCGAGCTCCGCGTCTGGTTCATGAAGTCGAGCGGCGACCTCAGCCCGCGCACCTTCCGCCTCGGCGAGGTGGACCTGCCGGGCGGGGAGGCGGTCGTCCTGAAGAAGCGCGTATCGCTGAAGCAGCACACGACGAGAACCCACTACCCCGGCACACACCGGATCGAGGTGATGGTGAACGGGACGGCCCACGCGGGCCCGGAGTTCGAGCTGGCGGCGGCGTGATCGCCTGCGCCGATCAGGGCTGCAGGGTGTTCCCCTCCGGGAAGCGGGTGCGCTCGTCCACGATCGCGCCCGAGATCGTGACGCCGGCCAGATCGGCGGCTCGCAGGTCCGCGTTGACCAGCCGGGCATCCGTGAGGTTCGCGCGGGTGAGGTTGGCGCCCACCAGGCTCGCGCCGGTCAGGTCGGCGCCCTCGAAGTCGACGTCGGTCAGGTTGGCCGCGCCCAGATCGGCGCCCGACAGGTTGCGCCCGGCCAGGTTGGCGCCCTCGAGATTGGCCCCGGTGAGCGTGGCCCCGGCGAGCTCGATGTTGCCCAGCTCGGCGCGTCGCAGGTCGGCACCCGCGAGCTGATCCGCCCCGATCCGTGCGCCGTCCAGCCGTGCGCCCTCGAGGGTGACCCCGGCCAGGTCGGCGTTGCCCAGGTTGGCGTTGCGAAGATCGGCCGCCGACAGGTCGGCGCGCACGAGATCGGCGTTGGTGAGGTTGGCGCTCATCAGGTTGGCCCGCCGGAGGTTCGCCTCGGCCAGGACCGACCCGCTCAGATCCGCCCCCTCGAGGTCGGCGGACTCCAGCTGCGCCCCCCGCAGGAACACCCCCGACAGGTCCTCGCCCTCCAGGCGAATCCCGGTGAGGTCTCCCCCTCCGCCCAGGCGCAGCGCGAGGGCCTCCTTTCGGACCTCGTCCTCTCGCTCGTCGGCCCGGGCGAGCTGCCAGGCGGCGAGGCCGACGAGGGTCGCCGCGACGAGCGCGGCGGCCGCCAGCGCAGCGCCGAGGGCGACCCGGGAGCCGCCCGTCGATCGCGCCGAGAACCACAGCAGCCCGCCGCCGGCGAGGACGAGCGCCGCTCCGACGGCGAACCAGCCCACGGCGCCGGGTGGATCGAACGCGCCGATGATCCCGAGGACGACACCACCGGCGACCAGCGCATACGGCAGCAGCCCCGCCGGAAGCGGTCCCGAACCCGTGCCCGATCGGAGACGTCGCCGTCCCCGCCCCGCCGATTGCTCAGGCGGCGCGCCTGCCTCGGCCGGTCCCGGCTCCGGCTCCGTCGAGGGCGGACTCGACCCGGTCGTCGACGGCGGCTGTGTGCTCTGAGAAGACGACGGAGAGCTCCTCGACCAGGTTTGCGCGGGTCGCGCCGAGCAGCGAGTGCTCGTTGTAGCTGATCCTCCCAGACCGATCGAGCGCGGTCATGTCGCGCACCGTCGCCGCCAGCTCGAGTGGATCGCCCGTCTTGAGCCGCGCCTGACACTTCGCCAGCCGCTGGCTCCAGGTGCCCGTGATCTTCTCAGGGCGGTCAGCCAGCACACCCATCACGGTCTTCGCGGTCTTCTTGGTCATGGCGGGTCGCAGGCCCGTCGAGAGGGCCTGATCGAGCGGCACGACGATGTTCATGTCCCGGCTGGCCAGCTCGAGCTCGATTACCTCACGAGCCTCGCCCAGGACGGTCCGCTCGCCCGTTCCGCGAACGACCCCGACGCCGTGGGTCGCGTATACGACGGTGTCCCCGTTGTGGAACACGCCTCACTCCTCTCCAGCTGCGCAGGACGGACGGCCCCCCGGTGGGGCGTCAACGCCGAGCGCAGCTGAATTGTAGCGCGTTCGGGAACGGGTGTTCTACGTGCCGAGCGCCGAGATCACGAGCTCCGCGGTCTTCGCGCCGGAGTACTGCTGCTGGCCGGTGATGAGGCGGCCATCGCGCACCGCAAAGCCCTTCCACAGTCCGCCGACCGCGAAGTTGGCGCCGCGCTCGGTCGCGACGTCCTCGATGCGCCACGGCATGACCTGCGTGCCGAACATCCCGTCGACGGCGTCCTCCTCCATGTTCGAGAACCCGGTGATCGTCTTGCCGTCGATCAGATGCGACCCGTCTGACAGCGTGACGTCGAGCAGGGCGCAGACACCGTGGCAGAGGGCGGCCGTGGGCTTCTCGGCCTCGTAGAACGCCCGGAGCGCGCGCTCGAGGACCTCGTTGCCGCGGAAGGTGAACATCGGCGACTGGCCGCCGCAGACGACGATGGCATCGAAGCGATCCAGGTCGAGGGCGCCGAGCGGCGCGGTGTCCTCGAGCTGCTCGGCCAGCTGCGGCGTCGACAGGAACCCCATGCTGATGAGGTCGTCGGCCGAGTAGCCGCTCTCGTGACGGGGATCCGAGAACCCGTCGAGCTCCACGGGGCCCCCGTCCGGGCTGGCGATCTCGACCTCGTAACCGGCCTCGACGAACGCCAGATACGGGTGGGTCAGCTCCGACGCCCAGAAGCCGACTGGGCCACCGACGGTCGTCGATGTCGATGGGTTGGCCACCACCATGAGCACGCGGATCGGCGTGGTCCTGGTGGTGTTGATCGTCTCGCTCATCCCGACTCCCTTTCGGTCTCGGGCTCACCCTGGGCGGACGTGCCCAGGCGGTAGAAGAACTGGCCTCGTCCCTCGCGGTAGGCCAGCCCGATCACGAGCCGGGCGAACGCCTCGACGTCGCCCGACTGCTCGAGCCCGCCCGCGTCGACGGGCGCGAACCCCGCGTCTGCCGCGAGCTGCTCGACTATCCGCTTGGCGCCGGCGTCGTCGCCGCAGATGACGACGCTCGGCGGCGGCTCCTCGCTCCGGGCCGCGCCGAAGAGCTGCGCGAAGACCGTGTTGAAGGCCTTGACGACGTGCGCCCCGGGAACGCGGGCGGCCAGCTCCAGCCCGGCAGGCCGCCCGAGGCCGGCGCCGAGGGCGTTCGTCGCGTCGATCAGGACGGCGCCGGTCAGGTCCCCCGCTGCCGCCAGGGCCTCGTCCATGGCTGACCAGGGCGCCGCGACGAGCGTCGCGTCGGCCCCGCGCGCGGCCTCGTCGGGACTGCCGACGCTCGCGCCGATCTCCTCAGCCGTCCGCCGCAGCGCCTCTGCGTCGCGGCTGAACGACAGGGTCACGTCGTGCCCCGCCTCGACCCACACCCTCGCCAACCCCGCTCCGACGCGGCCCGCGCCGATGACTCCGATCCTCACCAGCCCTCCTCTCGCTGTCCCGCCGATACCTTAGGGACAAGTAACTTGAAGTCAAGATACTTACGGCCGAGTAACATCGGGGCGGTGACCGAGCTCGCTGCGGATGCGGACGCGATCGATCGGGTGCTCGCCGACTGGCGGCGTGAGCGCCCGGAGCTCGACACGGGCGCCGTGGAGGTGGTCGGGCGGATCGCAAGGGCAGCCGCGCTGATCGCGCCCGCGCTCGAGCGCAACCTGGCCGAGCACGGCCTGAGCTCGGCCGGGTTCGACCTGCTGGCCACGCTGCGACGGGCCGGGGAGCCCTACCGGCTGGCACCCCGCGAGCTGGCGGCCCGCACGCTGAAGACCAGCGGCACCATCACCGCCCGCGTCGACCGGCTCGAGGCGGATGGCTTCGTGGTTCGCGAGGCCGACCCCGACGACCGGCGCGGGGTCCTGGTTCGGCTCACGCCGGCGGGTGATGCCGCACTCACCGCGGCGATCCCGTCCCACCTGGCACTCCAGGAGGAGGCCCTGTCCGGCCTCACCGCACGAGAGCACGATCAGCTCGGCGGGCTGCTCCGCCGCCTGCTCGTCGGAATCGAGTCGGGGGCCGGCGGCTCGACCTGAGCGCCCCCGCGCCCGGGGTCACACGTCGGAGCGGACTCCGCTCGTCAGGGAGATCTCCTCACCGTGCGCGTCCAGCGTGCCACCGAGGATCTCCCAGTCCCTGCCCAGCCGGGCCATGACGAGCTCGGCGATCCCGCTGCCGCCCGGCCCGGTGACCGAAACGCTGATCGTGGCCTGCCCCTCGGTGCGCCCGAGGACGTCCCCGCCCGGGCGGCCCAGCGTCACCGGGCTGCCGACTGCCTCGGTGACGGCCGGGTGATCCGACAGGAACGCCGCGATCGCGTCCCTGTCGCCGGCCGAGCGGTTGCGCCAGCCGCGGACGAGGATGATCGCCGCGAGGACGAGGAAGCCGTAGGCGATGGCGCCGCCGACGATCGAGAGCGTCTCCTGCGACCCATCCGTCCGCTGGATCGTGAAGGTGGCGATCGCGAAGGTTCCAAAGGCGAGGGCACCGACGATCAGCAGCCGCTTCTGGGTGCCCGGCGCGAAGGTCACGCGGCCGTCCACAGCTCGGCCAGTCGCCCGAGCATCTCGCGATAGCGGCGGATCGCCTCCTCCCGGCCGAGCAGCACGAGCGACTCGTAGATCCCGATCGAGATCAGCTGGCCGGTGATCGCGATGCGCTGGGGCTCGAGGAAGTCGCGCGCGGCCTCCCCCATGATGTGCAGCTGATCCTGCAGCGCGTCCTTGACGCTCTCGGTCGTGAACTCGTCGAGCTCCTCGAGCCGTCCGAGGCCGCCGCCGATGACCTGGATGGAGTGCTTGAGGTCCTTGCTGACGACCTCCCAGGCCTCGTCGGCGACCACCAGCGGCCGGAACAGCCACCCGGCGAGGTCGTCGTACTCGGCGAGGCGGCTGAGCTTGCGCTTCACCGCGGGCACGCTCTCGCGGATGACGGCCTCGGCGCCCTCGCCGTACTCGGCCAGCCGCCCCCGACGCTCGAGGTAGCCGAGGAGCGTCTCGAGGAACTCCTCGTCGCTCATCAGGCGCATGTGGCGGCCGTTCAGCTTGTCGAGCTTGGCGACGTCGAAGACGGCGGGGCTCTTGGAGACCCGCGCCATCGTGAACTTCTCGACCAGCTCGTCGATCGTGAAGACCGTCGTCTTGTCGTCGAAGCTCCATCCGAGCAGCGCGAGCGCGTTGATCACGGCGCTGCGGACGTAGCCGGTCTCCTCGAGATCCTCGACCGAGTCGGCTCCGTGGCGCTTGGACAGGCGCTTCTTGTCGGGCCCCAGGATGAGCGGGATGTGCGCGTACTCGGGAGGGGTCTCGCCGAGCGCCCGGATGACCATCATCTGCTTGGGCGTGTTCGAGATGTGGTCCTCGCCGCGGATCACGTGCGAGATGCGCATGTCGAGATCGTCGACGGCGGCCGCGAGGTTGTAGGTCGCCGTGCCGTCGCTTCGGGCGACGACGAAGTCCTCGATCGAGCCGTGGTCGAACGTGACCTCACCGCGGACGTAGTCGTCGATGACCGTCTCGCCGGCGGGATCGACCGCGAAGCGCCAGACCGGCTGGCGGCCTTCGGCCTCGAATCTGGCGAGGTCCTCGTCGCTCCAGTCGCGGCGACCGCGAACCACCGGGGCCTGCTTGCTCTCGCGCGCCGCGGCCCGCTGAGTCTCGAGCTCCTCCTCGCTCTCCCAGGCCGGATAGATCGCGCCGGCCTCGCGCAGCCGCTCGATCGCCTGGCGATGGACGTCGCCGCGCTCGCTCTGGCGGACCGGCCCCTCGTCCCAGTCGAGGCCGAGCCAGGAGAGCGCGCGCAGGATCTCGGCCTCGCTCTCGGGCGTCGAGCGCTCGCGGTCGGTGTCCTCGAGGCGGAGCACGAAGTCGCCGCCCGTGTTGCGAGCGACGAGCCAGTTGAAGAGCGCCGTCCGCGCGCCGCCGACATGGAGCGTCCCGGTGGGGCTCGGGGCGAATCTCACCCGCGCCGGGCCCGTGATCTCGCGGCGTTCGCGTCCCACGCCAAGAGGATAGGGGACTCGGCGCGGGGGCCACGCGCCGAGCGGCGAGGCCGGGACACCCGGCAGGCGTGGATGTACCGTGGGGGTGCGGACACGACGTCCGACATCGATCGGCTGACGAGCTGGGGAGCGCCCATGGGCCTCTTTCGAAGGAAGCACGGCAAGATCCGGGACGAGGAGCTCGCGATCTGGTTCGACGATCTCGCCATGCAGGTGGAGCAGCTGGACATCGACGATCCACGACAGCGGCAGGTCTACCGAGCGGCGGCCTTCGGCGGCGCCCTCGCCGTCGCACGGCTCTTGCGCAGCGACTCCTCCCCGTTCGCCGCGAGCGACGACGAGTTGCCGACCGGCTCGGTCGCGTCGCTGCTCGGCCGCGGTCGCTGGACCATCCTCCTGCACCACAGCGCCCACCCGGCCCACCCCATGGAGTACGACGACGCCGAGTTCGAGCGGGCGGTCAAGGAGCTCGACGTCGGGGAGGCGTCCGCGAGCGAGCTGCGACGGATCTGGGTCAAGATCCGCGAGCAGGACAGGCTCTTCATCGACGAGGCCCTCGCCGAGTGGCTCGTCAGCCCGATCATCGACCAGCAGCGTGGGGAGATCAGGCCGATCGATCTTCGCCCGGTCGAGCTCTACATCAACGAGGGCGCCCTCGCCGCCCACCGGCTGCTCGACGAGGACCACCCGCTGATCCAGGACCGCTGAGCGACGTGCGGATCGGAGCGCACGTCTCGGCGTCGGGCGGGATCTCGAAGGCGATCGACCGTGGGGTCGCGATCGGCTGCGAGAGCCTGCAGGTCTTCACGCACAATCCCCGCACCTGGCGCCCGATCAACCACAAGGACGCCGAGATCGAGGCCTTCCGCGAGAAGGCCGCGGCCGAGGGAATCGGGCCGATCGTGAGCCACGGGCTCTACCTGATCAACCTCGGCGCGCCAGACGAGGAGGTCCCGACCGGGCCGCCCGGCAAGCCCGCGAAGGGGATGCGCAACATCTACCGCTCGTCGGTGGAGAGCCTCGTCCAGCACCTGGAGATCGGCGAGCGCCTGGGCCTCGAAGGCGTCGTCCTGCACGTCGGCTCCTCGCGCAACAGCACGATGGAGGAATCGATCGCCCGCATCGGCGCCGGGATCGCCGAGGCGTTCGCGGCGTCGCCCGGCGAGTGCGCCGTCTTCCTCGAGAACACGGCCGGAGCCGGCGACACGATCGGCCGGACCTTCGAGCAGCTGCGCGACGTCGAGGCCGCGATCGGGTCGTCGGACCGGGTGGGCTTCTGCCTCGACACCCAGCATCTCTTTGCCTCGGGCTACGACGTCGCCTCGCCCGGCGGGATGGCGAAGACCCTCGAGGAGTTCGAGGCCGTGCTCGGCCCGGGACGCCTGCGCTGCCTGCATCTGAACGACTCGAAGGTGGAGCTCGGCTCGAACCGCGACCGCCACGAGAACCTCGGCGAGGGCATGATCGGCGAGGAGGGCATGGCCGACATCCTGGCCACGCCGGCGCTCGCGGACCTGCCGTTGATCCTCGAGGTCCCCGGCCAAGACGGCAACGGCCCCGACGCGATCAACATCGATCGCGCGAAGGCCTGGAGGGACGCCGCCTAGCCGCACGCCCCGGCGGGGCCCAGGACGAGTCGCTCGGGTGCGTCGGTATCGCCCCCGCCTCTACCGTATGTCGGGCATGGGTACCTCGGAGTCCACCGGCGGAGCGAGCCGGCAGAGCGGCCGGACCGGGCAGCACACGTTCGGCGGCGTCATGGTGGTCGGCTGGATCGTCTTCTTCGTGCTGCTGGTCTGGTTCCCACAGACGTTCGCCGACATCTGGACCTGGGTGATCAGCCTGCCGCTCTGGGCCGAGGTGATCGTCTGGATCGTCCTGCTCCCGTGGATGGTCGGCGCGTGGATCTGGAAGAGCGACCTGGCTGAATGGCAGAGGATCACGCTCGTCGCCATCGTTGCCCTGCTCTGGATCGTGGCCTCGGCACGGCCCGCGTCGCAGGGGGCCCGGCGATGAGGATCCGGGGCCCGCTTCGCGTGTCCCTTGCCGTGACCGACGGGATCGTGGGCCTCACCGCGGTTGGGGGCGGGATCGCGATGGCCGCCAGGCTCGAGAGCTTCCCCGAGCGCTGGTTGGAGCGGACCCCGTTCACCAGCTACCTCGCCCCCGGGGTGCTCCTGGCCACGGTGGTGGGCGGGAGCGCCGTGGCGGCGACCGCCGCGACGGCCCGCTCGCCGAGGATCGGCGGGTACGCGTCCATCGGCGCGGGCGTGGTGCTCGCGTCGTGGATCGCCGCCGAGATCGCGCTGCTGCCACGCGACGCGCGGCACTGGATCGAGCCGGCCTACCTCGGACTGGCGGCCGCAATGGCCGCCCTCGGCGCCGCGTCAGCCGGTCTTGACCAGGTCCCGGTCGGGGTCGACGCCCCAGCGGGCGGCGACGATCTCGAGGTCTGACGTCACGGGCCACGAGTCGGCGCGCTCCTCGCCCGCATGGCCGGGCGTGCCGCCCTTCAGATCCATGCAACCGCGGTTGTCGCCGACACGGGCGATCTCCTCGAGCTCGGCCTCGGTGAGCGTCACGTCCGACGGCAGCGAGGCGAGCTCCGCGCGCTCCTCCTCGACCGGCTTGGCGCCCTCGCCCGGCTCCTGGATCAGCGTCGGTGCGACGCTCTCGACCGCGGGCTGCTGAAGCGTCCACGTGCAGGCGAGCTGCAGAGGCGTCAGCCCGTGCGCGTCGGCGATCGGAGCGATCTCGTCGAGCCGACGGCGAGCGTCGGCGACCCAGCCGGCGGGTCGGAACGAGCGGTGATCGCCCTCGGCGAACTGATCCTCGTCGGGGACGCGGCCGTGGAAGACGCCACCGAAGTCCACGACCCGAGCCAGCACCTTCACGTCGAACTGCTCACACGCCGGCAGCGCCATGCTCACCGGCCAGGGCTCGAACGGGTTGAGGATCAGCATCGCCCACTCGATCTCGCTCCCGAACCGCTCCAGGCAGCCGATCACGTCCAGGGTGAACCCGTTGGCGGGACCGGGCGCGATGCCGACGGTGCCCGCGATCCCCTCGTCACGCAGGTCCGTCATTCCGCGCCAGACGACCTCGGACGTGTAGCCGATCCGGTCCGGGTTGTGCAGCAGCAGCACGTCGAAGCGGTCGACTCCGCATCGCTCGAGGCTCGCCTCGGCAGCCATTCTCAGGTAGCCCGCGTACTGATCCGCACCGCGAAGCCGGGGGTCCGTGAAGCGCGGGTAGCCCTTCGCCCCGTCGCGCGTGCCCTCGTAGAAGTCGTGGCCGATCGCGCCGACCAGCTGGTAGGCGTCCCGGTCGAGGCCGTCGAGCGTCCGTCCGACCAGCCGGTCCGCCGCCCCCTCCCCGTACACGTCGGCGGTGACGAGGCTCGTCAGCCGCTCGTCCGGCCTGAGCAGGTCGACGAGGCGATCCTCGTCGATCGGGATCCCGAAGCGCATCACTCGTCCGCCGCTCCAGGCGCCGAGGGCAGCTCGTGAGAGTTCGACCATGGCCGGAGTCTCGCAGCCGGGCAGTGTCCATCGCGAGTGGCCGATCGTCCCGAGCGCCGGCGACCGTCGACCGCAACACTCGGCGGGCATGGGACAGCGCCGCCCGAGCCCATGACCCGGCGGCGCTCGTCGTGCCCATGCGGCACCTACACGGTGCCGGTCGCCGGCGCCGTCCCGGGCGCCTCGTCCTCGCGAAGTCGCTTCAGGACGTCAGTGACGTCGGCCAGCTCCTGCTCGAGATCGCGTTGATGCTCCTCGAGCCGGCTGACGAGATCCTCCCGGTTCGGGAAGCGCCGCCGGCCGAAACCGAACTTGCGGCCGCGGCCATGCCCGTGTCCGCACTTGCCTCGATGGCTCATGTACTCACCCCCTCTCGCGCTGCTCGTTGCGATCGAGGAACGCCGTGACCCCGTCCCGCGCGCCGCGCAGCCCGTCGACCCAGCGATCGAGCAGCTCGCGGCCGCTGTCGCTCAGCCAGTAGACGCGCTTGGCGGGCCCGTCGCCGCTGTCGTCCCACTGGGACGACACGATCCCCTCCTCCTCGAGGGAGCGCAGCAGCCGGTAGAGGTTCCCGAGATCGACCCGTTGCTCACCGGAGAGCTCGGGCAGATCGTCGAGCAGCTCGTAGCCGTGCTTCGGCCCCTCGGCCAGGAGGAGGAGCAGCGACGGCTCGACGAAGCGCTCGATGCGCGCCTGCACCTGCCACTCGCCGGCCTCGGTCTGCCAGCGGCAGCGAGCGCCCCGGGGTCCGCGGCGTCCACCGCGGCCCGGTCGTCCTGGTCCTCTCCGTCCTCTCATGGCGAGCAGTATATGTATTTGACATATGTTGTCAACCTAGTCACAGGGATCGGCGGCCGATGTCGTCGCACCGGCCGGGTCGTGCTGGCACGGGCGAACGGTCGCACCGAGGCCCGCCTGGGCCCCACCCCACCTCAGCGGCTGCTGCCGTCCGATCCGGCCGACGGCGCGGGCTGGACGAAGAGCCGCTCCGGCAGCACCCGGGCCACGAGGTGCGAGCGCGTCGCCGCGAGTGGGCCGAGGATCGCCAGCAGCAGGACGTACCCGGCCGCGAACGCCGACAGGCGCGGGTCGAGGCCGGCGGCGGCGGCAAGCGCGGCGAGGACGAGGGCGAACTCACCCCGCGAGAGCAGGGTCAGGCCCACGTTCGTGCCGGCCTGTCGGTCGAGCCCGGCGACCCGGGAGGCGAGCACGCCCGAGGCCAGGTTGAGGACGATCGAGAGCACCGCCGCGATCAGGACCGGAACGATCACCGAGCCGACATCGCCCGGATCGATCGTCAGGCCGAAGGCGAAGAAGAAGAGCGCCCCGAAGGCATCTCGCAGGGGATGCGTGAAGCCGATCACCCGACCGCGGAGCGGCGTCGAGGCGAAGATGATCCCCACCATGAGCGCCGCGATCGCGTACTTGACGCCGAGCTGCTCGGACAGCCCGCCGACCAGGAGCACGGCGCCGATCACCGTGACGATGAGGAGCTCGTCCTCGGAGGTGTTGAAGATCCGGCCGACGAGCCGGCCACCGAAGCGGGCCACCGCACCCAACACCAGCAGGACCGCCAGGGCGAGGCCGATGTCGCGGATGGCCTCGACCGGGCCGTCCGCCCCGCCGAGCACCGGCGCCAGCAGCGCGAGGTAGACGGCGAGGAACACGTCCTCGATCACGATCACGCCGAGGATGAGCGACGACTCGGGGTTCTTCAGCCGATCCAGCTCGATCAGGATCTTGCTGACGATCGCCGAGGACGAGATCCCGAGGATGCCCGCGAGCACGAGCGCCTCGGACGCCCCCCATCCGAGCGCGAAGCCAAACGCGAGCCCACCGCCGACGTTCAGCAGGATGTAGGCGCCACCGGCGACGAGAAGCCCGCGCCCCCCGGACGTGAGCTCCTCGACCGAGAACTCGAGCCCGATGTAGAGCAGCAGGAAGACGAGCCCGATCGCCGCGAGCAGGTCGAGGTCGACGGGGTCGTCGAACAGCACGATCCCCGGCGTGTTCGGCCCGCAGATGATCCCGGCCACCATGAACAGCGGGATCGTCGGCAGCTCGATCCGTCGGCCGAGCCGCGCGAGGGCACCCGCGACCAGGAAGGCCGCACCGAGCGCAACGAGGGCGTCGGCCAGCGTCAACGCGTTGGTCCCACGGCCGGCGCGACCAGGACCCGCCGGCGGCGCGGATCCTCTCTCTCGTGGGCGCGGGCGGCCGGGATCACCCCGGCGATGCTAGCCCGCCCTCGCCGACTTCCAGGCCCCATCCGCCGCCGTTCGTGACGTTCGCCGGACGCGCTACGCTCACCGGCGTCCGTCGCGGGCCGCCAAGCTCGCGGACGACGTGCGGGAGTAGCTCAGCTGGTAGAGCGTCGGCCTTCCAAGCCGGATGTCGCGGGTTCGAGCCCCGTCTCCCGCTCTCCGTTTGCAGAGCCTTCCCATGGAAGGCCCGCCAAGTGCCCCAAGCCTGGGACCTTCGGTTTCGTAGACCGACGTTCGGAGCGTCAGGACGCCCATTTCCATGCGGTTCTCGTCAGTCGGGTGCGCGCCGACACTTGGCGCCGACACTTCCGTGTCGAGGTTCCTGCGCAGACGAGGGCGCGGGCGGTGCGGGAAGACGAGGCCCGCTAGCCCGCGCCTTCTAGAACGCCCCAAGGAATAGGAGCTCCGCCTCGCTAAGGGGCGTGCATGTCGCGCCAAGGATTGTCCCGTCGGGCGACACGAGAACGACGCAGCGCATTCGGGCGGAGGCGCTCCGAAGAAGAACGATCCAAGGCTCGACTCCCGCGTAGCCCATCTCGTGGGTCGCCTCCCCAGCCATGCCCATCGGCTCGTCAGCTGCTTCGAGCGCCCAAGAGTCTTCGTGATTGTGCGCTTCGTGCACATGTGCGGCAGCGAGGAGGACTGCAGCGCCACGTGACACAAAGATCGGGCTGCCCGCAACGTCGTCTGGGCCGTTGGCCCGACTACGGCGCAACCGCCGCCAGATTGCCAACGCTGCCTGTCCGGCTGCGGCTCCAACGACCCCCTTGGCTGCACTGTCGAAGAGGAACTCAAGAACTGGGATCCAGACTTCCGCTCCCCGGCCAGCGCTTCCATCAACAAGAACGGCAGCTCCGAGTTCCGGATCTGCCTCATCTACTGCCCACGAGCCAACCTGACGCTCGAGCGCTGATCGAGCGTCGCCCCCCGCGACCTCGTGCCAATCGTCTTCGGGGACGACCACCGCGAAGGCGGGCCGAAGGGTGAAACGGGATCCCGGGGCCTGGAAGTCCCAGTCCATTCCTTCTGGCGCCTTTGGCATAGAGGGAAGCTACTTGATGCGGCGTCGAATGTAGGGCAATCAGGGCCGCCGCACCTCGAAGCTGTTCGCTCCAGAGGGAAGGGGCTGGACCCGGGTGCGAGCGTGGGAGTGTGCGGCGTACCATCCTGATAGGCAAGGATTCGATGCCGTCACACCAATCCGATCTCGATCGCTTCTACGAGCTCCTTGGTCGCCTCGCTCTGGCCGAGGACGGCCCTCGCACGCTAGCCAAGGCGAGCAAGCGCGATGGCTGGCCGGACCGAGGCGTCTACTTCTTCATGGAGGCGGGGGAAACCCGCCGAGACTCGGCTGAACTGAGGGTCGTCCGCGTTGGCACCCACGCGCTCCGGCGCGGTTCAGGGACGACACTCTGGGGCCGCCTGTCCCAACACCGCGGACAGGTGGGCGGGCGTCACCCGGGCGGTGGCAACCATCGTGGTTCCATCTTTCGTCTGCTGGTAGGCACGTCCTTGATAGCCCGAGGTGCTCTGGGCGCGACTGAAGCGAAAGACACGTGGGGACGGGGCGCGACAGCGCCTCCCGGCGCCAGAGAGTCGGAAGACACACTCGAGGGGGCAGTGAGCGAGCAGATCGGATCGATGCCGGTCCTCTGGCTAGAGATTGGCGACGAGCCTGGTCCGGAGAGCCAACGCGGACTCATCGAGCGAAACGCGATCGGTCTGCTCAGCCATATGAGGGGCACAGAACGAGCCGATCCAGCGAGCGGAACTTGGCTTGGGAAGGACTGCGACCGCGCGGCCGTGCGCGCCTCAGGCCTGTGGAACCAGCAGCACGTCGACGAGCCCTACGACCCAGGCTTTCTCGACGCGATGGAGCGCCTCGTGAGGGCACAAGGGGCAGCCTCGTGAGCCGGCGCATCGGTCTCGTGGGCTGCGTCAAGCAGAAGGGCCTGCATGCCGCTACCGCCGCTGAGCTGTATACCAGCGCGCTCTTCCGGGGGCGACGCGCCTACGTCGAACGCACCTGCGATTCTTGGTTCGTGCTTTCCGCACTGCACGGTCTGCTCGAGCCGCAGGTAGTGGTCGCCCCGTACGACGTCACCCTCGCGGCTGCGCGCCGACCCGCCAAGCGGGAATGGAGCAAGCGCGCGCTGGCTCAGATAGACAAGGCCCTGGGGCCTTGTGCCGACGCGACCTTTGAGATCCACGCAGGGTCGGCGTATATGAACTTCGGCCTCGCCGACGGCCTTGCGGGCAGGGGTGCATCTCTTGAATGGCCGGTCGCCGGGCTCCGGCTCGGCGAACAGCTTGCCTTCTACGCGGCGGATCGCTAGCGCAGGCAGTCGGGGCCCCTACAGGCGCCCGGAGTGCCGAACCTGTTCAGTCCCGTGGGGCTCTGGCTCAAGGCGCTGTCTGATGCACTCGTCGCCCGCATGCCGGAGTGCGATCATCGCAGCCTGTGCAATCAGCCCGTGCAATCGGCGGATCCCCTGACGTAGTTGTCTCGGCCGCCGTCGCAGCTCGCCCAAGAGCGCGCGCTTCCTCCCGCGCAGGCTGGGCAGACCGTCTGCTTGATCGAGGCCATATTGGCTTCCGCTCCAACGTCTAGTCGTGCCAGAGCCCACGCGGGATCCAAAGCCGTTTCGACTGCACACATCCTCGACACTGTCGACTTGCATTGGAGGCGTCTACCCCCGGGTGCGCCGCCCCCGGTTCCTGCGGCGTCCTCTCGCTGAGCGCTTGTCGGCGGAACGCCTCGGGCGCACCGAGAAGAGAATCGTGGGCGGTGTAGTTCCCGGTTCAGAGCTCAACTGGATGTCCAGGATGGCTCTCCGCGAGCGCACTGGATCGAGCGGCTCGAGGGTAACAACGCGCACCTCCTCACCACCGTGCGACCAGTCGAAGCTCACCACCCTCCCGAGTCCACAGACATGAAGCGTGTTCCGAACGGCGATCTCGAACGATGCCCGAGTGTGATCGATTCGAGGCACCGCGGGAACCCTACGCCCAGATACGGCACCTGGAAACAGCGCTAAGCCCACCTCGACGCCTATCAACACCGATCGGAGCATCTGGTGGTCGAACTCAAGCTCCGATGTGTCAACCAGGTGCTGCACACCGTGAACGTCCTCATACTCCACCCTGTCGTGTCGCACAGTCACGCTTGCGTGCCCGAACGCATTCCTGGCGTGCCCCGAGGCGCACCGAGTGACGAGGTCGAACAGGACTTCCTCGCGACGAGCGCCAATACGGTCGAGTAGCTCGCCGACCAGCGGGGGGGTCCGCATCTCCACGGCGCCAGCGCTGGGTTCCTGCCCAATCGCGAGGGTGGCAGTGAGAATGTGCCTACCAACGGCCTCGAGAAGGGATCCGTGGGCCGCAACGAGGCGGCGCGGATCCCGGGACTCTTCCCATGCGGCGAACTCCCGACTCTCATCGAAGCCTCGGTCTGTTACCTTCGGCGCGATCTCAGCCCAGAATCGAGCGTGGAGCTCGCTCAAGGCGGGCTGCTTCTCCGGCGGTACTCCTCGAGCAAGCTCGAAGACACATTCCGCGCTCAGGTAGGCAAGAAGCGGATCGGGTGCATCAAGCGCAAGCCGTACAGCGCACTGGCCTGGGGCGACCCAGTATTTGGCCTCGTCTCGGAGCCCGGCGAAGGCCACGTATCCCGCACCTATTGCGCGAAGGTCATCAAGTTGCCAGCCCCAAACGTCGCCCGCGCGCCCTGGCTCGTTCCATGTCAGCTGCCCATGACCGACCCTTAGGAGCACCTCGTTCTGCTGACGGTCCGTTTCTAGGCGAGAACACTCAGCCGCAACGGCGTCGTAGACGCTTGCCTCGGACGTAGCTGGGTCGCTAGCAGCATCCGGTCCCAATACTCCCGGGAGGTTGGTTTCGAGGCTCTCGCCGTCGGCCACATTGCCATGAATGAGGGTGCTCCGAAGGTCCCGGTCGGTCTCCCAGCATGCGTGAAGAATCCTGAGGGCCCAGCCCACCGTTTCGCGACAGTCCTCTCGCGTTGGACCGAGCGGATCCGCACCGGTGCCTGGCTCGGCCGTCGCAACCCGGGCAAGGAATTCCCAGTGCGTCAGGACGTGGGCGATCTCGGCGACTACATGCCGGCATTCGGTACGGAGGTCCCCGAGACTGCTGCGATCCGCGAAGTCGATTCTTCTGAAGAGCCCGACCACGGCTCCCTTCAGGCGCTCCTGAGGCCGATAGAGCCACCGATTCGGCATCGTCCAGTTGACGAGTAGCAGCGGATGCAGGAAGAGGATGGGTTCGGCCTCGGGCTCGACAAGGGCCTCAAACCCCGAACTCAACCGCTCGACCTCGGCTTGGAGCTCAGCTCCGATGGCCCTGCTCGCGATCCCGACTGCCTCTCCGCTAGCGGTCTCCCAGGCCTTCACGTGCCGCGCAACTACCTCGAGATCGACAGCACTGTCGTCGGCATCTCTCGCTCTTGACACGTTGGCTTCCCCAGTGGTTCTCAATCGAGGCGGCGCTCATCAGCGCAGTCGCCGTGGCCCCGCCGGGCGACCGGAGCCAGGCGACATTGAGCGTTCTTCGAGCGATGTCACCCCGCGACTCCTGGAGTCCGATGAAAGGTAGCGGCGCCTCTGAGAGGCCGTTGACCCGATGCACGACAACCGCGGGTGCGTCGCTGCCTGCTCGTTCGACCGGGTAGCGATCGGTGCCAGGCTACGCCGCTCTTCTCGGAGAAGGTGCAGAACCAAAGGGGCTCCGAGGAGGACTGGGGCCTTGTGCCCAGCACTATCGAGGCTCCCCACTTCTTCACTCGCCCCGACCCCTCTCTAGCGTCGCGAACCCCGGCCTGACCGCAGCAATCCAACGGGCTTGGGGGCGGGCCGCGGAGGCGCAACCGCGTCGTCCCTGCCATCACACCCGCAGAAGGTCGGCGTGGTGAGAGAATTCGCGCAAGCTGTCAAATTGAACGACGCGTGCGCCTTCCTGGAGAGGCCCGACTAGCACCGAGCGGATCGCGCGGCGGTGTTCAGGGCTGGGATTGACGATAATCACGCGTTCCAGCTTGTCGTTCGACGCCATCGCTGCCCGAAACAGCGAGTCGACGTGGAGGTCGGTCGGAGTGAACGAGAACCCGGCCAGGGTCAGGACCCGAGCCCGCCTGAGCGCAAGCTCGGCGTTCCCCCAGAGCTTCCTGAGCACCGGGCGATCGAAGAGACGCTTGGCGTTCTCTGGCGGTACGAGTTCAAACTCCTTGTCGCCAGCCTGCTTGTAGGGACGCTCCCGGAGCTTTATCTCCAAGTGCTCCGCTTCTGGGAGGGGTCTCCAGTTGAGCGACCCATGGAGCTTCAGGAGATTGATGGAACGATTCTGGGAACTCGGTGGCTCCAGGGCACTCCATGGCTCATGACCAGACACCCTGCCTGGGTTCGGGAAGCAGTAGCCGTATTGCGCAGACCACTTCCGGCGCCCGTGTCGACGTAGCGCGTCGTCCATGACACAGTCGTAGTTGAAGCTCAGGATTGTGTCTCTGGGCACAAGATGGCGAACGATTTCGGCGTGATACATGCAGGGATGTTGGCGCGCGCTCGAAGTGCTCTTCACTACGTCGGCAGACTCCTCGAGCACGGCCGAGAGCGCGTTGAGGAGTCGCTTCCGCATTTCGCGGAGCCCCTCAGGGGTGAGTGTCCTCGAACTGGCCGGTACTAGCTCCACAACCTCAAGCAGACCCTCGAGTTGGGTGACGTACTCTTCAAGGGTGACTCGATAGTTCGGCCCATAGATCCGAAGAGCGTCACGCAGCACGCCGTTGACGGTGGGCTGGTGCTTTGCGGTCTGGATCCGCTGGAGCTGGTTGAAGAAGTCCGCGTTCAGCGGCGGCTGACAGCGAGGGCTGTGTTCCTCGACGAATTGGGCCCCGCGGGTGGCGCCGGCTCCAATTACGAGGACGGTGTCCCCGGGGCTCCAACGAGCGATAGCGCAGCGTAACACGGCGTTCCCGCAAGGCTCTGGGGCGCGTCCCCTCCCCTACCGTCTGGCACTACCTGCGGACCGTGGTTCCCCAGCTTCTGGCCCGGCGGATAAGTCCACCTTGCGCTCCGGGCGGACACACCGAGCCAAGCAGGCGGCTCGGCTCGCCGCGGGGGGATCCCCGGCGACCGATGGGCGACGCGTGGCCAACGCCCATCCATGAGCAGCTCCTCAGACCACCGGCGGCCTTGCCTGGTGGGCGGGGTAGGGTGGACCATTTCGTGGGACGCCCTTCGTCAAGCGGTTTCTCAGAACGCGCTAGAGAGGCTCGAACCCTGACCTTCGGCTTCGCGGACGCCCGGTCCCCTGGCGATGAGAACAGCCTGCGTCGCCGTATGGGCTCCAGGGGCTCCTTGTTGCTAGAGCCCCTTGAGGTGCGGCTGCAGCAGGTCCCACACCTCGGGCGGACGGAGTACGTCGATACCAAGCTCACGGCGTAGGTGGATGGCGTTCCTCGGGAGCCTGCGCTCGATGGTCAAGAACGTGTCGCACTCCAGCACGAGAGCGTCTCGGATCAGTAGGGCGTCCTCACGGCTTAGGTATCCGAAGGCTCCACCCCCAAGTCGAGCGGCTAGACCAACGCCCGAGCCGTCGAAAGGGCGTACGGCTAGGTCGACGCACGCCTCCCAGTGGTCGAGCACGTCGTGGGCCCAACGAAGGTAAGACTGGTCGCCGGTCGCATCCACCTCCCGGAGGGTGTTGGACGACAGGGCGAACTCGAAGGCTCCGCGGCGCGCAAACAGCATGATGCCGCGCAGGGCGAGGACGTCGTTATTGTCGGCTCCCGATCGGCCCCTCGGCTGGTACAGCTCACCCTCATAGACAGCTCCGCCGTGATCGAGGAGCGCCTGAAGAGCGTTCGAGTCGAGGAATAGCCGAAGGGGCCGGTGACGGCTCATCGATCCGCTCATGTGGCCATATTTGCAGGAGAAACCGAACCGCCAGCCAGCAGCCCTTGTCGGCACGCCGGGCGGGCCCGCGCCGACCCACGCCGCGTGGGCCTGAGAGCACCCGCAGAACCACTCGCTTCCGTTGTGTCAGTTGCCGTGCCGACGGCCGCCGGCCTCTCGCTCCAAGTGCCTGAAAGACGAGCTTCGGTCTAGTGGACCGACGCCCTCATCGAGTGCGAACCCCTCGCCCTCAGTGATCTCGCTCTCGACCTCAGCTGCCGACACTTCTCCCGACACTTCCGGCGCAACTTCGCCCCCGCCTCGATCGGGGGCCAACACGGTCGTGCGCTGAGTCCTCCTGCTCGGCGGGCGGAGCCCGGCAGACCCTGTGCTCAGGACCGCTTGCGTCTTGCCCCAGCCCCGCAGGGCGATCTCGCCAACACTCTGGAAACCACGTCTTGGAGCGCCCCCGAGGCCCGAAGAGCTACAGTCCTCGTCGGGCGGTGCATGAAGTGACCCGCCCTTCACTCGCCCACGTGCCTTCGCGCAGGTCGGATCGAGGGAACACCGACCACGTCTGGCCGCCTGTCGGCCAAAGGAAGGCAACACCATCACAGATCAGCTTGGCTTTGCGGATCTCGGCATCCGTGCGCCCATCGTTCGCGCGCTCGAGAAGAAGGGCGCCACCAACCCGTTTCCGATCCAGTCGGCAGCGATCCCACACGCCAATGAAGGCCTCGACCTGCTCGCCAAGAGCCCAACGGGATCAGGAAAGACGCTCGCGTTCCTCGTGCCCGCACTCAACGCCCTGACCCCAGAGGACGGACCACCTGCGCTTCTGGTCCTCGCACCCACCCGGGAGCTCGCAAACCAGATCCACGACGAGGCGGGGCCGCTCGCAAAGGCCGTTGGCCTTCGCAGCGCCGTCGCGATCGGGGGGGCAAAGATCGAGCCTCAGGCCCGGCGCGTCGAGGGCGCCCAGGTGCTCGTTGCGACGCCGGGTCGGCTGATCGACTTGGTCGATCGGAGAGCGGTCGATCTCGGCCGAGTCAAGATCCTCGTGCTCGACGAGGCGGATCGCATGCTCGACATGGGCTTTCGCCCGCAGATCGATCGACTCATCGCGAGGTTGCCACGGCGTCGCCAGACCATGCTGTTCTCGGCGACGCTCGATGGCGAGGTTGGAGAGCTGGCGCGCGCCTATACAGACGATCCCGCCCGAGTCTCGGCCGCCGCGCTGGGCGATGGCGAAGGCGAGGTCGCACACAGCTTCACGTCGGTCCAAGGCAATCGTGGGAAGCGCGATGCGCTACTCGAGCTCTTGGAGCGAGGCGACCCCGGACTCACACTCGTCTTCTCGCGGACCAAGCACGGTGTGAAGCGACTGCGCCGAGAGCTCGAGCAGCGGGGCACCTCGGTGGCCGCTCTGCACGGCGACATGACCCAAGCCGGACGTCAGCGGGCCCTTGCGGCGTTCACAGACGGCAAGGTGAACGTGCTGGTGGCGACCGACATCGCCGCTCGAGGGATCGATCTCGCGGACATCACCCGGGTCGTGCACTTCGACGCCCCGACCACGCGCGAGGACTTCGTACATCGCTCGGGACGCACCGGCCGGGCAGGGCGATCGGGAGTCTGCGTCACCTTCGTGACCTCGGCAGAGGAGGCAGACGTGTCTCGGCTGGCTGCCAGCTGTGGTCTGGAAGCCGAGTACCAAGCGGCGGGGCTCAAGATGGCCGCTCCGCGCATTCTGCGCACCGGCGGGCGCAACAAGGGCCGTGGAGGCCGGCGCGCGCGCTCAACTGCGCCGCCGACGCCGACACCTGATCGGGGAAACAGGATCCGACGAAAGAGCACCCCCTCCTCGACCAAAGGCTGAAGAGCGTCCGACTCGTCCCCGGGGGTTTGCCTTGGGGACGGAGCCCCGACGCCGGCCGCTGATCCAGGCGGGCGAGCGCCTAGTGGGGCCCGTGGACCACCAGCCAGACCCCGACGTCGAGGCACGCAAACGCTCCGACCGTCAGCAGATGAAAGAGCTCGTGGAATCCGAACGTGGATGGAAAGAGGTCCGGCGTCCGGAGCGCATAGATGAGGGCGCCGACCGAGTAGATCGCCCCACCCACGATCGCAAGGACAACCGGCGCGATCCCGGCGCCGTCGAGCAGCTGGGGAAACACGGCGACCGCCGTCCACCCGAGAGCGACGTAGAGCGACACGAAGAACCAGCGGGGCGCCGCTCCCCACGCCAGGCGCACTACGACGCCTCCGGCCGCAGCGGTCCAGATGAACCCGAGCGCCAGCGCTTGCGTCACACCGGACAGCGCAACCACCAAGAACGGCGTGTACGTGCCCGCGATGATCAAGAAAATCGCGGCGTGATCGAGCCGCTGAAGGAGTTGGCCGGACCGGCCGCTCGCTCGGCTCAGGTGATACGTGGCGCTGGCGGCAAAGAGCGCAGCCGCACAGAGTCCGTAGAGGACGAGGGCCACCCGCGTTGCCGGGTCGGGCGCCAAGACGACGAGCACGATCCCGGTCGCGACCACGAGAGGTAAAGCACCTGCATGGATCGCGCCCCGAAGGAGTGGGGTCGGTCGGATCGGGACAGGCGCAGGTACTGCGGTCACCGGGAGCTCCTCGTGGATCGGCTCCGCGGTCCGCGGCGCACATCGATCGTAGCGCCCTCCGTGTCGAGGCCGAGAAACGATGGGCCTCCAGCGGGGGGCGTTGTCGCGCCCGGGGCGCGGCCACGCTCGAGAGTGGCCGCGGCCGTCCCGACGTTGTACTCGGCCGGCGATCTCCGTCTACGAGCCTCTGCGCGTGCGCTCGCGCGAGCCAGTGTGCGACACCGGCCGCACCTGCCTTGAAATCCGGCTGGGAACCCGCAAGCGTGCGCCCGGTTGCCCAATCCCACCGAGCCGAACGACGAGTCACGCGACGCGCCGCTCCGGCGGGACGTGTCGTTTCTCGGTCGCCTGCTCGGGGATGTACTGGTGGAGCAGGACGGTCCCGAGCTGCTCGAGGTGGTCGAGCACCTGCGTGGGGCCTATCGCCACGCCCGGCGCCCCGAGGGGCACGTCAGCCACGCCGAGGAGGCCGATGGTGTCGTCGGCGAGCTCGATCGGCGCGGCCTGCTCGGGGTGATCCGTGCGTTCAGCGTCTACTTCCTCCTCGTCAACGCGGCCGAGCAGCACCACCGCGTGCGCCGGCGGCGTGCGCGGGACGCCGAGCGCGAGGAGGCCCGCAGGTACCAGCCCGAGAGCATCGGGGCGGCGCTCTCGACGATGCATGCGCGCGAGCTGGACCCCGACCGGCTGCAGCGAGCCGTCGACCGGCTGTCGGTCGAGCTGGTCGCGACGGCGCATCCGACCGAGGTCTCGCGACCCGCGGTGCTCGAGAAGCACCTCGTGCTGAACGCGTGCCTGGCGCGCCTCGACGACACCACGGTCCCCCCCGGCGAGCGTCGTGACATCACCGAGGAGCTGCTCGAGGAGATCACGCTCCTCTGGCAGACCGATCCGCTCAACGATCGCGCTCCGCGCGTCGTCGACGAGGTCGAGCGCATCCTCTTCTTCTTCGACCGGATCCTGATCGAGGAGTCGGTGCTGGTGCTCGAGGAGCTCGATCGCCAGCTGGACAAGTGGTTCCCCACCGTGCAGCCGCCGCACCGCGCGCTCAGCTTCGGATCGTGGGCTGGCGGCGACCAGGACGGCAACCCGAACGCGACGCCCGACCTGATCGGTGCGGCGCTCGCCAAGCACCACGCCCTCGTCGAGCGCTCGCTGGACCAGCGCCTCCGCCGGCTCGCCGAGAACCTCACGGTCTCGGATCGGCTGGTCGAGGTGAGCCCGGCACTGCTGGCCTCGCTCGAGCGCGACGCCGAGCGCGACCCCGAGGGCGCGGCGAGCCTGCACGATCGGTTCCCCCGCGAGCCGTACCGGGTCAAGCTCGAGCTCCTTCGCCGGCGCCTGTCGGGTGAGGCGCCGCGGTTCACCGGACCCGCCGAGCTCGCCGATGAGCTCGAGGACATGCGCGCGGCGCTCGCCCATCACCAGGGCGCCCGGGTGGCGGACCGGTCGCTCACCCGCCTGATCCGGCAGGTCGAGGTGTTCGGCTTCCATCTGGCGACGCTCGACGTCCGGCAGCACTCGAGCGTGATCGGCGCGAGCGCCGCCCGCACGATCGGCCTCGAGCCGGACGCGCTGGCGGCGCTCGACGAGGCGGAGCGCATCGAGGTGCTGAGCCGCGCACTGACGAGCGCGGAACCGCTCCAGCGTCATGACGAGGACTCGTACGTGGCAAGCCTCGTCGAGGTGAGAGACGCGATCGAGCGCCATGGCCCGGGTGCCGCGGGCACCCTCGTCATCAGCTTCACGTCACGGGTCTCGGACCTGCTCGCGACCCTCGTGGTGGCGCGGTCGGTGGGCCTGGTCCGCGTCCTGGACGACGGCGCCGTCGAGTCGGCGGTGGACGTGGTTCCGCTCTTCGAGACGATCGACGACCTCAGGCGTGGCCCCGCGATCCTGACCGAGCTGTTCGAGACCCCGGCGTACCGGGGCGTGCTCGCGGCGCGCGGGGATCGCCAGACAGTGATGGTCGGCTACTCGGACTCGAACAAGGACGGGGGATATCTGTCCGCGAACTGGGAGCTCTTTCGCTCACAGGAGCGGATGGCCGACACGTGCCGCCTGCACGGCATCGGGCTGACGCTGTTCCACGGACGCGGCGGCACCCCCTCGCGCGGTGGCGGATCGACGTACGCCGCGGTCAAGGGCGGGCCGATCGGCACGCTCGAGGGCCGCATCCGGATCACCGAGCAGGGCGAGATCCTGAGCTACAAGTACGGCCTGCCGCGCGTCGCCGAGCGCAACCTCGACTCGGTGCTCGCGGCCGTGCTCGAGCGCACGGTCGAGGAGGACGAGGCCGAGGGCCTCTCGGCCCGCCGGCCGGTGTGGGACGAGGTCGCCGAGGAGCTCGCGACCCTGTCGCTCACGACCTACCGCCAGCTGGTCGAGGAGGACCCGGGGTTCATGCCCTACTTCCTCCAGGCCAGCCCGGTCCGAGAGCTCGCCCTGCTGAACATCGGCTCACGCCCGGCAAAGCGTCCCGGCGGAGACGGTGAGCTCGCGCTGTCGGACCTGCGCGCCATCCCCTGGGTGTTCGCCTGGACGCAGAACCGGCATCTGCTGCCCTCGTGGTTCGGCGCCGGCACGGCGCTCAGCCGCCTCTCCGAGCGCTACCGGGGAGCGGCGGGCGTGCTCTCGGACATGTACTCGCGCTGGCCGTGGTGGCGGGCCGTCGTCGGCAACCTGCAGATGACGCTCGCCAAGACCGACCTGCGGATCGCTCGGACCTACGCCGGGCTGGTCGAGGACGAGGCCCTGCGCGAGCGCATGTTCGGGCTGATCGAGCGCGAGTACGCGGCCGCGTGCCGCGGAGTGCTGCAGATCCTGGACCAGGACGAGCTGCTCGACGACGCGCCGCACCTGCAGCGCTCAATCCGGCTGCGCAACCCCTACATCGATCCGCTGAACGCGGCCCAGGTGACGCTGCTGCAACGACTCAGGGCGACCTCCGACCCGCAGGCGCGCGAGCAGCTCGAGCACCCGCTCCGCCTGACCATCAGCGGCGTCGCGGCGGGGATGCGCAACACCGGCTGACGCCCCTCACGGTAGGCTCGCGCCCATGAGCCGCGCGCGACCCCTCCGGCTGCTCCTCACCCTGGGCATCGCCCTGCTCCTCGCCCTCCCCGCGGTCGCATCGGCCGCGGCCGGCGGCAGCACCGGCGGTGGCGGTGGCGGCGGTGGAGGCGGTGGCGGCAGCTTCGGCGGCGGCGGGAGCGGGAGCGGCGGCGACATCTCGACCGGCTCGACGACGTGGGACGCCGTGATCTGGACGATCATCGTCGTCGGGATCATCGTGTTCTCGTTCAGCGGCTGGTTCACGGCCCAGCTCAAGGTCATCCCGCGCCGGCGGCGCGCGAAGCGCATGCGGCGAGAGGCCGAGATCGCCGCGCTGAAGGACCCCACCTGGGACCCGGCCGAGCTCAAGGCCCGGGTGGTCGAGACCTTCTACCCGATCCAACGAACCTGGGCGCAGAACGACGCGCCGGCGTCGGATCCGTTCGTCTCGGACGCACTGCTCGAGCGGCACCGGCTCCAGCTCGACGGCTACAAGGCGCAGGGCCGCATCAATCGGATCGAGGACCTGAAGCTCGACGAGGTCGAGATCATCCGCGTCCACAACGTGACCGAGGACCATCTGGACCACTTCGTCGCCTACCTGGAGTTCAAGTCGCGGGACTGGATGGAGGACGTGGAGACCGGCCAGGTGGTGAACGGGGTGAAGGGCCAGCTCAGCACCTTCAAGCAGTTCTGGACGTACACGCGCGATCCCGACGAGGGCTGGGTCCTCGACGAGATCCAGCAGGAGTCCGAAGGCGAATATCACCTGAAGGCCGAGGCGGTGAACGTCGACCGGCTCGTGCTCGCCTAGCGAGGCGGCAGGATGGGACTGCTGAGGCGACTCTTCGGGAAGGCCGACCCGGAGCACGAGGAGCGTGGCGAGGACGTCACGGCCCACCTGCGGGCGGCGGCCGCGACGGATCGAACCCTCGCGCCGGAGCGGATCCGGCGGCGGGTGCGAGACGTGTTCTTCGCCCTCCAGCGCTCGTGGATCGAGCGGGACCCGTCGGTCGCCGAGGGCTTCCTCAGCCCCTCCCTCGCCGAGCGCCAGCGCCTGCGGATCGACGGCCTGATCCGCCAGCACCGGGTCCACCGCCTGGAGAACCCGCTCATCGAGGACCTCGACTTCGTCTCGTTCGCCCCCGGAGACGACGTGGCCGAGCCGTGCGTGACGGCGCGCCTCTGGATCAGCATGGTCGAGACGATCCGGGACAGCCGCGACGGCACGCTGGTGGCGGGCACGCCGCGCGAGAAGCGGCTCACGACCGAGTACTGGACGTTCGAGCGCCGCGGAGGCACCTGGCTGCTGGCCGACGTCGAGCAGGACGACGAAGGGCGCCGCCACCTGTCCGCGCCGCTCGTCGGCGACGACTTCGCCCACCTCTCACCCGAGATGGCGCTCCGGGAGCGCTACGCCCGGGCCGAGATCACGCTGGAGCAGTTCGAGGAGCAGATGGGCGAGCTGCTCCGGCAGGACCCGATCGCCTGATCGGAGCGGCTATGCGCCGCTCTCGGGCACGTCCTTGCAGTTCTCCTGCTCGAGCGCGTCGACCTCTGCGGCGGCCGGCTCGAGCGCGTCCTCGAGCGCTGCGCGGCGCTCCGGGGACTGCTCCTCCGCAAGGGCGGTGATCTGCGGCTGGGCCGACTGCACCGCCGCCAGCGCCTCGTCGGTGTTCACCTCGGCCCCCTGTGCGGCGAGGCTGACGCTGTCCATCGCGCCCCCGATCGCGGCGTTGATCTCCTGCAGCTCGGTCTGGCTCGTCGAGTCCGTGACCGACTGGGCTTGGCCGATCGCCGTCGACAGGTCCGCGAGGCTGGAGCAGAACTCGGCCACGGCGGTCTCGTCCGGGCCGGTGTCGGTGTCGCCCTCGTCGTCGCCGCCGCACGCCGCGAGCCCGAGCGCCAGCGCGCTCGCCGCGGCCACCGCGAACACGCCGAGACGACCTCTGCGCGTGAGGGTCCGGCCCCGTGGCGTCGTGCGATGCGACATCCGTCGGAGCCTAGTGGCTGAAATCCACCGGATTGCGACCCGGCAAGTAACAGTCGCGGCGGTAGGGTGGCGCGGCCGCGCCATCGGCCCGTTGCCTCGACCGAAAGCGCACATGACCGCGACGACCATCGGGGTGGTCACCGACACCCACGTCGGTGACGAGCTCCCCCGCCTGCCCACCGAGGTGCTCGAGCGGCTCTCCGGGGTCGATCTGGTGCTCCACGCGGGCGACCTGGTCGACCCGAGCGTCCTCGAGGACCTCCGCACGGTCGCGCCGGTGGTGGCGGTGCGCGGAAACCACGACCACCAGAGCGATCTGCCCGACGTCGTGCTGGTCCGAGCCGGCGGACAGCGGATCGCGGTGCTGCACGGCATCCGCCCAGCGCCGATCGAGCTCGGCTCGGCGCTCGCGTTCACGTTCCTCGGACGACTCGATGTCGAGCGCCACTGCCGGGCGCTGGCGCACCAGGCACCCGCCGCCGACCTGGTCGTGTTCGGGCACATCCACATCCCGATCGACCGGACGATCGGGGGCACGCGCTTCTACTCCCCGGGACCGGTGTACCAGCCGGAGCTCGATCCGAGCTTCTCGTGGGACGGCGTGCCGAGGCGCATGTACCGCAAGCTGCGAGAGCGAATCCCCGCGCACGCCCGGCGTCCCGCGATCGGGATCGTGCGTGTGAACGCGTCCGGGATCCACGCCGGCACCGTGCATCTGGATGGGCCGATCGCCCCGGATGGGCCGACGTCCGATGACGCGCTCGGTTTGGCGAGCCATGGTGCGGCTCTACCCTGGCGGCCATGACGAGACGACGGCTCACCATGCTTCTCGCGGTCGGCGGCATCGTGGTCGCGGTGCTCGTTGCCGCGACAATCGGCATCGCCGCATCGAGCGGAGGCGGCTCGTCGGGGCCGATCACCGGCGAGGCCGCGGACGAGGCGTACTACGACACGCTCGCCGAGCTGTCCGAGACCGGCGTCTCGGTCGTGACGGGACTCACGGATGCCGAGCGCCGCAGCGACCTCGAGGACTCCGCGCGAGAGCTGGTCGACGCCTACGAGGGCGCGATCGGAACGCTCGATGATCTGCGCCTCGACGATCCGGACCGGGAGGCTGAGCGCGTCGCGCTCGTCGAGCGGTCGGGGCCGATGCTGGACGCGCTGCGCGAGGCCGAGGACGCCGCGGACACGAGCGCGCTCGACGCCGTCGTGATCCTCGTCGACGAGCGGGGAGCGCTGCTCGACGGGCTGGAGGCGCTTGCGAACGCGTACCGCGGCGGCGCCGAGGCCCTGCGCGAGGGCGACGGCGACGCGTACCGCGAGGCCCTCGAGCGGCTGCGCCCGACGATCGACGAGCTGTCGGACCGCGTCGGGATCAGCTAGACGAGGCCGGCTCCCGGGGCGGGCGGGGGAAGAACCCGCTCGTGCGCCGCACGTAGTCGGCGTACCCCGGACGGCTCTTGGCGAGGTCCTTCTCGAGCAGGGCCGCACCGGAGACCCTGATCAGCAGCACCGACATCAGGATCGGGCCGAGGATGCTGGCCGCCCCGATCCCGGTCTCGGCCGCGACCAGGAAGATCCCCCACCACACGCAGAAGTCGCCGAAGTAGTTCGGATGGCGGGTGTAGCGCCAGAGGCCCGTGTCGAGCACGCGGCCCTTGTTGGCGGGGTTGGCGCGAAAGCGACCCAGCTGCCAGTCCCCGACGGTCTCGAAGAACAGACCCACCGCCCACACCGCGACACCGATCCCCGCGAGGACCCCGAGCCGGGTGTCGGGCACCGACCCCATCTGCACGGGCAGCGCGACGATCCACATCAACGCGCCCTGGAGCGCGAACACCGTGACCAGGCTGCGGATCCAGAAGACCTTCGGCCGCCGCTCGCGCATGCGGACGTACCGGGGGTCCTCCCCCTTCCCGACGTTGCGCCGGAACAGGTGCACGAACAGGCGCAGGCCCCAGATCGTCACCAGGCCAGCCAGCAGCCACCGGCGACCGGGATCGCCGCCACCCACCGAGAAGGCGATCCAGGCGGCCACCACGAATCCGACCGGCCAGACGATGTCGATGATGCTGACGTCGCGCAGCGGCACGCTCACGGCCCAGGTGAGCAGCATGAGGGCGGCGATGCCGGCGGCGACCGCCCAGAAGACCAAGCCGAAGTCCACGGCCGAAGGCTCGCAGCCGGGACGCCGCGCGGGTAGGCCGATCTGGGCGCGCCGAGCGTCGCTAACCTGACAAACCGTGGGCGAGCCGGCATCACCCTGGTACCTGCGGCTCGTCGAGGAGCGGGACGTCCCCGATCAGGTCGTCCGCTGGGCGATCGCCGCCCGCACCGAGGCGCTGCTTCGGCGCGAGTCGCAGGGCGGCGTGGACGGTCGCAGCGAACGGGCGCGCCACCTTCGCGCGCAGCTCGCCGCGGGACCGATCCGCATCGAGGCCGACGCGGCCAACGAGCAGCACTACGAGGTGCCGCCGGAGTTCTTCGAGCTCGTGCTCGGGCCGCGCCTGAAGTACTCGAGCGCGTACTGGCCGGCCGGCACGAAGACGCTGGCCCAGGCCGAGGACGCGATGCTGGAGCTCTACCTGGACCGCGCGCGCCTCGAGGACGGGCAGTCGGTGCTGGAGCTCGGGTGCGGCTGGGGTTCGCTCACCTTGTGGCTCGCCGAGCGCCATCCCGCGAGCCACATCCACGCAGTCACGAACTCCGGCGACCAGCGCGACTTCGTGCGCTCACAGGCCAATCGGCGCGGGCTCGGGAACGTGTCGGTCGAGAAGACCGACATGGCGGTGTTCGACACCGACCGGCGATTCGACCGGATCGTCAGCATCGAGATGCTGGAGCACATGAAGAACTACCGGGTGCTGTTCGAGCGCATGCGCCGGTGGCTGAACGACGACGGGCTCGCCTTCGTGCACGTCTTCAGCCACCGCACGCTCGCCTTCGAGTACGTGGCCCGGACGCCCGGCGACTGGATCGCGCGCCACTTCTTCACCGGCGGCACCATGCCCTCGGACGACCTGCTGCTCCACTTCGCCGACGACCTCGCCGTGGTCGACCACTGGCGCCTGTCGGGTCGCCACTACGCCCACACCGCCGACGCCTGGCTGGAGAACCTCGACGGCGCGCGGCCCCGGGTCCGGGACGCGCTGGTCGCCGCCTACGGCGAGTCGGACGTGGAGCGGTGGGTGCGGCGCTGGCGCACGTTCTTCCTCACCGTGTCGGGCGTCTGGGGGCATCGCCGCGGACGGGAGTTCATGGTGTCGCACTACCTTCTGCGCCCTCGAGGGAGCTGACGGCGCCGGCCAGCGGACTGCGCGGGTCATGGCCCGCGCCGAGCGAGGCCAGCCGCTGCCCCACCGGGCCGGCACCCAGGCTGACCGGCTCTCCGCCGAGGCGTCCGACGAGGCGCCCGTCCGGGCGGATCCGCACGATCCCCTTCGCGAAGGCCCCCTTGATGCGCAGGCGCCCGGTGCCGTTGCGAAGGGTGCCGCTGACCGAGACCCCCGGGACGTACGTGTAGCGCGAGAAGCGCAGCACGGCCCCGTTGCCCGTGAGCCTGCCGACCACGACGCCGCCGCGCAGTCCCGTCCCACGCGCGGTCGTCTCGTCGGCCGGCCCGAGGCCGAGCGCCACCTCGGAGTCGAGGACCGCGAGCAGGGCCGCCGACAGCGTCCGGGAGATCACCGGCGGCAATCCCCGCAGCGGCGGCACCTGGGCGAGGCCGGTCGGCGGGACCCGGACGATGTCGGGCTCCTCGACCGATCGACTGCAGATCGCCTCGGAGACGGTCCCACCGACGAAGAAGGCTCGCATCGCCGAGTCGACGCAGCGCCGCTCCTCCGAGAGGACCGAATGCCCCGCCCCCCGCACCGGCACCACCGTCGCCGACGGGCTCGCCGCGGAGATCCGCCGAGCCGCCTCGAGGGGGGTCCTGATGTCCTCGGTGCCGACCACGACCATCGTCGGCACCGAGCCGGGGATGCCGCCGCTGGGCAGCCGGCTCGTCTCGGCCTCGGGCCAGCCGGTGCACGTCGGCCACACGTCGGCACCCCACGCGTCGGCCACGGTGAACGGCGCGTACGCTCCCGCCGGCTGCGCGTCGAGCGCCGCCTCGAGGGCCGCCCGGCGCGCCGGCGCCGGCTGGCCCGTCGACCACGGGACGTCGGACTCCTGGCAGATCGTCGCGAGAAAGAGCGCCTCGCTCTGGAGCGTGGGGCTCTCGGACGATTCCCCGCCGGGCCCGACGATCCGCTGCAGCAGCGAGGAGTCTCCGCGCAGCGCGGCCCGGACGGCGGCCGGGTAGGCCGCGCGGGCGGTGGGGTTCTGGTCACCGACGACGAGGGCCTGCAGCAGCGCGCCCCGGTCGCGCGGACCGCCGAACGGCTGCTGTCGCGCCCGACCCCGCGCGTCGACGCTCACCCCCGGCACGGAGCGGCTCTTGAGCCGTTGGACCAGGCGCCGCGTATCCGCCAGCGCGTTCCTCGTGACGCCGCGACACGCACCCGCGCGGCACACGTCAGCGAGCACCCGCCGGGCCGCGGTGAAGGTCTCGGTGGACGTCGCGCTCTCGCCCTCGAGGGGAACCGGCGAGTCGAGCACCAGCCGCTCGACCCGGTCCGGATACGCGCGCGCATAGGTGCTGCCGACCAGCGACCCATACGAGATCCCCAGCATCGTCCACCGCTCCAGGCCGAGCGCTCGGCGGACCTGCTCCAGGTCCTCGACGGTGTCCGCGGTCGTGTAGTGCGTGCGGCTCGGACCGATCTGCTCGGCGCAGGCCGCCGCGGCCCCGGCCAGCGACGTCAGCGCCAGCCCCTGCTCCCCACCCCCGTCAACGGCCGCGCAGCGCAGCGCGGATAAGCCGGTGCCGCGCTGGTCGAGCGAGATCACGTCGCGCCCCCCGGTCGTGCGGCCGAGCACGCGCATGGCCTCGACCCCGCCCGGCAGGGAGCCGAGCCCCGCCTGGCCGGGCCCTCCGGTCAGGACGACGAGCGGCGAGGCCCCCGGGGACGCGCCGCGCACACGCGTGAGCGCGATGGGGAGCGTCGGCCCGCCCGGTTCGGCCCGGTCGAGCGGAACCTCGAGGTCCGCGCACTGGGCAGACGAGTCGAAGCACGTCGAGAACTCGACCTGTGCCGCCGCCTCGACCGACGTGGCGATGAATGCCGCCGCGACTCCGGCGACCGCCACCCGGCGCAACGTGCGCAATCTGCCTCCCAGACGACGAGCGGCACTCGGACCGGCGCCGCGCCCGCCCAGGCTAGTCGCATTCGCCGATGGCAACACGATCCTTTGGTCCAGTTCTGCCCCGATCACGGCCTCACACCGGCGCACGGCCCGACCCCGGATGCGCGCGGACCCTCCGTGTAGCGTGCGGGCCGTCACCCGGCGGCTTCGATGGCAGGACGCGATGGCGGAGGGACTCGCTGACGACACGTGAGGAGACGGGGGCACTGAGCCCCACAGGTGACGCTTCCGCCGAGGTCGAGGAGCCACCGTCTCGGAAGGACCCGCTGGCGGTCGCTCGCGACGTCGCGGGAATCGTGGTCCCGCTGGCCGCCATCGGCGCGACCATCTTCGAGGCGGCGCTCGACATCCTGCCGGCGACCGGCCTCGTCGACCGGCTCACGGTCGGTCGGCTGCTCATCATCCTCGCGCTGGTCGCGCTGCTGGCGACCGGGGCACGGTTGCCCGACTTCCGAACCGGCGCCGACATCGCGATCGGGCTGCTCATCCTCGCGGCGGCCTTCACGACGGTGCGCGGGGGCTGGGACGGCGCGCCGTTGCGATTCCTGATCACCGCGGTCGCCGCCTACTACGTCGTCGTCGCGACGATCAGGCGCTTTCCGAATGCCCGCTCGGCAATCTCGCTGATGGCGCTCACGGGTGTGGTCGCGACCGCCGGCCTCGGCATCGCCCAGGTCGCCGAGGAGGACTTCACCGGCTTCTATCGCGACGGCCTCGAGCCGATCACGAGCGAGATCGTGCGCCCCGACCTGCAGGTCCGTGCGATCGGCTCGTTCATCAATCCCAACCTGCTGGCGAGCTTCGTCGTGCTGCTCGGCCCGATCGGGCTCGCGACCGCCGCATGGGTGCCGAGACGCGAGATGCGATGGACCGTCTTCGGGCTCACCGCGCTCGCCTACATCGGCTTGGTGCTCACGTTCTCGCGGTCCGCGGTCCTCGGGGCGATCCTGGGCGCGCTGCTCGTGATCCTCCTGCTTCCGGCCGCATCGCCGATCCGCAAGGCCGCGATCTGGACCGCCGCCGGGCTCGCGGTCGCCGCGATCGTCGCCGCGGTCGCGACGGCCGGCCGTGCGGTGGGGGCGTTCGGTCGGTTCGAGGCCTGGGAACTGGCGCTCGAGGCCGCGGCCAACGAGCCTGCCACGGGCGTCGGCCTCGGACGATCGGGCGACGTGATCGTGGAGATCGGCGGCACGGACGAGACCTTTGCCCATGCGCACAACCTGTGGCTCAACTGGCTGGTCGAGGCCGGACCCGTCGCCTTCCTCGCCATCGCCTTCCTCACGATCTGGCTCGTGGTGGAGGCGGCGCGCGGCACGCTCCGCGGCGACGCCTTCATGGCGGCGGCGCTCGCCGGAATGGTGGGGTTCCTGGTCGTCAGCTTCACCGATCACCCGGCGAACACCGAGCGCGTCGCGATCACCTTCTGGATCCTGGCCGGCGTGATCGCCGCGTCGGGTGCCCCGAGCCTGCTCGCGCCCTGGCTGGGAGGCCCGGACGACAGCGACACCGAGCGGCCACCCCCGGTGCTCGCGTCCGGTCCCGCACCCGAAGCCGCAGCGGCGGCGGCGACCGTCGCCGCCGCGCCGTTGCTGGCGCCCGAGCCCGCGCCGCTCGCCGAGAAGGCTGAGGACCCCCGCGACGCGGGTGAGAATGACGTATCTGACCCTCTACTTCAGCCTGAGGAACCGCCGGGGACTCCCCCTGGGGATGGCGATGTCGTGCGCGGCTCGACCGCACCGATCCCGCTGATCGTCCCGATCGAGGAGGGGGCGGACGACGAGACGGATGGCGCCGACGAAGATGCGCAGCCGGCCGTCGCCCCGACGCCGCCCGACGACGAGCCAACCGAGCCGCCGGAGCCCGCGGCTCTCCAGGCGGATGCCGACAGCGAGGCGGTGGACGAGGGGCCGGAGGCGCCGGAGCCGGTCCCCCCCATTCTGGCCGGCGTCGACGACGCCGCCCCGCCGGAGCCGGAGAGCGCCGACACCGGCGAGATCCCTCGCCCGCCGGAACTCGCCCCCGACGCGGACACCGAGCCCACACCCCCAGAGACGTTGGCCGAGGCCGAGGCGCCGGACCCCGGGCCAGCCGACGAGGACCTCGCCCCCGAGCCCATTCCCGAGGACCCGAACCTGCCTCCGGCGCTCTTCTTCGATCAGGACGCCGAACGCGACGCGCGCGAGATCGGTCCGCTCGGCACGCCTGCGCCGGGCGAGCCCGAGCCATCCGAGCCGGTCGCGTTCTTCGATCACGCGGCGGAGCCGGCGCCACCAACCCCGGACGGGATCGAGCCGGATCACGAGGAGGGCGACGCCCCCGCGGAGCCGGTGGCCCAGGCCGGTGACGACGCGGCGCCCGAGCCAGCACCCGCGGGCGGTGCCGACCCCGATGACCCGCCGGAGATCGCGGCCGGCGAACCAGAGGCGCCGGAGCCGGAACGCGGCGCCGGCGTGGACGCCTGGGTCACGTTCGAGTCGCTCGCCGACGAGCTGCGAGACGACCCCGCCGTGACCGGCAGCACGATGATGGCGGCCCCCTCGCTGCGACGGGACGGCAAGTACTTCGCGGCGCTCTGGCACGACTCCCGCCTCGCCGTGAAGCTGCCCCGTTCCCGCTCGCGGTCGATGATCGACGACGGCGTCGCCGAGGAGTTCGCCCCCGCTGGCCGAACCCTCGACGAATGGGTGCTCGTCACACCGAAGGACAAGGATGAATGGCGGGGGCTGCTCGAGGAGGCCAAGGGGCACGCCGCCGGTTCCTGACGCCGAGGCGCGTCACGGGGTGTGGCGCGCGGCCGCGAACCATCCCGGGCGTGCCGATGCGGCCGATGTCCATGCGGTGAGCCTCCGATGACCCCACACCCCAGCGAGCGCCAACCCGACGATCGCGCACGCCTCACCGACGTGGGCCTGGGCTCGGTCGCCCGCAGCAGCAAGATCGTGCGCCGGCTCCCGTCCCGGTTCGTGCGCAATCCGGCGCGGCTCGTCGCGGCGCTGTTCGCGCTCGCGATCCTGATCGGCACGTTCCTCCTGATGCTCCCGGGGATGAGTGAGGACCCGGGCTCGGCGCCGTTCATGACCGCGCTGTTCACCTCGACCTCGGCCGTGTCGGTCACCGGGCTCCAGCTCGTGGACACCGGCAGCTACTGGACCGGGACGGGCCACGTGACGATCCTCGTGCTGGTCCAGCTCGGCGGCCTCGGCATCCTCACGAGCACGTCGGTGGCGTTCCTGGTGGCGGTGCGCCGCCTCGGCCTGCGCGGCCAGGTGGTCGGCAGCGTCGAGCAGGAGGCGCTTCGCAGCAACGACTTCCGCCTCGCGATCCGAACCGCGTTCGTGGTCACGCTCGTCGCCGAGGTCGCGATCGCGATCGGAATCGCCTCGCGCCTGGCGGCCGGTGGCACCGACGGCGGCTCGGCTGTGTGGCAGGGAGTGTTCCACTCGGTCTCGGCCTTCAACAACGCCGGCTTCTCGCTGTGGGGCGACAGCCTCGCCCGCTTCGCGACAGACCCGGCGATGATCGGGATGTTCTCGGCGGCCATCGTGGCGGGCGGACTCGGGGTCCCGGTGTGGATCGATCTGCGGCGATCGTGGCGGCGGCCGCGACGGTGGTCGCTCCACACGAAGCTGACGCTCGCGACGAGCACGATCCTCCTGCTCTTCGGCGCCGGGGTGATCACCTGGATGGAATGGGGCAACGGGGAGACCATCGGCTCGGAGTCGCCCTCGACGCGGATCATGAGCGGGATCTTCGCCTCGATCACCGCGCGGAGCGCCGGCTTCAGCACGTTCGACTACGGGTTCGCGCGGGGAGAGACGCTGTTCGTGACCGACGCGCTGATGTTCGCCGGGGCCGGCGCCGCCTCGACGGGTGGTGGCATCAAGGTGACGACGCTGGCCGTGCTGTTCCTGATCGCGTGGGCTGAGATCCGCAGCAGGGGCGATGTCGAGGCCTTCGGCCGGGCCGTGCCGGCCGCGATCCAGCGCCGGGCGATCGCGATCACCGTCATCGGTGCGACGGTCGTCCTGTTCGGGGGGATCGCGCTGCTCCAGGCGGCGCCCTTCGACTTCGTGAGCGCGCTGTTCGTGGGCACGAGCGCACTCACGACGACCGGCCTCTCGGTGGGACTGGCCCCCAGCATGCCCGCGGTGGCGATCTGGACGCTGATTGCGATGATGTTCATCGGCAGAGTCGGCCTCATCACCGTCATGCTTGCCCTTGCGCTGCGCGAGCAGCCGAGGGCGTATCGCTACCCAGAGGAGCGGCCGATCGTTGGGTAAGAACCGAGATGTGCTGGTCATCGGGCTCGGTCGGTTCGGGCGCCCGCTGGCTGAGAGCCTCGAGTCCCAAGGACACGACGTCCTCGGGGTCGACATCGACCTCGACCGGATCCGCTCGTGCTCGGACGTGTTGACGCGCGTGGTCCAGGCCGACGCCCGCGACCAGGAGGCGCTCCACCAGATCGGGGCGGCCGACTTCCCGATCGCGGTCGTCGCGATCGGAACGGACCTGGAAGCGAGCATGTCGGCGACGTTCGCGCTCAGCGAGCTGAAGGTGCCGTCGATCTGGGCCCGGGCGCTGACCGAGGAGCACGGCGAGATGCTGAGGCGAATCGGCGCGAGCAGGGTCGTCTTTCCGGAGCGCGCGATGGGCATCCGGGTCGCCCACTCGCTCATCGGTCGAGCCCTCGACTACGTCGCGCTCGAGGACGGCTTCGTGATCGTCGAGACCACCGCGCCACGAGCGGCGCAGGGGACGCCGCTCGCCGAGCTCTCGACCAGGCAGAAGTTCCGCGTGAACGTGCTCTGCGTGAAGCGCCCCGGCGAGCGGTTCGTGCAGGCGATGCCCGACACGGTGATCAACGCCGACGACATCCTCCTCGTCGCCGGCCTCGAGAAGGACGCGGAGGAGTTCGCGCGACAGCCCTGACCCGGGACGACGCGAACCGAATGCTGCGAGCATGAGCGCGATGGAGGTTCGCGTCCTGTTCGTCTGCCTCGGCAACATCTGCCGCTCGCCCACGGCCGAGGGCGTGATGCGCGATCTGCTCGGCGCGGAGTCGCTCGAACAGCGGGTGGCGGTCGACAGCGCCGGCACCGGCTCCTGGCACGTCGGCAGCGCCCCGGACCGGCGCGCGCGGGCGGAGGGCGCTCGCCGGGGCGTCGAGATCACGGGCACCTCCCGCCAGGTCGTCGTGGACGACTTCGAGGAGTTCGATCTGCTCGTGGCCATGGACGCCGAGAACGCCGCCCACCTACGAGCCATCGCGCCGTCCCAGGACGCCGCGGCGCGGGTGGTCATGCTCCGCGCGTTCGATCCGGCGACCCCGCACGGGCCCGACGTTCCGGACCCGTACTACGGCGGCGACGACGGGTTCGCCGACGTGTTCGAGCTCGTGGAGGCGTCGTGCCGGGGGCTGATCGCCGAGCTCCGGGCCAACCACCTGTCGGAGTGAGCGAGCTCGAGGAGGCGGTCGCCGAGACCGTCGGCCAGGGGGTCCGATCGCTGACCGCCGTCGGGGGCGGCGACATCAACCGCGCCGCGCGGGCCGAGCTGGCCGACGGAACCAGCGTCTTCGTCAAGCATCGACCAGGCGCGCCGGCGGGGACGTTCGCCGTCGAGGCCGACGGGCTGAGCTGGCTCGCCGCCGCCGGCGCGGTGCGCATTCCGCAGGTCCGGGGGCTGCGCGACGACGCGGAGCCGCGACTGCTCGTGCCCGAGTGGGTCGAGCGCGGACGCCGCAGCGCCGAGCACGATGAGCGGCTCGGCCGCGGCCTGGCGGCGCTCCACCGAACCGGGGCCGACAGCTTCGGGTATCCGATCGACAACCTGATCGGATCGCTCCACCAGGAGAACGCCGCGGCGGCGGACTGGGCCACCTTCTATGGAGAGCGGCGCATCGTCGCGATGGCGCGGTGCGCGATCGACGAGCGTCGGCTGGCGCTGTCGCTCGCCGCCAGGGTCGAGCGGCTCGCCGCCCGCCTCCCCGAGCTGCTCGGGCCCCCGGAGCCGCCCGCGCGGCTGCACGGGGATCTGTGGTCGGGCAACGCGCTCGTCGACGCGGCCGGCTCGCCCGTGCTCGTCGATCCGGCCGTGTACGGCGGCCATCGCGAGATGGACCTGGCGATGATGCGCCTGTTCGGCGGCTTCTCGGATCGCGTCTTCGACGCCTACGAGGAGGCCGCGCCCCTCGCGCCGGGCGCGCCGGAACGGCTCCGCCTGCACCAGCTCTACCCCCTCCTCGTCCACGTGGCGCTCTTTGGCGGCGGCTACGTCGGCTCGGTCGATCGGACGCTCAGCGCGTTCGAGTGACCCGCCGAGGGCGGGTGTTCTGAAGCAACCGCTCCAGTTTGGCGACCCACGCACCCGCGGGAAGCTTCACTTCAAATAGTGAAGTAGCTGCATCAGGACCGCAGCCGACCAAGGAGCGTGACCGTGAGTGAGTTCCCCATCTACGACGAGACCAATGCCCCCGAGGCCGCCCGCGGCACGCTGTCGGGCGCGAAGGCCGCCTTCGGGTTCATCCCCAACCTGCTCGGCGAGATGGCGGGCGCTCCGCCCGTGCTCGACGGGTACATGGCGCTGAACCAGCTCATCCAGAAGACGAGCCTCAGCCCGAAGGAGCAGCAGGTCGCGATCCTGTCCGTCTCGCGCGAGAACGAGTGCGACTACTGCGTCGCGGCCCACAGCGCGACCGCGACGATGACCAACGTCCCGGCCGAGGTCATCGAGGCAGTCAGGCAGGCGGACGACGTCCCGGACGAGCGCCTCTCGGCGCTGTCGCGCTTCGCCCAGGCGGTGGTACGAGATCGCGGCCGGCCGTCGAGCGACGAGGTGGATCGGTTCCTCGCCGCGGGCTACACGCGGGAGAACATCCTCGAGGTGGTCCTGATCGTCTCGATGAAGACGCTCAGCAACTACGTCAACCACATCGCGGAGACCCCGCTCGACCAGCAGTTCGCCCCGTTTGCGTGGAGCGTGCCGCAGGCCGCCTGAGATCGCGGGCGACCCGGGGCGCGACACAGGTGTTGCGGCACCCGCGCAATGCTGGCCTGCGCCCCGGGTAGGCTCGCCCCCATGACCACAGAGGCAGCCCCACCAAGTCATCCCATTCAGCTGACGCTCGGCGACGATCTCGAGCGGAACCGGCTCACCGTTCTCTTCCGTCTGATCCTGGCCATCCCCCATCTGATCTGGCTCATGCTCTGGGGGGTCGTCGTCTACTTCGCGGTGATCGGAAACTGGTTCGCCACGCTCTTCGGCGGGCGATCACCCGAAGGCCTGCACAACTTCATCGCCCAGTACCTGACGTACCTGACGCACGTTCGCGCGTACCTGTATTTCCTGGCCGACCCCTACCCCGGTTTCATGGGCGACCAGGCCTATCCCACCGACATCACGATCGCCCCGCCGGCCGACCAGAACCGGTGGATCACCGGCTTTCGGATCATCCTCGGGATCCCTGCGCTCATCGTCGCGTCGGTGCTCTCCTACGTCGCGCAGGTGCTGGCGTTCTTCGCCTGGATCGTCTGCCTCTTCATCGGGGCCATGCCGAAGGGCTTCGCCGACATCCTCGGCTGGGTCCTCCGCTTCGAGACGCAGACGAACGGTTACATCTGGATCCTGACCGACCGCTACCCGAGCTTCAGCACCGACCCAGAGGTGTGAGCTCGACCGGCCGCGGGCGTGATCAGCCCGCGGCCGTCCGGGGCGGGAACTCGAGAAGCTCGGCGATGCCGGTGCTCGTCGAGTAGAAGACCTCGGAGTCACGGTCCAGGAAGCCGGCACCGGACTCGTCGGCGACCCTGATGTCGCAGAAGTACTGGTCGACGTCGTCCTGGATCGCGGTGGTCCGCAGGCAGCTCACGTCGACGACCCGCAGCGGCGGCGATCCGGGCCGTTCGATCTCGGCGAGGCGCGCGTCGGCCGCGTCGCGGACCGCCTGCTCGACGTCGTCGGTGCCGCCCCCGCATGCCGCGGCGAGCGCGAGCACGGCGCCGAGCGTCACGCTGATCGCGGGGAGCCGCCACACGGGTCGAGTGTGACACCCCTGTGAGCCGAACCCGAGAACGAGCGATGCCCTGCATCGGTCGGTCGCAGGTGTTCAGCTCAGAGTGCGGATGAGAGGACTCGAACCTCCACGGAGTTTCCCCCACACGGACCTGAACCGTGCGCGTCTACCAGTTCCGCCACATCCGCGAGTGCGGCGGCCAGCGTAGCACCGGTGTGAATGGCGCCATCAGACGTTTCGCTCCTGCGCGGAAACCTCATCCCGCTGGGTGCTACGGTGCTCCTCGTGCTGATCGCCGCCATCACGACACAGGTAGCCACCGGGGCCCGCCCCGCGTCGGCCGGTGTCGTGCCGGCCACTGGGGTAGGCCCCATCCGCGGCGCGATCAGCGTCGGCTCCTAGGGCGAGCCCCGAGCCGAGCTCGACGCGCCAGGAGGCGACCGGACCGGTCGCCCCGAAGAGTGCTCCTGCACGCGATCCCACGAGCCCCCAGAGAACGAGATGCCACCTCCTCCCCCCCACACGATGCAGCGCTCCAACGGCAGTCCGGTCTTCACCGACGAGGACCTGTGGCGCCGCACGAAGGTGCTGGCGACGCTGGGGCCGGCGACGGATCCGCCCGAGGTGATGCAGGACCTGATCGACGCCGGGGTCAACGCCGTGCGGATCAACCTCGCGCACGGCTCCCGGGACGAGCACCGCGCGCGGGTGAAGGCCGCGCGCGAGGCGGCCGCGACGGCCGGGCGGGCGATCGGCGTGCTGCTCGACCTGCAGGGTCCCAAGGTCCGGCTCGGGCAGGCGCTCGAGCCCCGGGATGTCGCCCGGGACGAGCTGGTCACCTTCGTCGCCGGGACCGCTGCGCCCGACGAGATCCCGGTCGACTGGGGCACCGTCGCCAAGGGCGCGGAGATCGAGCGCTCGCAGATCGCGATCGGCGACGGCTCGCCGCGGTTCGTTGTCGCCGAGGTCAGCGACGACGGCAACCGCGTGGTCGGCCGGTGCGTGATGCCGGGGACCATCCAGCCCCGAAAGGGCATCAACGTCACCTACTCGGACGCGAGCGGGCCGGCGCTGACCGACAAGGACCTCGAGGACCTCGACCTGATCACGGAGGTCGATGCCGACTTCGTCGCGCTCAGCTTCGTCCGCGGACCCGAGGATGTCGACCTGCTGCGCGGCGAGCTCGAGGCGCGTGGCAGCCAGGCCAGGATCATCGCCAAGATCGAGCGCCTCGAGGCCGTCGAGCGGCTCGGCGAGATCGTCATGGCCGCCGAAGGAGTGATGGTCGCGCGGGGTGACCTCGGCGTCGAGGCCGGCGTCGCTCGCGTGGCCCTGCTGCAGAAGCAGATCATCGAGAAGGCCAAGCAGGCGGGCCGGCTCTGCATCACCGCGACGCAGATGCTCGAGTCGATGATCGAGGCCCCCGAGCCGACCCGCGCCGAGGCGCTCGATGTCGCGAACGCGGTGCTCGACGGCACGTCGGCGGTGATGCTGTCGGCCGAGTCGGCGATGGGTCGCGATCCAGGCGCCGTCGTCCGAGCGATGGCCGAGATCGCCTCAGAAGCCGAGAGCTCGGAGGACATCTACGCGATCGACCTCGACAACCCCGAGGTCGGCGTCGCGGCGATCATGAAGGCCGCGGTGCTCCTCGGTCGCGACACCGGAGCCGGCCTCCTGCTGATCCCCACCGCATCGGGTGGATCAGCCCGCGCCTGCGCGAAGTACCGCCCCGAGCGGCCGATCGTCGCGCTCGCGCGCGATCGGCGCATCGCCGCCCAGCTGACGCTCGACTGGGGCATCGTCCCCGGCGTGCTCGAGGACGCCGACGGAATCGACGACCTGGTCGGCACCTCCCTCGCCGCGGCCCGCCGCCTGACCGGACTCGCGGACGAGACGACGGTGGTCCTCACCGCTGGCGGCGTGATGACCGGCGAGGAGGACACCAACGTCATCGTCGTCAAGCGCCTCGGGGACGACAGCTAGCCGCAGAGGTCAGCCGCCGCTGTCGGCCCACGAGTCCCAGTGGGCGAACTCGCCGAGCGGTGCCCGCGCACCCGGCGCGAAGTCGGTCCCGATGGTGTGGGCGACGGGGATCAGCGCGACCTGCATCACCTCGTCGTAGGGGATGTCGAGGATCTCGGCAGCCTCGCGCTCGTGGAACAGGTGGATCGTCGTCCACGCGCTGCCGAGCCCGCGCGAGCGAGCCGCCAGCATGAAGCTCCACGCCGCGGGCAGCACCGAGCCGAAGATCGAGGCCTGGACCACGTTGGGCTCTCCGTCGGTGCGGCCGCGGATGCACGGGATCACGTGCACCGGGACGCGATCGATCACCTTCGCAAGGTGCGCCGCCGACCGGCCGATCCGCCGCTGACGCAGGCGCCCCTCCTCGTCGGCGGGGCGGACGTGACCACCGGCGCCCCGCCCGCCGATCCCGTGCGTCGCGTACCGCTCCCACCCCTGGCGATAGACGTCGCCCAGCGCGGCCCGCTTGGCGGGGTCGGTGACCACCACGAACGCCCAGCTCTGGCGGTTGCCGCCGCTCGGCGCCTGCTGGGCCAGCGAGAGGCACTCCTCGATCAGGTGCCGCTCGACGGGACGATCGAGGTCGAGCCGCCGCCGCACGGTGCGCGTCGTCGAGAGCAGCTCGTCGGGTGTCAGCTCCAGCAGATCGGCCACACCCGGATCGTGGCAGGCCTCGCCCTCGGGCGCCGCCTCACCGGCGCAGCTCGCTCTCGATGAGCTCGTACCGCGGCGAGTCGAGCGAGCCAGCCAGGAGCACCGCCCGAACGACGCTCTCAGATCCCGAGACCGCCCGTGCGATGAGGATCTGCGAGCGGCCGGGGACCGCTTCGATCGACCCCCATGCGTATTCGTCCCGACCAAGACTGGAGCTCTCCACCCGCATCAGCGGAGCAGCCGGCGGTCCGCCCGCTCGGCTCCAGGCCAGGGTGACCACCCCGTCGCCGGCGACGCCACGAAGGTGCGGCGGTGGCGGAGCGAACCGCGCCTCCGCCTCCTGCGCTGGCACCGCCCAGCGGGCCACGCGGCTGCTCGTCGACGCGTCGCCGCCGAGGACGGCTGCGTGGATCGCCCCGCCGTCTGCCCGCGGCCCCCAGCGACCCCAGGCGACCACCGAGCGCGGACCGTCCCGGAGCGCAACGAGGTCGCCGAAGGTGTCGTCTCGGCCCCTGTCGAGGACACGTGGGGCGCCGAAGCGTCCGTCGGGGCTACCCTCGGCGGCACGGAGCACGCCGCGGCGACGGGCCCCGGTCTCGGGTGGGCCCACCCAGGCAGCGACGGCGCGGCGGTCGTCGAGCGCAACCGCGAGGCGCGCGCCGGGCAGCTGGCGACCGAGCCCACGAGGGGCGCTCCAGCGCCCGTCGGGCGTGGCCGAGACGGCCACGAGGCGCGCCGTCCCCGGCCGCTCCGCGTCACCCGTTACCACGAGCGTCTTCCCGGACGCGGACACGTCGAGCGCAATCGGCAGGCCGGACCGCAAGCCCGCGAGTTGCACCGGGTCGCGCCAGCCCTCCCCCGCCGGCCGTCGCAGCCCCCAGGTCGAGTCCCCACCGCCCACGCTCGACCAGGCCGCGCTGATCCCGCCTCGCTCGTCGATCGCGACCTCGACCGAGTGGAAGCCGCGCGCCACCGGCGCGAGCGTCTGCGGCGGCTCCCACGCCTCGCCTGCGAGACGGACCGACGCCCGCAGCGTCGATTGCCGCCGGCTCGCCAGCTCCCAGAGCACGACCACATCGCCCCGGCCGTTCACGGCCAGCGTCGGTCGCCTGATCCACCAGCGGCTCTCGGTGACCCGCTGGGGCTCCGTCCACTCCCCGCCCGGCGATCGGTACCGATAGAAGAGCGCCGAGCGGCCCTGCCGTCGGTCGAACCAGGCCAGGTGCAGCCCGCCGGCGCCGTCGATGGCCACCTCCACACCGGCCGCGTCCGCGTCAACGCCGATCGGCGCCGGTGCGCTCCAGCCGGTGCCCGTTGCTGACCCCCATCCGCCCCAGGCCATCCCGAGGAACGCCGCGACCCCAATGAGGGCGGCCGCGGCCCCAAGCAGCGCGCCGATCCTGCCGGCGCGGCTCATCCGGCTCCTCCCACGCCCGGCGCAACCCTCACCACGATGTCGTACGCGCCGCCGCTCGGGCGGACGCGCGCCCAGGCCATCACGCTCGTGCCATCGAGACCGCTCGCAAGCCGGAGACCGGTTCCGGCCCCGGGGGGCTCGGCCGCACCCGTGCGCATGCCGGTCGCGTCGATGCGCTCGAGCGGGGTGGCGGGGCCACCCGCGAACACGCTGGCGCCGAGGAGACCTCCCCCGGCCGCATCGGGAACGGCTGCCACCGCGCTCGCCCGGCCTCCGAGCTCGCGCTCGCGCCAGGTTCCATCCGGCCGCTCCACCGCCACACGGGCGGTCCCGTCAGCGACGACAACCGCCCGAGCGCCGTCGCTCGTCACCAGCGGCCGCGGCTCGACGACGAACAGCCCCTCTCGAGGCGCCCGCGCGGCCGGCAACGGCTGGAACGGGGGTCCCCATCGCCCGTCCGCCGAGCGCGCGGCGAGCCGAAGCGTGGGCTCGCCGGCCTCGACCACGATCTGGGGTGCCCATGCCACGAGCGCCTCGCCGCGCTCGTTGACCGCGCCGAAAGCCTTTCGGGAGTTCACCCCACCAGCCGGGAACCGCTCCGCCGGGCCCCAGGTTCCGCCAGGCGCGCGGATGGCCGCCTGCACGATCATCTCGCCGCCGACGACCCCACCCTCGCGGCTCATCCACGTGGCGATAACCCGCCCCGAGATGGGGTCGCCGGACAGCCTGGCGTCGACGACAGTGCCCAGACGCTCCCCGAGGAGCGTGGGCTTGCTCCACCGCTCGCCCCCCTCGCGCTCGACCGCGTAGGCGCCACGGCCCCGGTCGAACAGCACGACCACGTCGTCGCCGCGGCCGGCGACGATCTGAGGCGCCGCGAAGTCGTCGACGGACGGACTCGCTCGGGAGATGACCGACGGCACCCCCCAGCGACCATCGGCGAGCACACGGGCTCGCACGGCCCAGCGGCGATCCACGACATCGCTGAGCTCGCCGGCTGGCGCCCCGCTCGGGAGGGTGAAGCGCTCCCGGCGCAGCTGTCCGGCCGTGCGCTCGCGCCAAACCGCGACGAGCTCGCCGGTCTCGGTCGCCGCGATCGCCGGCTCGGTGGCTCGCATGCGGGCGTCCGGGATCGCCTCCGGCCGCGGCCACGCTCCGTTCGGCATACGTGAGACGACACGGATCCGGCCGGCCTGCTCGAAGGCCACCCAGACGGAGCCCCGGGGCCCGACCGTAACCGCCGGCGCCGGGTTCGGGCCGCTTGCCCGCCCGATGGCAACGCTCTGGCCGAACTCGAGCGACGCCGGCTCGCCGCGCTCGCTCGTCTGGCCGGATCCACCACCCACCGACACCGCAAGCGCGGTACTGAGGCCAGCGATCAGCGCCAGGCCGACCAGCGTCCAGAGCCCCCGAGCGCGACGGCCGCGACCGGCCCACGCCGCCAGCGAGCTCCCGTGGGAGGGGATCCCGAGCGCTGCCTCGGCACGAGCCTCGGCGGCGCGCGCGGCCGCCTCCAGATCGGGCCGGGCCGTCCGCAGCCGCTGCTCGAGGTCAGCCATCGGCCCCCTCCTCTTCCAGGCCGGCGCGGAGCTCCGCCAGCGCGCGGGCGAGCCGCGAGTGGACGGTCCCGACCGGCAACTCGAGCTCGTCGGCGATCTCCGCCGGCGTCAGGTCGAGCCAATACCGCATCACGACGACCACCCGGCGGTCGTCGCCGAGGGCACCAACCGCCTGCTGGACGCGCCCACGCTCGTCGGCGAGATCGTCGACCCACTCGGGGCGCTCCGGCACCTCGCCCCCGGTGGCCAGCCAGGACTCGCGGCGAAGCTCGTCGAGCGCTCGGCGCGTGACGATCTGCGTGAGCCAGGCACCGAACGCCGAAGGGTCCTCCAGGTCGCCCAGTCGCTCGAAGGCGCGGACGAACGCGTCCTGGGTGATGTCGTCGGCGAGCGAGGCCCGGCCGCAGACGGCGAACGCTCGCTGCCAGGCCCGCCGGTAGTGGCGACGAAAGAGGACGCTCCGCGCGCGCGAGGACCCGCTGCGGGCATCTCCAACGATCTGGCCGTCGCCAATGCGGTCCACCTCCACACTCTCCTAGACGCGCGCAGCGCCTCCTCGCGTCCCGGTTCGAGCTCGAGACCGCGCCGATCCGGCCAGTGGAGCTGCCATTATCGAGCCGATGGGCCGGGCACGATGAGTCGACCGATGGAGCCGGTGCGTGGGGCCACCTTCTCGTGCCTGCACGAGGAGGACCTGGACGCCGTCGCGGCGACCCTCGGGCATGAGGCCGGCCGGCCTCGCGTGATCGTGGACGGCTCGAACGCCGTGCACGCCGTGGCCGTCCAGGGCCGCGAGCATGCACTCGCCCGCGAGCTCGAGATGCGAGCGCGGCTCCTCGAGATCGTCGAGACCGCCCTCGGCAACCGCGACGTCGTGGTCGTGTTCGACGACGCCGGTCTCGTGGCGGGCGAATCGGGCGCCGAGCTGGAGGTCGTGCACGCGCCGGATGCCGACGAGTGGATCGTGTCCGAGGTCGCGGGAGCCCCGGACGCGGGCAACGTCACGGTCGTCACCTCCGATCGCGAGCTGTCGCGGCGGGTCAGCGAGCTCGGAGCGACGACGGAGCGCCCGCGGACGGCGCTGGCGGGGGACGCCAGATGAGGCCTCGTCGCCTGCTGCTCGGGGTCGTCGCGGCGGCCGCGCTGTTCGCGCTCGTGGGCGCCCTCGCCCGGTGGCGGGGCGGTCCCCGAGCCAGGATCCATCGTGCGGCGGTCGCCCAGGCCTCGTGCCCGACCGGGCGCCTGGCGGGCCCGGTCGCACGGCTCCTCAACAGGGCGAATCGCGGGATGGCCGCCGAGACCCTCGACGCCGTCGGCGACCCCGGGGACCGGCTGCTCGATGTCGGCTTCGGTGGCGGCGCGCTCATGCGGCTCGCGCTCGAGCGCCATTCCCGGCTGCGCGTCGCCGGCCTCGAGCCGTCGCCCGAGATGGTCTCGCGGGCGCAGCGCGAGTTCGCCGACGAGATCGCGGTCGGTCGCGTCGACGTGCGGGCCGGCGCCATCGAGGACATCCCGTGGGCAGATGGCGCGTTCTCGACGCTGGTCACGATGAACACCCCGTACTTCTGGCGCGACCGAGGTCGGGCCCTGGCCGAGATCAGCCGGGTGCTCGGCCCCGGTGGCAAGGTCCTGATCGCGCTTCCGAGCGAGGAGATGCAGCGCCGGCTCGGGCTCGACGCCGTGGGCCACGAGCTCGTGGACCCCGATGAGCTGGCCGAGTCGATGCGCGCCGCCGGCTTCGAGCGGGTCGAGACGGCGACGATGGCGGTCGAGCGACGGCGCGGTGCGGTGCTCATCACGGCCCGCGCGCCGTACACCCGCCGGGGCTAACCCCCGTCCGAATACAGGCCGAGCGCCGCCTCGACCCGGGCCCGATGACGCTCGATCGCCTCGGTCGCGAGCGTCCCCAGGCCGGGACCGCCCTCCCGGATCGCCGGCGTCAGGTCCATGGCCAGCACCCGGGCCGCGGCGTCGTGATCCCCGTGGGGATCATCGAAGACCGCGTTGGCGACCGCCCGCCCCCAGGCCCCGCGGTCGTACCGACGCGCCCCGAGCTGGCTCCCGTGGGAGGCGAGCAGACGATCCGACAGGTCGCGGAGCTCGCTGACGTCGCGAGCCACCGCGTCGGTGCCCAGCCAGTCGAGCCCGCCCCACACCTCACAGCCGAGCACGCGGGCCGGCCGGCGCTCGGGCGGCAGACCGCACAGCGCGCGCACGACCGCGGCGCAGACCGCGACGTGGGTCGGGTGGCGGTCCGTCGGCGCGTGGGTGAGCACCGCCTCGGGCTCGTCCGCCGCCAGCAGCGCCCGGAGCTC
>JANQPH010000044.1 GCA_028285405.1 Thermoleophilia bacterium
GAGGGCTGGAACGACGTGCACGCCTCGTTTGCCGGCCGCTCGCTCGTCGTCAGCGACGCGGCGACGGTCCGGCTCGATCCGCGCCGAACACCGGGCCCGCGCGTCCCGGGAGCGACCCCCTTCGTCTACTACCGCGTCGAGGCGAACGTCTCCGCGCTCGACCGGCGCCGACTGCGCTTCGTCGGCGCGCCCGAGGAGCAGCTGTCGGTCCGGACCAGCATCGGACGGATGTGGAGCGGAGACCTCGGGACCAACGGACGGGGCGGCTACCTCCTCGTGCCGGGCGCCCCGCGGTTCCCGACGCCGGTCGTCTACTGCTGCAACGAGGAGACCGAGGCGGTCATCGAGTCCAGGAGCCGCCCAGACGCGCCGCGACCGATCGCGGGCAGCCTCGACGGTCCGCGGGCCCGGTGGCTCGCGATCGACGGGGCGGGGGCGCTCACGCTCAACTGGGCCGACCCGAGCGTCCCGACGAGCCGCGACACCGTGCCGTTCGAGGGCCCCACGCCCGCGAACCGCCTCGCGTCCATGGGCGGTCCGCTGCTGGCCTACGTCTCGAACGCCGACCGCGCCTCGCTCGTCGTGGCGCGAGTCGGGGACGAGGGGGCGTTCGGAACCAGGACGATCCCGATGCCGGGACGGATCGTCGACGTGGCCGCACAACGAAACACGGTGGCCGTCGCCGTGAGGCGCGGCAGCCGCTTCGAGGTCCACCGCCTGCGCTGGCCGAGTCTGGCGCCGGTGGTCGTCTGGCGGGGCACGGCGAAGCCGAAGGTCGCCGTCGGCAAGGGGACGGTCGGCGCCGCCGCCGGACGGCGGGCGTTCGCCGGTCGTACCGGACGGCTCGTGCCGATCCGGACGGCGAAGGGACGCGTCGCCGCGATCGCCGTCGACGGCAATCGTGCCGCGGTGCTCGAGCGCCGCAAGGTCAAGGGCAAGCGCGCGACGGTCGCCCGACTCTGGAGGGTGGGGTGAGCAGACGAGCCGTCTGGCTGGTGGCTGCGCTCGCCGCGACGCTCGGTGTGCTGCTCGCTGCCGCGATCGCGTCGGGGCGGCCAATCGCCTCGCTCCAGGACGACCAGCTTCCGAACTTCGAGGGCGCCGTCCTCGCCGAGCGGCAGGACATGCTCGCCGACACGGGCGTGAAGGTGACCCGCGTCGACGTCATCTGGAGCGACGTCGCCAAGCGCCGACCGGCCAGCGCCGGCGACCCGGCGGACCCGGCCTACGACTGGGACCGCTACGACCAGATCATGCGGGGGTTCGCGGCCCGCGGGATCACCGTGCTGCTCGACTTCTACAGCACCCCAAAGTGGGCCTCGCGCACCAAGCGGCCCGGGGCCGCTCCGCGCGCCCCCGACGCCGGCCGCTTCGCGCGTGCGCTCGCCGCCCGCTACTCGGGCACGTTTCCGGATCCGGCCGGCGGCACCCTCCCCGCGGCCCGGGCGATCGAGATCTGGAACGAGCCGAACATCCCACGCTTCTTCCAGCCGCAGTGCGCGAAGCGTCGCGGCAAGCGGGCCGAGTCGGTGTCACCCCGGCTTTATGCCGCGATCCTCGCCGCCTCCTACGCGCGCATCAAGGCCGTGAGCCCGGACACGATCGTGGTCGCGGGGGTGACCGGCCCGGCGGGCAGCACGCCCCGCTTCTGCGAGACGGGCGTCGCGACGGGAGCCGTCGACTTCATCAAGGGCCTCGCGAAGGAGCGGCCGAACTTCGACGCCTTCAGCATCCACTTCTACCCGATCGGACTCCCGCGCCAGGCCTTCTTCGTGCCGTCTTGGAACACGCTCGATCGCGTCATCCGAACCGTGGATAGGATCCGCCCCGGGCGGCCGATTCACGTCACCGAGACCGGCTACCACACCTCCTACAACCGGTTCCACCGGTACTTCGTGAGCGAGGATCAGCAGGCCGTGTCCGTGGATCAGACGTTCGAGATGGCAGCCCGCCACCCCAGGGTGAAGGTCGTGAACTGGTTCAACATGCAGGACAATCCGTTCTGGACAGGGGGCCTGCTGCGCGGCGACCTCTCGCGCAAGCCATCGTGGGACCGCTTCTCGGCGGTGGCTGCCGCCCATCCCCCATATGGGCCCTGGGCCCAGCGCTAGAGGCGACCCGACCCTCGTGAGCCGCGACCTCTCGGACGTCCAGAGCTACTACGACCACCTCGCGCCCCGGCTCGTCGCCGTCGAGGGTCGCAACTGGCACCTGCAGAGCCGGATGGCGCTCGTGCTCGACGCCGTCAACCGGCTCGGCGGCGCGGCGCGCCCCTCCACCTCGGATTCGGGTCACAGAGGCCGCCTGCTGGATGTCGGCTGCGGCACCGGCTTCCTCCTGGAGCGTCTCGGCCTGGCCGGATGGTCCGGTGTCGGCATCGATCTGTCGCCGGAGTCCGTTGCGCTCGCGCAGGAGCGGCTCGCGCGCGTCGGGGTCGCCGACCGACTCGATGCCGCGGTCGGCAGCGCATACGAGCCCCCGACCGGACCGTTCGACCTGGTCACGGTCACCGACGTCCTCGAGCACCTCGAGGACCCGCGCGCCTGCCTGACCGCGATTCGCCGCCAGATCGCGCCGGGCGGGCTGCTCGTGATCTCGACGCCGAACCGACGGAGCCTTCCGGGGGCGCGCCGGTGGCTGGCCGAGCACGGGGTTCCGGGGATCACGCTCCACCTCGCCCCGATCGACCGCTGGCAGACCTGGACGGACCTCGAGAGCCACGCGGCGGCGGCGGACTTCGTGCGGGTGAGCCGGAAGGGGATCTTCTTCCGGCCCGGCGGGCGGATCGGCTCGCAGATCGGGCGCGCCTATCGCTGGCCGGCCGTGCGACGTGCCGAGCTCGCCATCTCGGGTGAGCCGCTCGGACGGTTCGGCTTCTATATCTGCGTGGGGTTTCGCCCGACGTAGGCCTCGGAGCCCGGAGGCTGTGGTGGACGGCAAAACGCGACGCTCGATCACTGCGCTCGGCGTGCTCGCGCTCAGCGCGCTCGCGCTGGCCGTCTTCGTGCTGCCGTTCGCGTTTCCGACCCCGCCGCCGATCATCACCCGGTTCCAGGCGACCCAGGTCTTCAGCCCGAACGACGACGGCCGACGGGACGTCGCGCGCGTCTCGATCCGCGTCCGCGAGACCAGCGACATCACCCTCGACGTCCGCCGGGGCGGAAACACCGTCGCACGACTCGTGACCGACGAGGAGGTCCCTCCGGGCTGGCTCGTGGTCCCGTGGGACGGACGCGGCGACGACGGGCAGCCGCTCCCGGACGGCGCGTACTCCCTCAAGCTCCAAGCCCGGTCGGGCGAGAAGCGCTTCAACGCGTCGAGGCGAATCGAGATCGACACCGCTCCCCCGGGCTTCCTGCGGTTCGACGTCGTGTCGGCGGCGCTCGCGGGCCCGGGTCCAGGGCAGTGCCGCACCACGATCGTCGCCGACGAGGACGCCTCGGCGAGAATCGAGGCGCTCCCACCCGGTGGCGGGCAGCCCGTGGCCACCATCGGACCTCGGCCGGTCACCGCCGAGACGGCCTCGGCCTGGGCGTGGAACGGTCGAGCGGACGGTCGGCCCGTCGCACCGGGCCTCTACACGCTGTCCGCGCGCCTCCAGGATCCTCCGGGCAACAGATCGACCGCCCAGCGGACGTGCTGGGTCGGCAACATGATCGGCACGCCACGCGGGTCCGGCGACAGCCGTGGCGTACGGCTCGTCGAGACGGACGGGACCCCCGTGCCGGGCGGAACGCCGGTGACCCTGTCCGTGCACCGGCGTGTCGGCACGCCGGGCACCGAGCGCGGCCCCGTCGTCGGCGCGCGACTCTCCGGTCCGGTGACCGGCTCGGCGGGTTCGGTCGAGGTCTCGATTCCCGACGAGCCGCTGTCGGAGCTGTGGCTCGTGGCGAGCACACGTGACGCGCGCGCGCTCGTACCGCTGATCCCGGAGCGAGCGCCGTGACCGACGTCGCGCGCGAGGTGGCCTCGGTCATCGCCGTTCTGGGCGTGCTCGCCCTGCTCGTGCCCATCCCTCGGATCCCTCCGACGCTTCGGCGCGCGCTGGGACTCGTCGCGGTCGTCGTCGCCTGGATCGCCCTCGTCTGGACCCTCCTGCCGTCAGACCTGGCAACCGATCGGCTCGCGAGCCCAGTCGGGATCGGCGCAGTCGTGGTCGGTGTCCTCGTCGTCGCGGCGATCGCCTACGGCGCGATGCGGCTCGTGCTCGCGTTCCCGTGGGTGTGGTTCCTGCTCCTGGGTCTCGCGCTGCCGTTCCGGATCCCGGTGTCGCTCGGAAGCGAGCAGGCCAACCTCCTCGTTCCCCTCTATGCCGTCATCGCCCTCGGCGTCCTGGCGTGGGCCTATGGGCGGCTCACGCGGCGGTTCGGGCCGGACGAGGATCCGACCACGCCGCTGGATCTGCCGCTCGGCATCTTCGTCGGCTTCGTGGTGCTGTCGAGCACGTGGAGCGCCGACCCCGAGGAGGCGGCGGTCCAAACGGTCTTCTTCTACCTGCCGTTCACCCTGCTCTACCTCGCCGTGGTGGCGTGGTGGCCGAAGGCCCGGGCGCTCGCCATCCTGGCCGCGACCACGATCGGTCTGGCGGTGCCGATCGCCGTCCTGGCCCTCGGGCAGTACGCCACGCGGGACATCTTCTGGAACGCGACGCTCCAGCAGGCCAACATCTACAGCCAGTTCTACCGGGTGAACGCGGTCTTCTTCGACCCGAACATCCTCGGCAGATACCTCGTCATCGCGATGATCGGCGCCGTCGCGATCGCCTGGGTCAGCCAGAACACCCGGCTGATCGCCGGTCTGTGGCTCGCGACCGCGATCCTCGGCGTGGGTCTCGTGGTGACCTTCTCGCGCTCGAGCGCCCTCATGCTGCTCGTGGCCCTGTTCCTGCTGTCGTGGCGCGCGTTCGGGGCGAAGCGGACCGCCGTGGTGAGCGCCGTGGCTGTGGGTGTGGTGCTGGTGCTCGCGCTCGGCACCAGCCAGAGCGTGCGCGATGCCGCCACGTCGACCGATCGGCTCGAGGAGGTCTCGGAGGGCCGGTTCGGGCTGGTCCGAGGCGGCCTCACGATCTGGAGGGACGAGCCGGTCGTGGGGGCGGGCCTCGGCGGCTTCGAGCCCCGCTTCGAGGAGACGCTCACCCCGACCGAGCAGCGACGGATCCGTGTCGTGGTCTCGCACAACACCCCGGTGACCGTGCTGAGCGAGCAGGGCGTGGTCGGCTTCGCCCTCTTCCTGGTCCTGCTCGCATCGGCGGCCGCGGCCATGACGCGCGCCAGCTGGCGGACCAGTGGCAATGACTCGTGGGCGATCTGGACCCTCCAGGCGATCGTGGCCGGCATATTCGTCCACGCGCTGCTCTACTCGGCGCTGTTCGAGGATCCAGCGACCTGGGTGCTGACCGCGAGCGCGCTCGCGATCGCCGCGAACGCGAGGGCAACGGTGCCCGAGGCGGCGCCGGCAGACGGCGAGCCGCCGCCCGAGCTCGCCCCGAGCGCGGGCTCGCCCTAGTGCGAGTCCTCTGCGTCACCAACATGTATCCCGGGCCGAGCGATCCCGACTACGGAGCGTTCGTCGAGCGCATGTGCGTGGCGCTGGACGAGCTCGGTCACGACGTCCAGGTGGCGGCGATCGACTCCCGCCGCAGCGGCCCGATCCGAACGCCGCGAAAGTACCTCCGGCTGCTGGCCGAGACGGCGCGCAAGGCGCGCTGGGCGGACGTGCTCTACGCCCACTATCTCGTTCCCACCGGCGTGATCGCGGTTGCCTGCGGCGCCCTGACGGGCCGGCCCACCGTCGTGACCGCCCACGGCGGGGACGTCGCGCTCGCCGCGCGCTGGCTGCCCCGCACGCTCGCCGCCTGGGCGGTCACCCGCGCCGCCGCGACGATCGCGGTCTCGAACGACCTGCGCGAGCAGCTCGTTGAGCGGCTCGGCACGCCCGCAGACGTCCACGTCATCAACATGGGCGTCGACCTCGACCGCTTCGTCGTGAGAGATCGGGCCGACGCGCGAGCCCGCCTCGGCCTCGACTCGGCGCCGCTCGTCCTGGCGGTCGGCGGTCTGACGAGCCGCAAGAACCCGGTCGCGCTGATGCAGGCGATCTCGCGTCTGGCGCGCCATCCAGACGCCCGCCTCGTGCTCGTCGGCGACGGGCCGCTGCGGCCGACGCTCGAGCTCGCCCGAGCCCGACTCGGCCTCGAGGCGGCGGTGACCCTCACCGGCGCCATCCCTCACGATCAGGTGGCCGACTGGATGGCGGCCTGCGACGTGCTGGCGCTCGTGAGCACGCGCGAGCCGCTCGGGATCGTCGCCCTCGAGGCCCTCGCCAGCGGCCGGCCGGTCGTCGCGACGGCGGTCGGTGGCACGCCCGAGATCGTCCCGAGCTCCGGCCCCGGCCGGATCGTCGACCCGAGGTCGCCCGACGCGATCGCCGACGCGATCGCCGACGTACTCGCGGATCCGCCGTCTCCCACCAGCTGTCGCGACGCTGCGCGCCCGAGCGGGCTCGATCGCCAGGCCGCGGCCGTTGCGGACGTTCTCGGTGCTGCCGTCGGTCGCACCGGGGAACGGGCGGGCTCGGACCGAACGCCGCCCCCGAACTCGGGCTGACCCGGCCAGGCACGGGCCAACCCGCCAGCCGCTACCGTTTCGCGCGCTGATGTCGACCCTTGGCCAGAGCACGCGAGGGCCGGTCGCCGCCGAGGGCCCGGACACCGGCGACGGGCCAGCGCGCGGCGGCGGCATCCCACCGAGGCTCGCCGCGACGATCGGGGTCGCGGCCCTGCTCGCCGGCGCGCTCGCGGTGTTCCAGCCCCTGCTCGGGCTGGGCCTCGCGGTTATCGTGCTCGTGGTCGTCGTGCTGCAGGCGACCCCGATCCCGGCGATCGGACGGGTGCTCCTCGGCTTGACCGCGGTGGCCGCGGTCGCCGGCCCGAGCCTCGCGGCCCCGGCCATCCCATGGCTGTTCGGCTTCCGCATCCTGATCGTGCTGCTCGGGATGGGGCTCGTGGCCTACCTGCTGATGGACGGTCCGCTCACGCTCCCCGCCGGGTTGCCGCGACCCGCCGCGCTCCTGGGTGTCTGGCTCGCATGGTCCGTGCTCTCGATCGGGTGGTCGGCGGACGTGATCGCCGCGGCCCGTTGGAGCCTCTTCCTGGCGATGATGTCCCTGCTCGCCATCGGCATCGCGGTCGTCTGCCGAGAGCCGCGACGCGCACGGCGGCTGCTGTGGGCGCTCGGGGGCGCCTTCGCCGCGGCGTGCCTGGTCGCGCTCGCCGAGCTCGCGACCGGCCGGCACCTTCCGAGCGCGCGGGGCGAGGCCGGCCAGGACATCATCTTCGGAGCCGCGTCGTTCTTCGGAAACGAGAACAACTTCGCGATCTTCCTGGCGCTCGCGATGCCGTGGTTCCTGGCGCTGCCGGTCGTCTACCGCGACGCGAGGCTGCGGATCCTGGGAACCGCCGGGGCCCTCGTGTCGGGGGGATTCCTGGTCCTGACCGGCAGCAAGACGGCGCTCCTGGCGTTCGGCATCGTGCTCTTGGTGCTGCTCGTCGTCGTCGGCGCCGACCGACAGCAGCGCGGTCGCATCGTCGCCGCCGGCGCCGTCGCCGCCGTCGCGATCCTGCTCGTGGTGCCGAGCGTCCTCGGCACGGGCCTGATCCCGCTCGATCAGCGAACGGTGACCAAGTTCGACTTCGGCCTTCTCGCCCAGCAGGTCGAGACGGGCCAGGGCTCCGGCGGGGTGCGGACCGCCCTCCTCGAGGAGGGGCTCGGGCTCGTCGGGCAGACCGGAGGGCTCGGGGTGGGCGCCGGACAGGCAGAGGTCGAGGTGCGGGCGCTCGACAGCTTCCCCGGCGTCGGCAACCTCCACAACTGGTGGCTCGAGGTGCTGGTCAACGGCGGGATCGTCGCCTTCGGCCTCTACCTCGCGTTCTTCTTCGGGTTGGTACGAGGGACGTTCCGGGCGGCCAGGCGTGGCACGGATCCGCTGGTCCGGTACTTCGGGCTCGCCTCGCTCCTGGGACTCGCCGCCTGGGCGTTCGGATCGCTCGGACCGTCGACCGCGATCCACTACGCGCCGATGTGGATCACCTTCGGGCTCGCGATGGGCGCCATGGTCCTGCTCGCCCGGGAGGCGCGCCGGTGAGGGTCCTGATGCTGAGCCACATGTACCCGAGCGCGGTCAACCCGACCGCGGGGATCTTCGTCGAGGAGCAGGTCCGCGCGCTCGTCCGGCGCGGCCACGACGTTCGCGTCGTGTCTCCGCGCGCGCTCGCCCCGCCGCTGATCCCGCGCTGGAAGGCCCACCGGCAGGTGCCCGGCGTCGAGGTCTGGGACGGCATCCCCGTACTGCGACCGCGCAAGCTGTCGCTTCCCCGAGCGCTGCTCGGACACCGCAACAGCGACGCGATGCTCGCGGCGATCGCCCGGCCCCTGAAGCGGGTGCACGCGGCGTGGCCGTTCGACGTGATCCACGCGCACATGCTCGTTCCCGACGGCTGGGCCGCGGCCTGTGTCGGCGCTGAGCTCGACGTTCCCGTGCTCGCGACGGCCCACCGCGCCGACGTGCTCGACGTCCCGGCCCGAAGCGAGGCGTCCCGTCGCAAGGTCGCGCAGGCGATCGACTCGATCGAGCAGATCGCGACCGTCAGCGACGCGATCCGCCAGGCGACCGAGTCGGTCGGAACGCCCCGACGGCCGGTGCGGGTCGTCCCGAACGGCGCGGACACCGAGGTCTTCCGTCCGATCGACAGAGACGAGGCCCTGCGATCGCTCGGAATCGACGCCGACGGACCGGTCATCAGTTACGTCGGGAAGCTGGTCCCGCGCAAAGGCGTGATGGACCTCGCCGAGGCGCTCGGCGAGCTCTCGCGGGGCCCGAACCCGCCACCGACGCTCGTCGCGGCGGGGATCGGCGAGCTGCGCGAGGACTTCGAGCGCCGGGTCGCCGAGCTCGGCATCGCCGATCGCGTCCACCTCCTCGGCAAGGTGCCGCACGAGCGGGTCGCGACGGTCATGTGCGCGGGAGACGTCTTCGTGCTCCCCAGCCTGAGCGAGGGCCTGCCGACCGTCGTCTGCGAGGCCATGGCGTGCGCGCGACCCGTCGTCGCGACCGCGGTGGACGGCACCCCCGAGATCGTCCGCGACGGAGAGACCGGGCGGCTGGTGCCCCCTCGCGACCCCGCCGCACTGGCCGCCGCGCTGGGTGAGGTGCTCTACGACGACGAGACCGCCGCGCGGATGGGCGCGCGCGCGCTCGAGATCGGCCTCGAGACCTACACCTGGGACGCCAACGCGGCGCTGACCGAGGAGCTCTACGAGGCGATTCGCCGGTGAGCGTCGCGGTCGTCCTGCAGGCGTCCGGGCCCAACGCCCTCGGGATCATCCGGAGCCTCGCCCGCGCTCGGATCCCGGTCGTCGCGACCGACCACGACCCGACCGCGCTCGGCCTGCGGTCGAGGTACGCCCAGCCGGAGGTCCTGCCAAATCCGATCGACGAGCCGAGTGCCTTCGTGGACGAGCTTGTCGCCCTGGGGCAGCGGCGGGGCGGACGACCCGTGCTGTTCGCCACCCACGACGACGCGCTCGCGGCGATCGGGCCGCGCGAGGACGAGGTCGACGCCCTGTTTCGCCGGCCGTGGAGCCCATGGGGCACACTCGAGCCGATCCTCGACAAGTCGCACCAGCACGCCGTCGCTCGCAGCATCGGTTTCCCCGTGCCCGAGACCCACGAGCCGGCCGACGAGCGCGAGCTCGAGCAGGTCCTGGAGCGCATCAGGTACCCGGTCGTCCTGAAGCCCCGCGAGCAGGCCGCGTTTCGCGCGAGGTTCCGGTCGCAGGTGCTCGAGGCCGCCACCCCGGACGAGCTGCGCGAGCGCTTTGGGGACGCGCAGGCGTACCGACCGCAGGTGAGCGAGGTCATCCCCGGCGGCGACGAGACGCTCTGGACCCTCGGCAGCTATCGCGACGCAGACGGTGTCCCGCTCGGCTCCTTCACCGGCAGAAAGCTCCGGCAGTGGCCCCCGCGATTCGGCACGGCCCGGGCCGCCGAGGCCAGCTGGGATCCCGATCTGGCAGCCCGCTGCCATGCGCTCCTCGACGCGCTCGGCTACCACGGGATCTCTCAGGTCGAGGTGAAGCGCGATCCCCGTGACGGGCGAGACGTGCTCATCGAGGTGAACCCGCGGTCGTGGCTGTGGATCAGCCTCGCCACCTCGGTCGGCGTGAACCTGCCGGCGCTGTGCTTCGCCGACGCGACGGGCGCGGCCGTCCGGCCCGCGCTGGGACACCGCTCGGGACGGCGCTGGACGCTCGCGGCGAAGCACCTGGTCGCGAGCCCCCGCGAGATCCGGCGCGGACAGTGGACCGCCGGAGCGTTCGCTCGCAGCCTGCGACCGCCGATCATCGACGGGGTCCTCGACCCGCGCGACCCGAGACCGGGCCTCGCGATGATCGAGCGCCGGACCGGGCGCCGGCGTGGCTGAGCTGCGCGTCGCGATCGACGGCGGGCGCGAGGCGTTCCTCCCCCGAGCCCGGTGGGTGCTCGAGGAGCTGGTGTCGGCCCTCGGCCACGAGGCGCGGTTCGTCTCCGGCGAGGCAGACCTCACCTATTCGCCGGTCCGCCCCGATTCGGGCGTGTGGATCCCGCTCGACCCCGGCGCCCAGGACTTCCTCCTCTCCGGCCCGGCCTTCCCGCCCGCCGGACATGCCGAGCGCGTCGCGGACCTGACGCTGCTCTTTCCCGCCGTCGACGAGTCGGCGCCGATCCCCGGAGACATCGTCGCCAGCGCCTTCTACCTGCTGGCCCGCATCGACGAGCTTCGGGTCGCGGAGCGGGACCGGTTCGGGCGGCTGCCCTTCACGGCGAGCGCATTCGCGAACATCGCGGGCCTCGAGATCGAGGACCCGCCGGTCGAGGGGTATCTTGCCCGGCTGCGCGCGGAGCTCGGCCTCGAGGCACCCGAGCGGTGGTCGGTGTTCCTCACGCACGACATCGATCGCATCCGGCGCCGGACGATCAAGGGGATCGCGGGGGTCGCCCGGCGACGGGGGCTGTCCGGTGTCGCCGCCCTCGCCCGCCGAGACCCGTGGGACAACCTCGTCGAGCTGCTCTGGACGAGCGGACGGCGCGGGCTCACTCCGACGGTCTTCCTGATCGGTCGCAACGCCCACCCGCTCGACGGCACGCCCCGCCGGACCTACGAGCGCGAGCGGGGCCGGCTTGCGGCTGCGGTGAGAGCGGCGGGCGGAGAGGTGGGCCTGCATGCGGCATTCGCGTCGGCCGAGGCGGAGGACGCGCTCGCCGAGGAGGCCGACCGCCTGCGCGCGGAGGCCGGCGAGGTCGTCGGCTCGCGCTTCCACTACCTGCGGTTCGGGTACCACACCACCGTGCCCTGGCTGGAGCGCGCCGGTCTGCGGTACGACGCGAGCCTCGGCTTCAGCGAGCGACCCGGGTACGCGGCGGGGATCGCCCGGCCGTTTCGCCCCTACGTCATCTCCGAGGAGCGCCCTGCCGAGGTCACCCTCGTCCCCCTCGCGGTGATGGACACGAGCCTGCACTCGCACCTCGGACTCGATGCCGCCGAGGCTCGCGATCGGGCCCTACGGGTGCTGGACGTCTGCCGGCGCTTCGGGGGCGCGGCCGCCCTTCTCTGGCACAACACGTACCTAGCCGACGAGCGCGCGCCGGGGTACCGCTCGACCTGGGAGGAGCTCCTGGACGCGCTCGGCGACCGTGGGGCCACGATGGGGCCGATCGCGCCGCCGCCGACCCCCACGGGCGCAACGCTCGACGGCGAGCGGGTCGTGCACCTCACGAGCGTGCACCGACCGCGCGACGTCCGGATCTTCCACAAGGAGGCGCGTGCCCTCGCCGGCGCTGGAGCATCGGCCGTGGTCGGAGCGCCCGCGACGCCGATCCCGCGAAAGCGCCGACTCGCCGCCGGCTGGCGGCTCGCCCGAGCGGCCGCGGACCTCGACGCCGATGCCTTCCACGTGCACGACCCCGAGCTGATCCCGCCCGCGCTCTGGCTGGCCCGCCGGACCGGGGCGCCGGTCATCTACGACGCGCACGAGTACCTCGGCGAGACCGTTCGCACCAAGCGATGGATCCCGCGGCTGGCTCGCCTTCCGATCGCCGTGCTCGCCGAGCGGGTGGAGGCCGCCGGCGGTCGTGCGCTCGCCGGGGTCGTCGCCGTCAACCCGGATCTGGCCGCTCGCTTCGCGCGTCGCGGAGCGCGGGTCGCGAGCGTCGCCAACAGCCCCTGGGCCGACGCGTACCCGACGCCGGAAGCCCCGACCGGGTCGGGGATCGTCTACGTCGGAGGCATCGGGCCGCTCCGGGGCATCGGCCTGATGCTCGACGCATTCCCGCGTGTCGAGTCCCCCGACGCGACCCTGCTGCTGGTCGGCCCGGGCGAGCCCGGGCACCTGCCGCCACGCGTCGAGGCCGTCGGCCCGATCGACCACGCCGCCGTCCCGAGCGTGCTCGCAGACGCGCGGATCGCGTGGATCCCATTGCAGCGCCACGGCAACTACGATCGCGCGGTGCCCACGAAGCTGGTCGAAGCGATGGCCGCCGGTCGACCGGTGGTCGCGAGCAACCTCGGTCGGATGAGCGCCGTCGTGCGCGAGTCAGGGTGCGGACTGCTCGTGCCCCCCGACGACCCGGTCGCCCACGCCGACGCGTTGACGGAGCTGCTGACAGACGACGCCCAGGCCCGGGAGCGCGGCGCGGCGGGCCGGCGCGCGTTCGAGACCGGCCTCTCCTTCGAGCGCGAGGCCGATGCGCTCACGTCCTTCTACTCGGACGTGCTCGGAGTCGGCTCGTGAGCCGGATCCTCTACGTGTCGCAGTACTTCGTGAGCGCGGACCAGCCCGGCGGCGTCCGCCACTGGCAGCACACCCGCGCGCTCGCAAACGCCGGGCACGACGTCAGCGTGGTCACCTCCTACGTGCAGCACAAGGAACGGGAGGTCCCCGAGGAGTACCGCGGCAAGCGCGTGGTGCGCGAGGAGGCCGACGGCCTCACGATCTATCGCACCTACGCGACCCCCGGCTACGGGCGCGACCTGCGCTCACGGCTCGCGAACTACACGACGTTCGCATCGTGGTCGATGGTGGCCATGATGCGGGCGGCGCGACCCGACGTCGTGGTCGCCTCCTCGCCGCCGCTCCCCGCGGCCGCCGCGGCGGCGGCCGTCGCGAAAGGGCGCCGGGTGCCCTTCGTGCTCGAGGTCCGCGACCTGTGGCCCGATTCGGCCGTCGCGATGGGCCTGCTCAACGAGGGCCCGGCCGTCCAGGCCGCGGCGCGCCTCGAGGCGTCGCTGTACGCCCAGGCGACGCGCATCGTCGCCCTGACCGAGGGCATCCGCGACGGGATCCTCGAGAAGGGGGTCAGCCCCGGCAAGGTGCGCCTGGTCACCAACGGCGTCGACCTCGACATCGCCGAGGGCGAGGCCGACGCGACGGTGGACCTTCCGCAGGAGCCGTTCGTCGCCATGTACGTCGGCGCCCACGGCACCTACTCCTCGCTCGGAACGGTGCTCGACGCGGCCGAGCACCTCCTCGACGATCGGAACATCCTCTTCGTGCTGGTCGGCGGGGGGGACCAGAAGGCGGCGCTCGTCGAGGAGGCCGCCGCGCGCGAGCTCCACAACGTCCGCTTCGTGGATCCGATCCCGAAGCGCGAGGTCCCGGCGTGGCTGGCCCGCGCCGACGCGTGCATCCTGCCGTACCAGGACCGCGAGCTCTTCGCGGGGGCCCTTCCCAACAAGACCTTCGACTACCTCGCATCGGGATCGCCCATCGTGGTCGCCGCTCCGACGGGCGAGCTGACGCGCCTGATCGAGGAGGGGCACTGCGGGGTCGTGGTGCCGCCCGAGGACGGCGCGGCCATGGCCGCCGCGATCGCCGCGCTCGCGGGCGATCGAGACCACGCCGCGCAGCTCGGGACGAACGGGGAGCGCCTGGTCCGGAGCCGCTACGACCGCCGAGCGCTGGCGGCGCAGTTCGTCGAGACGGTCGAGTCCGTTGCCCGCTGACGGGGTCGGGTCGAGCCGGCTCGGCCGTGGCCCGGTCGGGGGCCGGGTCAAGCGCGCGATCGACCTCGGGGTCGCCGTTCCGCTCGCGATCGTCACCGCCCCCGTCATGGCGGGGATCGCCGCCTGGATCAGCAGCGACTCGCCCGGCTCTCCGATCTTCCGCCAGCAGCGGATCGGGTACGGCGGAACGCCGTTCACGCTTCTGAAGTTCCGGACGCTCCACACCGGCAGCGAGCACGCGGGCACCGGGCATCGGGTGGGCGCGACGGACAGGCGGGTCACCAAGGCCGGACGGATTCTGCGCGCGACCTCGCTCGACGAGCTCCCACAGCTCTGGAACGTGATCCGCGGAGACATGAGCGTGGTCGGCCCCCGGCCCACGGTCGGCTGGCAGGTCGAGCAGTACACGCCCCACCAGCGCCGCCGCCTTCTGGCGCGCCCTGGGATCACCGGCCTCGCGCAGGTTCGAGGGCGCAACTCGATCCCCTGGTCACAGCGGATCGAGATCGACATCGAGTACGTCGAGCGCTGGAGCCTTCGCCTCGATCTCGAGGTGCTCGCGCAGACGGTGCGGGTCATCCTGGGGCGCCGCGACACCCACACCGAGGCGCCGGCCTTCGATCTCGGGCGCCGCCCGAGCGCCTGAACGAACCGGGCGCGCGCCTACCGGAGGGCCCGGGCGCTAATATCGCCGCGCCGTGGAGCGCGAGATCACACTACGCGACTACGGTCGAGTGCTCTGGCGCGGCCGATGGATCATCATCGCGACGACCGTCGTCGCCGCCCTCGTCGGCCTGGTCCTGAGTTTCGTCGGTGGCACCGAGTACACCGCCACCGCGCGGGCGTACCTCGGCCAGGCCACCTCGATCACGGGGATCCCGATCGCGACCCCCCAGACCAACAACGTCACCGCGTCCGACGTGCTCGAGCGGGACGAGATCTCGTCCGAGGTCGCCGAGGCGGTCGGCGTCAAGGAGTCGCGGGTGCGCTCGGGGGTCGAGGTCAGCGTGCCCGAGGCTCGTGGCGCCGCCGCGATGGCTCCCACGGTCGCAACGGTGACCTTCACGGACTCGGACCGGGACGTCGCCCAACAGGGAGCCGAGGTCTATGCCACTGCACTGGTCGCCGATGCCTCGACGAACTACGACCAGGTCGTCGGCGTCTACCAGCAGCGCCTCGAGCGCGGCCAGGCCGAGCTCGATCGCCTCGACCGGCAGATCGCGACCTTCGAGCGACAGCTCGCGGCGAACGCGGGCACCGAGCAGGAGGCGCTGTACCAGTCGCTGCTCTTCAGCGCCCTCGATCGCCGCGCGGATCTGGTCGACGAGGTCGGCGAGCAGGAGCTCAACATCGCCAAGGCGGAGCAGATCGAGCAGCCGGTCCTGATCACCGAGACCGCCAGCGTCAGCTCGAACGCGGCGACGGGGTCGCGAGTGCGGACCGTCGGGCTGGCCGCGGCGATCGGGCTGCTGATCGGGATCGTGATCGCATTCGTCTGGCGGGGCAGCCCGTCGGCGCGTGAAGCGCAAGACGCGTAGGGCGCTCGCGGGTTCTCTCGTCCTCGTCGGAGCCGCCGCCGCGGGATGCTCGAGCACGGGCGGTGGGGAACTCGCCCCCGGGCCGCAGGTGAACCTCGTCCCCCGCGTGCTGGTCACCGTCAACGACGGCGACACCGGTGCGCCCGTGCGAGGAGCAACGGTCCGTGGCGCGCACCGCTCGGTCAACGCGCGGACGGACCGCGACGGCGAGGTTCGGCTCGTGGGCCCGGTCAGCACCGTCGTCGGGTCGGCGCCGGGGTACGCGCGCTCCACGACCGAGGTCAGGCGCGGCTCTGCGGGCATCGAGCTGCACGCCCCGCGGCTCCAGAGCCGCCAGTACGGCGGCGGACCGGCGCGCCGGCGCCACGTGCCGGCGGTACGCGTCGGCCCGCCGGGGGCGCGCCCGGCGTGGACGTTCGACGCCCGGACGCTGGTCGAGTTCCCGCCGGTCGTCGAGAACGGCCTTCTCGCGTTCGGAACGAACGGCGGGCGGGTGTTCGCGCTCGACGCCAAGACCGGAACGCGCCGCTGGGATGACCGACTGGGTGGCGCGATCGCGTCGAGTCCGTCCATCATCGACGGCATCGTCTACGTCACGGCAATGGACGGCACGATCTCCGCCTATCGCGGCGACGACGGCGCGCGCCTCTGGCGCCTTCGCACCGGCAGCCCGATCGAGAGCTCGCCGCTGGTCGTCGGCGGGCTGGTCTACTTCGGCAACTGGGCGGGTGTCGTCTACGCGGTTCAGGCCGCAACCGGCCGGGTGCGCTGGACGTACCGGGCGCCGGGCCAGATCAAGGGCAGCGCGGCGCTCGCGGACCGCAAGGTGGTGATCGGCGACTACTCGGGACGGGTGCACGCCCTCGATCCCCGAACTGGCGACAAGCGCTGGACGTTTGCCGGCGGCACACGCTTCTACGGAGGTCCGGCCGCCGCCGGAGGACGCATCGTGATCGGCGACGTCGGGGGTGCCGTCTACGGGTTGAGCGCACGCACCGGCCGCCAGCTCTGGCGTCACTCCACGGGCGGCGCGTACGTGTACGCCTCGCCGGCGCTGGCCCGCGGCGCGGCCTACATCGGCTCCTACAACGGCAACTTCCAGGCGCTCGATCTGCGCACCGGGCGCGTGCGGTGGACCTTCGACATGGGCGGCAGGATCTCGGGCTCGGCGACCGTCGTGGACGGCGTCGCCTACGCCGCTCGCCTGTATCGACAAGGCGAGCCGCGGCGCACGGTCGGCGTTCGCATCCGCGACGGCCGGCTGGTGCACGACAGCCGTGACGGGCGCTACTCGCCCGCGGTCGCGGCAGGAAACCGCCTGTACCTCGTCGGAACCCGAAAGGTCTATGCCTACACAGCGTGACAAGCGGCACCCGCTCCGCGGGGCCCTGAAGGCGCTTGCGGCGATCTGGCTCGGCGCCGCCCTGGCGGCAGATCGCGACCTCACGCGCGAGCGGCGCCGGCGCCAGGCGCTGGCCGACTCGATCGCGCCCTCGAGCGCGGCGGCCGCCGCCTCACCCGTCGCGGACGACGATCGCGCGGGTGCGGGGCGCCCGCCCCTTCTGCGTCGCGGCTGGGTCCAGTTGTGGGCCGCGATGGCGCTGCTGGGGCTCGTCGTCGTGATCTTCGCCGGAGTCGCCGTCGCACGTGGATGGTTCGACGACGGCGACATCACCGGCACCAGCGAGGGCTTCGTCGCGGCTGCCGCACCCGCGGGCACGGCAGCCGCCGCCAGCTGGCCGGAGTACGGCTTCGACCACCAGCGCACGCGCGCCAACCCGGCGCTACGCATGCGACCGCCGTTCGAGGAGACATGGTCGTTCGATGCGGGCTCGCTGCTCGAGTTCCCGCCGGTCATCGCCGAGGGTCGAGCGATCGTCGGCACCAACGCCGGGCTCGGGCTCGCTGTCGACACCCAGACGGGACGCGAGCTGTGGCGGGTCCGGCTGCGCGGTCGGGTCGCCTCCTCGCCGGCCATCGCCGGCGACCTCGCCCTGTTCACCACGATCAACGGCCGGTTCGTCGCGGTCGAGGCCGCGACCGGGCGGGTCGTGTGGCGCGTCAACCTCGGGGGTGGCAGCGAGTCCTCACCGCTGGTGATCGACGGTGACGCCTACATCGGCACGTTGGACGGGCGGGTGATGCGCTACGACCTGGAGCGCAAGCGCCCGGTGTGGGTCGCCCGCGCGACCGGAGAGGTGAAGGCCAGCCTCGCGCAGGCGGGGCCGAACGTGATCGTCGGTGACTACGGCGGGAACGTCAGCGCGTTCTCGCGCCGCGACGGCTCGCTGGCATGGCGGACCAAGAGCCCGGCGCCCGCGCTGCGCGGGCCCGGACGCTTCTACGCCGGGCCGGCCGTCGCCTACGGGCGCGTCTACGTCGGCAACATCAACGGCCGGGTGCTCGGCCTGTCGGCGCGAACCGGAGACGTCTCGTGGGTGCGCAGCGCCGACGACTGGGTCTACTCGAGCGCGGCGGTGGCGAACCAGACCATCTTCATCGGAAGCTACGACGAGCGGCTCTACGCGCTCGATGCGGTCACGGGCCTTCCCAAGTGGACGTTCCCGGCCGGGGAGCGCATCTCCGGCTCGCCGTCGGTGATCGGAGACCTGGTGTACGTCTCGACCATCGCACGCAACCCCAAGGACGGGCGGACGTTCGCGCTCGACGTGGACACCGGCCGGCGCGTCTGGCAGTTCCCGGACGGCCGCTACAGCCCGGCTGTCGCGGTCGACGGACTCATGGTCCTCACCGGGGTGCGCACGATGTACGGGTTCGTCCCTGCGGCCTGACCCGGGGGGCGCCGCGGCGAGCGGCGCCAAGGCAACCGGTCGTTCGAGCCGAACTGAGACGGCGTGACCGTCCGTCGCCTCGCACGGGCCGCGGCAATCGTGGCCATCTTCGGGCTCGTCTCGCGGCTGCTCGGCTTCGCGCGCGAGATCGTGCTCGCGGCGAGCTTCGGTGCCAGCGCGGCGACGGACGCGTTCGTGAGCTCGATGCTCATCGTCAACTCCGTGGCCGCCGTCCTGCTCTACACGATGGTCACGCTCGTCATCCCGATTTTCCAGCAGGAGCGGGAGCGCCACGGCCAGCGGAGCGCCTGGCAGCTCGTCTACGCCCTCTCCGCCTGGGTCGGCGTCGTGCTCATCGGCCTCACGGCGCTCGTGGCAATCTTCCCCGAGGCGCCGGCGTGGCTGTTCCAGCTGGACACCGAACGAGCGGACCTGACCGAGCGCCTGATCCGGATCATGGCCCCGGCGCTGATGCTGCAGGGGCTGTCCGCGCTCTTCACCGCGCTCCTGCAGATCCACGGCCGCTTCGCCGGGCCCGCGGCCGTCGGGGTCGTCTTCAACCTCGGGATCATCACCGGCACGCTGATCGGCGCCGCCGGTGGCGGGATCGAGGCCGCCGCCTGGGGTGTATCGGCCGGCGCCGTCGCGCAGATCCTCCTGCAGACGCCGCAGTTCGTGGGCCTCGTCCGGGAGTCCCGAACCCGGCCGGTCGTGGTGCACCCCCGGCTGGCTCAGGTGAGCATGCTCGCGCTCCCCGTCCTCGGGGCGTCCGTGCTCCAGCAGGTCAACAACTTCACGGACAAGCTGTTCGCGTCCTCGCTCGAGGCGGGGCGCGTGACGGCGCTCCAGTTCGCCAACACGCTCGGTCAGGCGCCGCGCGCCGCCCTGCTCCTGCCGCTCCTGACCCCACTGTTTCCGACCATCGCCCGGCTGGTCGCCGAGGGGCGCGAAGGAGACGCGCTCGGCGCGTTTCGGCGGGCCGCCGGGCTGCTCGGGTTCCTCGCCGTTCCGATCACCGTCGTGATGGCGATCTACGCACAGGAGATCGCGCAGCTCGCGTTCGGCCGGGGCGAATGCGACGCGCAGTGCGTCGACGAGACGGCCTCACCGCTCTTCTTCTACGCCTTTGCGGTCTGGTCCGGCTTCGCGTCGATGCTCATGAACCGGACGCTCTCGGCCGCCCACCGCCAGCGCGCGATCATGATCGCGACCGCGATCACGGTCGCGCTGACCATCGTCCTCGACATCATCCTGCTGGGCCCGCTCGAGCAGGCCGGCCTCGCCCTCGCCAGCGCGATCGCCGTCTGGGTCAACGCATTCATGCTGCTCGGGATCATGCAGCGACGGTTTCCCGAGCTCGAGCTGACCGCCCTCGGCGCCCAGGCCGTGCGGCTGGTGTTCGCGGGCGCCGTCGCCGCGGGCGTGGCCCTCGCGATCGACGTCGGATTGCCGACCGACGACATGACCTCTCCGTGGCTCTGGCTGCTGATGGCGATCAAGGCCGGCGTCGTCGTGGTCGCCTACCTCGTGGCCGCCCGGTTCCTCGCGCCCGCCGAGCTGCGCGAGGGGCACACGTCGGTCCGCGCCGTGATCTCCCGGCGGCGCGGGTAGCGCAACCGCCCGCGTTGCGGGACCCGACACGAGCCCCGCGTTCGGGATACGCTCCCCGCCGTGCCACAGACCTCGGTCGTCACCGGCGGCGCCGGCTTCCTCGGCTCACATCTCTGCGATCGGCTTCTCGCCGATGGGCACCGCGTGATCTGCGTCGACAACCTCGACACGGGGACGCTCGAGAACATCGAGCACATCCGGAACGGCCAGTTCGAGTTCGTCCAGCACGACGTCACCGAATACGTCGACGTCGCCGGCCCGGTGGACTACGTGTTCCACCTCGCCTCGCCGGCGAGCCCGATCGACTATCTGCGCCTGCCGCTCCACACGCTCAAGGTGGGCTCCTACGGCACCCACAACGCGCTGGGCCTGGCGAAGCGTCATCGCGCCAAGTTCCTGCTCGCGTCCACGAGCGAGGTCTACGGCGATCCCCAGGAGCACCCCCAGAGCGAGACCTACTGGGGTCACGTGAACCCGATCGGCCCGCGTGGCGTCTACGACGAGGCCAAGCGATACGCGGAAGCGCTGACGATGGCGTACAACCGCCAGCAGGGCGTCGACACGCACATCGTTCGGATCTTCAACACCTACGGGCCACGGATGCGCCCGCACGACGGCCGGGCGATCCCCACGTTCCTCCGCCAGGCGCTCGAGGGCGAGCCGCTCACGGTGTTCGGCGAGGGGGATCAGACCCGCTCCTTTTGCTACGTCTCGGACCTGATCGAGGGCCTCGTCCGGCTGATCAACGCCGAGGCGCACGAGCCCGTCAACATCGGCAACCCCGGCGAGTACACCATCCTCCAGCTCGCCGAGACGGTCATCGCGGTCACCGGCAGCACGTCCGAGATCGTGTACGAGGCCCTTCCCCAGGACGATCCCACCGTCCGCCGCCCCGACATCGGCAGGGCACGCGAGCTGCTCGGCTGGGAGCCGACGGTCGGGCTCGAGGACGGCCTCACGATGACCCTCGCAACCCTTCGTCCGCAGGCTGCCACTCCCGCATCCTGAGCCGCGCGTCGTCGCTCGCGCGGAGGGCCTTCGCAAGCAGTTCGGCGATGCCGTCGCCGTCGACGGCATCGACTTCGAGATCCGGGCACAGGAGTGCTTCGGCTTCCTCGGACCGAACGGCGCCGGCAAGACCACCACGATGCGGATCCTCGCGTGCCTGTCGCCACGCGACGCCGGCGAGGTCTCGGTCCTCGGGCTCGACCCGGCGGCGAGCCCGCGCGAGCTGAAGGCGCGCCTCGGGGTCGTCGCGCAGGAGTCCAACCTGGACCTCGAGCTGACGGTCCTCGAGAACATGCTCGTCTACGCCCGCTACTTCGGGCTGACCGGCGCGACCGCCCGGGCGCGAGCGCAGGAGCTGCTCGGGCTGGTCGGGCTCTCGGAGCGGGCAGACGACACGGTCGACCACCTGTCGGGTGGGATGAAGCGGCGCCTCCAGATCGCCCGCAGCCTGGTCAACGACCCGGAGCTCGTCCTGCTCGACGAGCCGACGACCGGGCTCGATCCGCAGGCTCGCCACGTCGTGTGGGAGCGACTGCGCCGCCTGAAGCGCGACGGGGTCAGCCTCGTGCTCACGACGCACTACATGGACGAAGCCGAGCAGCTCTGCGATCGGCTCGTCGTCATGGACCACGGGCGGATCGTGCGGTTCGGCTCACCCGCCCAGCTGATCCGCGAGGAGGTGGGTCGGGAGGTGCTCGAGATCCGGGTGAGCGACGCCGATGCCGCATGGGCGATCGCGGCTGGCGGCGGGGACGTCCACGGCCACGAGTTGCACGAGGGGTTGCTGTCGCTCTACACCGAGGACGCCGACGCGCTCGGCCACCGTCTTCGCTCCGAGGGCGTTCCCGGAGAGACGGTCGCCGCGAGGCGGGCGACGCTCGAGGACGTCTTCCTCTCGATCACCGGCCGAACGCTTCGCGACGAGGAGTGATCAGCGGCCCCGCGACGCTGGCGCGACCATCGAGGCGCCGACCCCCCGTGCCAGGCGCTCGGCGACGCCGGACATGTGCGCGATCAGCTCGGGGGGTGACCGGATCTCGAAGTCGACGCCGAGCATCGCGATCCGCTGGGTGAGCCAATCCAGGTCGTCGTCCGTCGTCCGGAACTCGCTGGTGCGCTCGTCGATCGGCTCCACCGACCCCCACAGCCACCGCGCGCGCTCGGCGATCTCATGGGCCGGCACGTCGAGCGTGACCCGCGCCTCGTATCTGCCCCCCGCTCCGATGTGGGCCGCGACGAAGTCGGCGGGATCCTCCGGGAGCTGGCGAGCCTCGAAGGAGGTTCGCCGGCCGGCGACCCGCTCGGCTCGATCGAGACGAAAGGTCCGCCAGTCGCGCCTGTCGCGGTCCCAGGCGACGAGGTACCACCGCCGGCCGCGGCTCACGAGGGCATGGGGCTCGACCTCTCTCCGACTCTCGTTGCCGGCGCGATCGCGGTAGACGAAGCCGATCCGCTCACGGTCGCGAATCGCCTCGGCCATCGCGGTCAGGCTCCCCGCGTCGATCAGGGCCGCCCCCGCCGGCTCGGCGGTGATCGCGGCCTGGAGCGTGCGGACGCGCTCGCGCAGGTGGCTCGGCAGGACCTGCTCCAGCTTGACCAGCGCCTGAACCGCTCGCTCGCCGACGCCGATGACAGGTGACGTCGCCGCACCCGTCAGGGCGACGGCGATGGCGATGGCATCCTCCTCCTCGAGGAGCAGCGGCGCCATGTTCGCGCCCGGGCGCAGGCGGTACCCACCGCCGGGCCCACGCGTCGACTCGACGACGTAGCCGAGGTCGCGCAGGCGGTCCACGTCCCTGCGAACCGTTCGCCCGGAGACCGCGAGTCGCTCCGCGAGCGTGGGTGCCGGCCACTCACGTCGCGTCTGCAGCAGCGCGAGGAGCTCCAGGAGTCGAACCGATGCTGGACTCGATTCCGGCAAGAAGCGGACTGTATCTGACCGCAATTGGCCGTACGGTGGAACGACTCAGCCGAACCGATTGGAGACCAGATGATCCGCAAGCTCGACTTCGTCGGGATTCCCACTCGAGACCCGGAGCGCGCCCGGGCCTTCTACGTGGACACGCTCGGGCTGACCCCGGACGACAACGCGCCCTACGAGGTGTGGCTCGGCCAGACCTGTCTCGCCATCTGGGAGCCCGAGCGGTTCGGCATGCCGTTTCAGCCGCAGAAGAACGCCCACCTGGCGCTCGAGGTCGAGGACGTCGAGGCCAGCCGCAGAGACCTCGAGGAGAAGGGGATCGAGTTCCTCGGCGAGACGATCGACGGCGGCGCCTGCAAGATGGCCCTCTTCACCGATCCGGACGGCAACGACCTGATGCTCCACCACCGGTACGCGCCGTACGACTGACCGAGTTGTCAGCGGCGGCGCCTCGGCGTCGAGGCGCTACCCGCCGGCCGGTGCCTCGGAGTCCTCGGCGCCGTCGGTGAAGCGAGAGATCAGCGGCCGCCCGCCGAACGCGGCCGAGAGCCAGATGCCCACCTGGTAGAGGATGATCTGCGGGATCATCAGCAGGATCATCGTGAACGGGTCGCCTCCGGGCAGGATCGCCGCGATGATCGCGATCACGACGATCGCGTAGCGCCACTGCCGCCGATAGAAGGCGGCGTCGGCCACACCCAGCCGCGCGAGCGCGACCATTGCCACCGGCACCTCGAAGACGAGCCCCGTGGCGAGAAGCAGGGTGGTCGCAAAGCCGAAGTACTCCCCGGCCCGCAGCTCGGTCGTGAACGCGTCGCCGCCGAAGGACAGCAGGAACTCGAGCGCCACCGGCAGCACCACGAAGTAGCCGAACGCCACGCCGACCAGGAACAGCGCGGACACCGCGGCCACGACCAGCAGCGCCTTCCGGCGGGACTGGTGACCGACCGCCGGGACCACGTAGGCGTACAGCTGGTACAGCCAGACCGGCAGCGCGACGATGATCGCCGCCCAGAAGCAGACCTTCAGGATCGTGATGAGCGGCTCGGTCGGGCCGAGGGTGACGAGGCGATCGACCTCGCTCGGGACCGGGGCCTCGAGCACCTCGATCAGCGGCCCGCGCACGATGTACATCCCGACGAAGGCGATCACCAGCGCGATGATCGAGATGACGATCCGTCGTCGGAGCTCCTCGAGGTGCTCGACGACCGACACCTGCTCGGTCGGGCCCAGACGTCGGACGCCGAACTTGAGTCGTCGCCACAGGGTCACGGTCGGCCCCTCCGCCCGCGGACGACCATGTCCTCCACGGCGGGCCCCTGCTCCTGCGGGGGCTGACCGTCGTCCGTCTCGCCGTCTCGGTCGACGACGTCGTCCGTCGTCGGAGGCGCGGTCAGCTCATCGAGGTCCTCACCACCGACGGCCACCGCCCTGGCCGATCCGGAGTCGACCTCGCCCGTGACCACATCAGTGCGGGTCGGCGTTCGATCTCGCCGGTCGGCGCCGTCCTCGCCGGCGTCGTCGAGCGAGATCACTCCTCGCACCTCGCGCATCGTCCGCCCGATCGTCCGCCCGACTTCGGGCAGGCGCTTGGGCCCGATGGCAAGCAGGGCGATCACCAGGACCAGGACGAGCTGGATGGGCGACAGATCGAACATGGGTCGCCGGCCAAGACTAGCGGCGGGCCGGTGACCCCCCACCGAAGGCCGGCTCGAAGAGGGCAAGCGTTGCTACGTTGGACTCGTGGGCGACGCCAACACGGACGCGGTCGTGCGCCAGATGCGCGACCAGATCATCGACAACGACGTGAAGCTCCTGCAGGCGGTCAACGCGCGTCTGACCCTGGTCGCAAAGCTCCGCGCCTACAAGGCCGCGCACGACATGGGGTTCGTCGACCACGCGCGCGAGGACTGGATGAAGCGCTACCTGCTCGGAGCCAACTCCGGGCCGTTGTCGGACGACGGGGTCCTCGAGCTGTTCGAGCACGTGCTGGAGCTGACCAAGCGGGAGACCAGCAAGGAGTCGGAGGCCGCCGCCCAGTTGCCCTGACGATCGGCAGGTCGTTCGGCGCCGAGGAGCGCGGTCAGCGACTCCTCCCCCGACTTCGGCCGGTCACTTCACCCTGAGGGCACGCCCGAGTAGGCAAGACCACGCGAACGGATTGCCCTCAGGGCGAAGCGCTGCGGCCTGCGCGTCGGGCAACCAGCTCCGGAGGCGACGACCAGGGTCGTCAGCGGCAAACGACCGGAACTCTGTGCCCTCCTTACCCCTCGGTCAGGAAGTCCTCCGGCGAGACCTCGTCGAGGAACTCCTTGAACTTGTCGACGACGTCCTCCTGGTCCTCGGCCTCGTGCTCGAACTCGATCCCGCTCTCCTCGATCACCTCGTCGGCGGCGAAGATCGGCGCGTTCGAGCGCACGGCGAGCGCGAGCGCGTCGCTGGGACGGGAGTCGATCTCGATCACGCCGTCCGACGACTCCTCGAGCTTCAGGGTGATCATCGCGTAGAAGGTGTTCTCGCGGAGCTCGGTGACGGTGATCCGCGTGATGTCGGCCTGCAGCTGCCCGAGCATGTCCTTCAGCAGGTCATGAGTCATCGGGCGAGGGGTGTCGGCGCCCTGGAGCTTCATCAGGATCGCGGCAGCCTCGGCGTGGCCAATCCAGATGGGCAGGAACTTGTTGCCGCTGACCGTCTTGAGCAACACGATCGGCTGCTTGCCGACCATGTCGAAGCTCACCCCGTAGATCACCATCTCCTGCACGCAAAGCTCGCTTTCGGCGCAGCGGGACTCGCCCATCATAGCCCTCCAATGGTGATCGCCCGGCCCCGATCCAGGCGGCCCGGCGGGGCCCCACGGCCGGGCGCTCGCAGCGCGCCACGCGCTGGCGCCTGACGCCCACCTCCTCGCTGCCCAGCACCCCCGGTGCTAGTCTCCTTCGTCGCTCTGGAGGGCGATTAGCTCAGGCGGTTAGAGCGCATCCCTGATAAGGATGAGGTCCCTGGTTCGAGTCCAGGATCGCCCATTCCCACGGCCATGGAGCCACCCACTCCCAAGCTCGCTGACATCGGCGCCGACGACGCGCCGGTCAGTCGAGCCCGCGGCGCCGACCACGGGCCGAGCCCCCTCAGCAGCCGCGAGGTCGAGATCCTCCAGCTGCTCGCTGACGGGTGCTCGAATCGGGACGTCTCCGAGCGGCTGGTCGTCTCGATCGAGACGGTCAAGACGCACGTGAAGAACATCCTGGCCAAACTCGGCGCGCAGCATCGTGCGCAGGCGGTCGCGATCGCGCTTCGCCGCTCGCTGATCGAGTAGCGCGGCGCCCTAGGCTTCGGTGAGCGCCCCGCGCTCGAGCCGGTCCAGCGCAGCCTCGAGCGCAGCCTCGTCGGCGAACCGCAGCTCGACGACGAGCTCGCCCCTCCCCGAGCGCTTCACGCGCACCGGCGCCTCGAACGTCCGCATGAAGACGTCCAGCGCGTCGTCCGCCGCTGCCGGCATCGGCGGCGCCTTGCGAGCCCGCCGACTCGTCTCCTCCCGCCGCCCGAGCGCCTCGGCGTCCCTGACGGACAGGCCCTCCGACACGATGCGCTCAGCCAACGCACGGCGAGCCTTCGAGCCGTCGGCCTGGAGCACGGCTCGGGCCGCGCCTTCGCTCAGCCGACCTTCGGCCACCAGCTCCTGCACGTCGTCGGGCAGCTCCAGCAGCCTGACCAGGTTGCTGATCGCCGGACGGCTGCGGCCGAGGCTCGTCGCGAGATCCGCGTGGCTGCGGTCGAAGTCCTCGATCAGCGTCGCGCACGCGGCGGCGACCTCGATCGGGTTGAGGTCCTCTCGAACCAGGTTCTCGACGAGCGCGAGCTCGAGCCGGTCTTGCTCGTCCGCGGCACGGATGACCGCCGGAATCCGCTCGAGGCCGGCCTGCTGGGCCGCCCGCCAGCGGCGCTCGCCGGCGATCAGCTGGTGGATCCCGTCCGGATTGGAGGGCTGCACGACAACTGGCTGCACCACGCCGCTCACGGCGATCGACTCCGCGAGGGCCGCGAGGGCCGCGGGCTCGACGTTGACTCGGGGCTGATTCGGGTTCGGCCCGATCCGATCGAGTGGCAGCTCGATCAGCCCGGCCGCGGTCTGACGCTCGTGCTCCTCCCCCAGCAGCGAGCTCAGTCCCCGGCCCAACCCGCGTCGCTTGCGCTCAACCACGCTCGGCAACCTCCTTGGCAGCGTCGAAGTAGGCATCGCTCCCCGCGCAATACGGGTCGTAGCGAATGGCGGGCTCGCCGAAGGACGGCGCCTCGGACAGCCGCACGTTGCGAGGGATGACGGTTCGAAACGCAAGCGTCGGGAAGTGCCGCCTCACCTCGGCGACGACCTCGCCGGACACGCGCGTCCGCGAGTCGTGCATCGTCATCAGCATCCCGGTGACGCGCAGGTCGGGGTTCAGCCGATCGCGGATCCCGGCAACGGTCTCCATCAGTCGGGAGAGGCCCTCGAGCGCGTAGTACTCGCACTGGACCGGCACGATCAGTCGGTTGGCCGCCACGAGCGCGTTCACCGTCAGCAGGTCGAGCGAGGGTGGACAGTCGAGGAAGACGTACCCGTACTCCTCGGTGACACCCGCGAGCGCCTGTCGGAGCAAGCGGTCTCGGTGGGGTCGCTCGATCAGCTCGACACCAGCGCCGGCCAGGTCCGGCGAGGAGGGAACCATGTCGAGGTGGTCGACCCGGGTGTGACGGATCGCGTCCGAGACGGCCGCGCCATCGAGGATGACCTCGGCCGTACCGGTTCCACCGACCTCGAGCCCGAGCCCGCTCGTCGCGTTGGCCTGCGGGTCGACGTCCACCAGGAGCACCCGCTGGCCGGCCTCGGCGAGGCACGCGGCCAGGTTGACCGCGGTCGTGGTCTTTCCCACGCCGCCCTTCTGGTTGGCGATCGCGTAGATCATGCGAGCGGCCGCTTGCTCGCACGGCCGGGCCGGCGGGGAAACCGCTCCGGTGTCGGCCGGTGCTTGCGGAAGACGATGAGGTTGCGCTCGGCGCCGGGAACGGCGGGGACCGGTCGGGCGTCACCGCGCTCGAATCCGAGCTCGACGCCGGCCTGCGCCGCGCGGTCCTCGATCTCGCGGTCCCGGGGGCCGGTCCAGAGCACCGCGGACCCGCCGACCGCGACGTATGGTGCCGCGAGCTCGAGCGCGGCCGGGGCTTCAGCCACCGCCCGGATCGTGGCGACGTCCCAGCGCTCCCGGGCGCCCGCCACCACCTGTTCGCTGCGCCCGTGCACGGCCCTGACGTTAGTCAGATCGGCGGACGCTCGCTGAAGCCATTCGGCCTTGCGCCGCTCGCTCTCGACGAGCGTCACCGCGACCCGAGGATCGGCGATCCCGATCACGATCCCCGGAAAGCCGGCCCCGGAGCCGATGTCCACCAGGCTCGAGGCGCGGCACACCTCGGGGGTCGTCAGGGCGGCGAGGCTGTCCGCCAAGTGTCGGTCGACGGCATCCCATGTGTCGTCGATCGCCGTCAGGTTCTGGGGCGAGAGCGCGATACGGTCGAGCAGCGCGACCAGACGCGCCGCGGTCGCCGGCTCCACGGGTACCCGCAGGCGGTCGGCGGCCTCGAGGAGCTGCTGGAACGGGCTGGTGGCGCGCGGTGGCGCGACCGCCGGCCCAGCGCTCCCCGGCTCGCGCGACCGAGGGTGTTTCACGTGAAACCGAGGTCGCGAGCCCCGGGACCGAGGATCGGACGTGCCGTCGTCAGTCGGCCGACTCGTCGGCGGGCTCGACGATGATCCGGCGGCGCGGCTCGTTGCCCTCGCTGCGCGTCACGACGTCGTCCCGGTCCTTCAGCGCCATGTGGACCGTTCGCCGATCCTGTGGGGACATGGGGTCGAGCTCGATCTCGTCTCCGGACTCGAGGGCCTCGCTCGCGGCGCGCCCGGCGAGATCCTCCAGCGCGGCGGCGCGCTTGGCCCGGTAGCCGTCCGCATCCACCACGATCCTGCGCCGGTCGCCGCTGGCGCGCGAGGCCACCTGGACGGACAGGTACTGGAGCGCGTCCAGCACGTCCGCCCCCCCGGCCACGAGCGAGGACGCCCCGGGGCCGCTCAGCTCGAGGACGACCTGTCCGTCCTCGTCGCCGTCGCGCAGCTCGACCGTCGCGTCGACACCGAACCCGGCGATGACCGCGGCGGCGGTTCGCTCGAGCGCCTCACGGCTGGCCTGCTCACCTGCATCGTTCGTGCTCATCGCTTCCTCCGCGGCGCGCGCCGCTTGCCGGACTTCGACTGCTTGCCACCCTTGCCGCGCGGGCGACGCTTGCCAGCGCCGGCCGCCTTCCCCTTCGGCGAGCCGGTGGACGGCTTCGACTCCTTGTCGCCCGTCGGCTGGCCGTTCTCCTGCTGCGAGCCATCGGCCCGCCCGTTCGCCTGCCCGCCGTCACCGTCGGTGGCGGCCCCATCCTCGTCGGGGCGCTCCTCGACGGCAACCGCGCCCTCCTCGGGCGCCGCCTGAGCGCCCCCGGCGTCGGTGGCCGGCGGTGCCTCCTGCGGCTCCGGCGCGTCGGCGGCCTCGGGGGCCTCCGCCGCCTCCGGCGGGTCGGCCTCCGGCTGGTCGTCGTCGCTCGAGGACCCGCTCTCCTCGGACGCGGCCACCGCGGCGGGCGCGGCCTCCTGAGGCGCGGTTCGACTCGACTTCTTGCCGGTCGCCTTGTCCTGAGCCTCGGGGGTCGCAAGATGCAGCCCGATGCGGTGGCGCATCACCAGCTGCTGGCCTGCGGTCCACAGGTTGGTGGTCGCCCAGTAGAGCACGAGGCCAGCCGGCAGCGGGAAGTTGTCGAACATGAAGAACGACGCGATCACGACGACCGGGATGATCCGGAAGATCCGCCGCTGGAAGTCGGGCATGTTGGGGGTCGCCGACAGCTCGGTCGAGAGCAGCTGGGAGATGCCGTAGATCCCAAGGACGACGGCCGCGCCCCATCCGATCTCCGTGATCCGCTGCGAGATGTCTGGGATGACCCACATGAACGAGGGGTCCGTCCCGTCGAGCGCGTCGTCGTCCGAGAACCGGCGCAGCGTGAAGTAGAGCGCGATGAAGATCGGCAGCTGGGCGGCGATCGGCAGACACGAGGCCAGCGGGTTGATCTGGTTCTCGCGGTAGAACCGCATGAGCTCTTCCTGCTGCTTCGTGCGGTTGCCCTTGTACTTGGCCTGGATCTCCTTGATCTGCGGGGAGTAGGCCTGCAGCTGGCGCATCGACTGGTACTGCTTGATCACCAGCGGCAACAGCACGAGCCGCACGATCACCGTCAGGACGACGATCGCCCAGCCGTACGTGAGGTTGACCTCGTCGTGGAGGAAGTCGAGCAGCCACTCGAGTGGCTCGATGAGGAAATCGAGCGGGTTCACCGGCGAAACAGCCTCTGGTCCTCAGGGTGGTCGACCCCGCCGTGGCTCCACGGGTTGCACCGCAGCAGCCGCCAGCCGGCGAGGATGCTGCCGCGCACCACCCCGAACCGCTCGATCGAGCCCACCGCGTAGCTGGAGCAGCTCGGGTAGTACTTGCAGCGATCGCCGAGCAGGGGCGAGACCGCCTTCTGGTAGGCACGAATCGGCATCGTCGCCAGCCGTCGTCCGAACGGCACGGGCGACCCGCCGCTCGCAGCGGACGGCGTCTCGTTCGGGGTGCCGAGATCGGCGCCCGCCGAGGACTCCTCGTACGCGCCCATCAAGTCCCTAGCCTAGGGCCCCCGCCGTCCCCCGTGTCGGACGCCGGTGACGCAACCTGACGCGCGAGCTCGTCGAGCCGCTCACCGACCGCCGCGCTGCCGCGCTCCTCGAGGTACTCCGCGAGCCCCGGCCGAGCGATCACGACCACGTCGACCCCGGGACGGAGCGCATCGAGCGTCTGCGCGAACTGCTCCCTGAGGACCCGCTTGACCCGGTTGCGATCGGCCGCGGTGCCCACCTTGCGCGAGACGGCCAGCCCGAGCCGAGGCGTGCTGTCACCATCTCCCACCGCGCGATCGAACGCGTACACGACCATGTGGCGGTTGGCGGCCGACGCCCCTCGGCGAACCGCGTTGTCGAAATCGCCCGACCGGCTCAGCCGGCGGCGACGCCGGCGGGACACGGACGGCTCAGTCACCCCTCGCGCGTCAGACGGCGAGCTTGGCGCGACCCTTCGCGCGCCGGCGCCGGACGATGGCCCGACCACCCTGCGTTCGCATCCGGGCTCGAAAGCCGTGCGTGCGACGACGCTTGCGCTTCTTGGGCTGATACGTGCGCTTCACTGTTCGCGCTCCAGAGCGAGAGGGGCACGGGCGAACTGCGCACGAAGATGTGACGGCGCCCGAGTAGCTCCGCTGAGCCTAGCAGAGCCCGCGTGGCCGTCGCGCCGCATTCATCCACAGATGTGGAGACGTGTGTGGAAAGTCTCGGGATCGCCGCTGCCGACGGGCGTTCTGCCACCTCGACGGCCGATCGTGCGCTGTGGCATCCAAACGATTTCGCCGCACTCTCGGACCTTTCTTTTCCACACGCGCGCTCTTCCTCTTTCGCCACACAAGCGCGCGGCGTTACATTCGCTCACCCCCGACAAGACGAGCATGCCACGAACCCTGACCGCAGTCTCCGACGCCGATCCGCCCGTCCACGCCGCGTTCTCCGCTCAGCTGTCAGTGAGCGGCTGCGAGCGCGGGGTCCCGCCGGACGTGACCGAGATCCGAGCCGGAGGACAAGCCCAGCTCCTCGAGGAGCTGTTCGTCGCCGTCGCGAGCAAGGCGTCCGTGCCCGTGCTCGCCCTCCGGGAGATCATCGAGAACTTCGTCCACGCCAAGTTTCGCGGGGTGGTCGTGACGATCCTGGATGGGGGGCGGTTGGTTCGGTGTACCGACTCGGGCCCCGGGATCTGCGACCCGGACCGCGCGCTCCAAGAGGGGTACACGTCGGCGACCGACGCCGACCGGGAGCTGATCCGAGGGGTTGGCAGCGGCCTTCCTCTCGCCACACGAGCCATGGATGAGGTGGGGGGAGTCCTCACGCTGGACGAGAACCTGGGTGGAGGGACGGTGCTTGCGCTGCACGCACCTCGCGCCGCAGCGCAAGCGCCGATCGCCGAGACGCCGGAGAGCGCACAGGCCGCTCTGGCGCTCCTGCTCGAGATGGGAAGCGCCGGGCCCTCCGAGCTGGCGGACGAGCTGGGTTGCTCGGTCGGCAGCTGCGGCCGGGACCTCGTGTTGCTCGAGCATCGCGGACTGGTCGCACGAGAGACCAGCGGCAACCGCCGCCTCACCGAGTCCGGGGCTGCCATGATCGCGGCCCTCTTCTAAGGACGCCGCGACGCCGATGCTCCCGGACTCTCCGACGCAGCAACTCGACTCCGTCTGGGACGAGGTGCGCCAGCGCCTCCGAAACACGGTCAACCCGGCCACCTACGAGTTCGCGTTCGATCGGGCGAGGCCGGTCGATCTGACGAGCGGCCGGCTCACGCTGGCGGTCGAGACCGAGTTCGCGCGCGGCTGGGTCCACGCCAGGTACCTGCCGCTGCTGCGCGACGCGCTCTTCGAGGTTCTCGGCACCGACGTCGACGTCGACATCACCGTCGCGCCGCGGCCCGCCGGCGAAGGCGAGACCGGCGAGATCGAGGAACCCGCACCGGAGCCGCAGCCGCCGAAGCGCCGCCAGACCAACTGTCGCCTGCAACCGCGCTTCACGTTCGAGGCCTTCGTCACCGGGCCCTCGAACCACTTCGCCCATGCGGCGGCGCTGGCTGTCGCCGAGGCGCCGGCGAGCGCGTACAACCCGCTTTTTGTCTACGGCGGTGTCGGCCTCGGCAAGACGCACCTCCTCCACGCGATCGGGAACTTCGTCGACCAGAACCTGCCGGAGCTCGCGTACCACTACGTCTCGGTCGAGACCTTCACGAACGACTTCATCAACGCGCTGCGCGACGGCGGGATGCGCTCGTTCAAGGACCGGTACCGGAGCACGGACATCCTGCTCATCGACGACATCCAGTCCCTGGCCGGCCGCGAGCAGACCCAGGAGGAGTTCTTCCACACGTTCAACGCGCTGCACGACAGCGGCAAGCAGATCGTGATCAGCTCGGACCGGCCCCCGAAGGAGATCGCCACCCTCGAGGACCGGCTCCGGTCCCGGTTCGAGATGGGGCTGATGGCCGACGTCCAGGCACCCGACCTCGAGACCCGCATCGCGATCCTCCAGAAGCGGGCCAAGCGCGAGGGCTACGAGATCCAGGACGCGGAGGTCCTGAACTACGTCGCGAATCGCGTCTCGACGAACGTCCGAGCGCTCGAGGGTGCGCTCACCCGCGTCGTCGCGCATGCGTCGATCTCGGGAACCGCCGTGAGCGTCGACCTCGCCAGCGAGGTGCTGGCGGACCTCTTCCCGCGCGGGGAGGGCTCGATCCGGATCGAGACCATCCAGTCGGAGGTGTGCCGCCACTTCGGCGTGACCCGTGACGAGCTCCTGAGCCAGCGCCGGACGCGCCGCATCGCCACGCCGCGCCAGGTCGCGATGTACCTCAGTCGCGAGCTCACCGAGGCCTCGCTTCCGGCGATCGGCCGCGAGTTCGGCGGCCGCGACCACACGACCGTGCTGTACGCGGTCAACAAGATCGGCGAGATGATGGCCGACGAGGGCGAGATCTTCGGAGCGGTCAGGGAGCTGACGACCCAGCTCACCGGCAACACCGCTCCCGCCGCCTGACGCAGGCTCGCGGGTCCGCCCGCGCCGCGACCCACAGCCCGCCACGCCGGCGGCGTCCGGTCGCTCGACTCATCCCCTCCGCCTGTGGGAGGGCCGTGCCGATCGTCCCCGGTTTCGATCCGACGACCGGGCTCACTCCCCGGGCTCCGGAAACTGGGGAGGGTCCACTCGCGATACCGACGGCCCCCTCCACGGCCCGTGAGCACTCGAAACCTCGGCGCCACGGCGATCTTCGTCGTTCTCCGCACCCTCCACAGCCCCTACGACGACTTCCTCCATCTGATTCTCAAATAGAGAGAAAGACGACGGAGAGTGGTCGTTGTGGGGATTGAATTCCCGCAACGCGATTCCCGACGGCGAGGGACACAGGTAGATTCTCGGGGTGCGCGTCGAGTGCCCCAGCAGTGTCCTCGCCGCCGCCCTGGCCAGCGCCGGGCGGGCTGCGTCGACCAAGACGACCATCCCGGTCCTCTCCCATCTCCTCCTCGATGCAGGTGAGGGCGGGGTCACGATCTCGGCGACGGACATGGAGCTGTCGCTCCGCGTGCCCGTTCCGGAAGCGACCAGCAGCGAGGGTGGGGCGGTCGCGCTGCCACGGCTCGCGGCGGACGTCGTCCGCTCGCTCCCCGAGGGCATGGTCAGCATCGAGTACCGCGAGGGAGAGGCTGCGGCGACCATCGAGGGTGGGCAGTCCCGCTTCTCGCTGAACGTGCTCCCGTCCGGAGACTTCCCCGAGCTACCGCCGGACGCCGGCTCGGGCGTCACCATGCCCTCCGACCCGGTGGTGCAGGCGATCGAGCGGGTTGCGAAGGCCGCCTCCCGGGACGAGACGCGGCCGGTGCTGACGGGTGTGCTCACCAAGATCGGTCCCGACGGCCTCATGCTCGTCGCCACGGACTCCTACCGTTTGGCGGTCGAGGAGGCGTCGCTCGAGACCGCTCCGTCCGGACAATCCGAGGCCATCGTTCCGGCGCGGGCACTGTGGGAGCTGGCACGGCTGGCCGGATCCGAGCGCGCCGAGGAGATCGAGCTCGTACTGGGCGATGCCGTGGCCCTGGCGCGGGTCGGGGGCGTGCGGCTGACGAGCCGCCTGATCGACGGCCAGTTCCCCGACCACACCCAGCTGCTGCCGACCGAGTTCGCTCACGATGTCATCTTCGAGCGCAGCGAGCTGCTGGCGGTGCTCGCCCGCATCGGCGTGCTGGCCCAGCGCAGCTCGCCGGTCAAGCTGGCGTTCACCGAAGGCCAGGTCACCATCTCGACGGTCAGCGAGACGCTTGGCGAGGGCCGCGAGTCGGTTCCCGTCGCGTTCTCGGGCGAGGACCTCGAGGTCGGATTCAACGTCGAGTTCTTGCGCGCCGGGGTCGAGAGCGTGGCCGGCGACGAGCTTCGGCTCGGGCTGATCAGCCCGCTCCGTCCGGGATTGATGCGGGGTGAGGATGAGCGATACCGCTATCTCCTCATGCCGATCCGGCTCAACGCCTGAGGTCGCCGAGCGCGCGCCGGGTTGGCGCGTCGGACAGCTCGAGGTGCTCGACGTGCGGTGCTGGCGCCGGGCCGAGATCACGCTTCCCGACGGCCTGGTCCTGATCACCGGCCTGAACGGTGCGGGCAAGACCAGCCTGGTCGAGGCGGTGACCCTGGCTCTCGTCGGCGTGTCGCCGCGCACCAGCCGCGAGGCCGAGATCGTCCGCGCCGGCGCCGAGGCCCTGTTCGTCAAGGCGTCGGTGGTGACGCCCGACGGCGCGCGCCTGCGTGAGATCGGCTACGCGCAGGGCATGGGCCGGCGGATGCGCGTGGACGAGCAGGCCGTTCGCTCGTTGCGGGCGTTTCGCGCACACGGCTCGGTCCTGGTCTTCCTCCCGGACGAGCTCAGGGCCGTGAAGGGCCCGCCCGCCGCTCGGCGCCGGCACCTCGATCGCGTCGTCGAGGGGGCGATCCGGGGCTATGCGGACACCCTGTCGCGGTACCAATCCGCGACCGCGCAGCGAAGCGCGCTCCTGCGCCGGATCCGAGCCGGCGAAGGCGGTGAGCAGGAGCTCGACGTCTGGGATAGCCAGGTCGCGGAGCTCGGCGCCGCCGTGATCGCCGCCCGTCGGAGCACGCTCGCGGCGCTGTCGGCTCCGTTCGGCGACTACCTGGAGCGGCTCGGCGGCGGCCGAGGAGGGGCGCTCGGCCACGAGCCATCTCCATCCGTGGTCGAGGATACGTCGGACGACGACCTCGAGGGGGTGCTACGGGAGCGGCTGCTGGCCACCCGCATGCGGGACGTCGCGGCGGCCCAGACCCTGTCGGGGCCACACCGGGACGACGTCGGCATCTTCTCGAGCGGCGGTGTCGACCTGCGAAAGCTCGGCAGCCAGGGCGAGCAGCGCACCGCCGCGCTCGCGCTCGTCCTGGCCCAGCGCGATCACCTCGCCGCGGTCGCCGCGCGGCCGATCCTCCTGCTCGACGACGCGCTCAGCGAGCTCGACGCCGAGCGCCGCCGCCGCGTCCTCGATGCGCTCGGAGCGGCGGGTCAGACGGTCGTGACGAGCGCGGACCCCGATGTCGCAGAGCTGGCCGCGCGCCGAGCGGCCGCCCATCTGCGTGTGGAGCAGGGCGAGGTGGTCGATGCCTGAGCGCAGGCGGCGGCGCAAGGATGCGGTCCCGGCGAAGGCGCTGGTGGCGAGGGGCATGCGCCACCTCGGTCCGCCGCCGGCCGTCGCGGCGCTCGAGGCGATCGGCGACGGCTGGGCGGCGCTCGTCGGAGCGGTCGGGGCCGGGAGCAGGCCCATCGGCCTCAGCCGCACCGGGACCCTGACCGTCGCGTGCGTGTCGGCCGCCCAGGCGCAGCGACTCTCGGACGAGGCCGACACCCTCGTCGAACGCCTCGCGGACGAGCGCGTCCGCGATCTTCGCGCCGTTGTCTCGAGTGCCCCGCAGCCGGCCACCGCTGACACGCCGTCAGACGGTGACAAACCTCCAAAACCGACCGTTCGGCCCCGACATCGGGTGGCCGCCCGCCAGGTGGCCGGGGGGGTTGAGGATCCGGCGCTCAAGCAGCTGGTCGAGCGCGGCGCCGCTGCCAGCCTGGCGAGGGAGGATTCTCCTGCAAAAGACCGAAAAGACAGGGGTGCTGACCAGCACGGCTGATACAATTCCGAGAGCGATGCCTGGAGGCAGTTGACCCCACATACCGACGCCGCAGACACCCTTCACGAGTCCACCGCCACGACGGCCGACTACGACGCCGGTGACATCACCGTCCTCGAAGGCCTGGAGGCGGTTCGGCGTCGCCCGGGGATGTACATCGGCTCCACCGGCGCCCGCGGCCTACACCATCTCGTCTACGAGGTTGTCGATAACAGCGTCGACGAGGCTCTGGCCGGGTACTGCACCCAGGTCCAGATCACGCTCCATCCCGACTCGTCGGTGACGATCGCCGACGACGGGCGCGGCATCCCGGTCGCCGCCATGGTCGACCAGGACGGCAAGAGCGCGCTCGAGGTCGTGATGACGACCCTGCATGCCGGCGGCAAGTTCGGCGGTGACGGGTACAAGGTGTCCGGCGGCCTGCACGGGGTCGGCATCAGCGTCGTCAATGCGCTCTCCTCCGAGCTGCGCGCGGTGGTCCACCGCGACGGCAAGGAGTACGAGCAGCGCTACTCCCGTGGTGAGCCGCTCGGCGAGATCGCCGAGGTCGGGGTTGCCGCCGACACCGGGACGACGGTCAACTTCACGCCCGACCCGGAGATCTTCGACGAGGTCGACCTCGACTTCGACACCCTCGCCCAGCGGTTTCGCGAGACGGCGTTCCTCACGCGCGGCCTCAAGATGCGCCTGGTCGACGAGCGCGGCTCGGGCAAGGAGGTCGAGTACCAGTACGAGGGCGGCATCGAGGACTTCGTCCGGCACCTCAACGAGACCAAGGACGCCATCCACCCCGATGTCGTCTACCTGACCGCCGACGGCGACGAGGGCGCGCTCGAGGTCGCGCTGCAGTGGACCGGCGCGTTCTCGGAGTCGGTCTACTCGTTCGCGAACAACATCAACACCCACGAGGGCGGCACGCACCTCACCGGGCTGCGGATGGCGCTGACGCGGATCATCAACAACTACGCGCGCTCGAAGGGCGTCCTCAAGGAGAAGGACGACGCCCTCGAGGGTCCGGACACGCGTGAGGGCCTGACCGCGATCCTGTCGGTGAAGCTGCGCGAGCCCCAGTTCGAGGGCCAGACGAAGACCAAGCTCGGCAACTCCGAGATGTCCGGGTTCGTGCAGACGAACGTGGCGGAGCGACTCGAGCAGTTCCTCGAGGAGAACCCCAACCAGGCCAAGGCGATCTGCCAGAAGGCCGCAAGCGCCGCCCAGGCACGGGTCGCGGCCCGAAAGGCTCGCGATCTGGCGCGACGCAAGGGCGCCCTCGACACCAACCTGCCGGGCAAGCTCGCCGACTGCTCGGATCGCGACCCCGCCAGCACCGAGCTCTTCCTCGTCGAGGGCAACTCGGCGGGCGGCTCGGCCATCGGGGCCCGAAACCCCGCGTTCCAGGCGATCCTGCCGCTGCGCGGGAAGATCATCAACGTCGAGAAGGCCCGCATCGACAAGGTGCTCTCGAACGCCGAGATCACGGCGATGATCACGGCCCTCGGGACGGGGATCGATGAGGACTTCGACCTCGCCAAGGCGCGCTACCACAAGCTGATCGTGATGACGGACGCCGATGTGGACGGCGCCCACATTCGGACGCTGGTGCTGACGTTCCTCTTCCAGCACATGCGCCCACTGATCGAGGCCGGCTACGTCTACATCGCGTGCCCGCCGCTCTACAAGGTCAAGGTCGGATCGCACGAGCAGTACCTCGAGAACGACCCCGAGCTCGAGGACTTTCTGCTCGAGCGCCACGTCGGCGACGTGGGCTGGCGGGCCACGGATGGCGAGTCTCGCGACATGACGAAGACGCGTTTCACCCGGCTGTCGCGGGCGCTGCGCGAGCACGACGCCTGGCAGGCGGCACTGGCCGGCTCGTATGGCGGGGAGACGGTCCAGTTCATGGCCGCCCACGGTCTGATCGAGGTGGTCGCGAGTGACCTCGACGAGCTCGAGGCGGCGGTGCCGGGCCTCTCGAACGACATCGCCGAGCTGCAGGTCGTCGGAAAGGACGTCGCCGGAGAGACCCTGTCGGTCCGATCGATCCGGGCGCGTACGGGCGAGGCCTGGACGGTGAGCGTCCCCGTTGCCCCCTACCGGGGCCGCGAGCTCGCGTCGCTGCGCCGAGCACGTGCGACCCTGGCCGACCAGGTCGGTGCGCCCCCGTTCCGGGTCGCTCGCGGGTCGCGTGAGCGCATCGCGGAGGACTACGGCGGCCTACGGTCATCCGTGCTCGAGCTCTGCCGCGAGGGGACCACCCTCAGCCGGTTCAAGGGGCTCGGCGAGATGAACAGCGAGCAGCTCTGGGAGACGACGATGGATCCCGACCGGCGGATCCTGCAGCGCGTGACGATGAACGACGAGGTCGCCGCCGGTGAGCTCTTCTCGACCCTGATGGGGGACAAGGTGGAGCCGCGGCGGGCGTTCATCGAGGCGAACGCTCAGAGCGTGCAGACGCTGGACATCTAGGGGGCGCGATGGCCATCGACCGCGACGGGCGAATCGAGCCCCAGGAGCTCGAGCACGAGATGCGCACGTCGTATCTCGACTACGCGATGAGCGTCATCGTCGGGCGGGCGCTACCCGACGTCCGTGACGGCCTGAAGCCGGTCCACCGGCGCGTGCTCTTCGCGATGCACGACACCGGTTTGCAGCCCGACCGGCCCTACCGAAAGAGCGCGAACATCGTCGGAACGGTGATGGGTGACTACCACCCGCACGGTGACTCGGCGATCTACGACACCCTGGTCCGCCTCGCCCAGGACTTCGCGTCGCGCTACCCGCTCGTCGACGGCCAGGGCAACTTCGGCTCCAGCGAGTTCGAGGCCGCGGCCATGCGGTACACCGAGGCCCGGCTCTCGCCGATCGCGACGGAGATGCTCCGCGACATCGACGAGGAGACCGTCGACGTCGCGCCGACGTACGACGACCGTCGCACCGAGCCGGTCGTGCTCCCGGCCCGGGTCCCGAACCTCCTGATCAATGGCGCCTCCGGCATCGCCGTCGGGATGGCGACCAACATCCCCCCGCACAACGTCGGCGAGACGATCGACGCGGTGGTCGCGATGATCGACGACCCCGACATCGCGGTCGAGGGCCTGATGCGCCACGTTCACGGGCCGGACTTTCCGACCGGCGGGATCATCACCGGCCTGCAGGGCATCCGCGATGCCTACGCCACCGGCCGCGGGCGGATCGTGGTGCGGGGGCGGGCGCACAACGAGCCCCTGAAGGGTGGCCGCAACGCGATCGTCTTCACGGAGCTGCCGTACCAGATCAACAAGGCCGAGCTGGTCAAGAAGATCGCCGAGCTGAAGCGCGACGGCGTCATCCAGGAGATCTCCGACGACGGCCTTCGTGACGAGAGCGGGCGGGACGGCCTGCGGGTCGTGATCGAGCTGAAGCGTGACGCGGTGCCGCTGGTCGTGCTGAACAAGCTCTACAAGCACACCGCCGTTCAGAGCACGTTCGGCGTCAACGCCATCGCGCTCGTCGACGGCGTGCCGCGCACGCTCAGCCTGCGCGAGATGATCCGCCACTACCTCGACCACCAGCGCGAGGTCGTCACCCGGCGCTCGCGGTTCCGGCTCGAGCGCGCCGAGGCGCGGGCCCACATCCTCGAGGGGCTGCTGAAGGCCCTCGACGCGATCGACGAGGTGATCGCCCTCATCCGCGGCGCCGCCGACCCGGACGAGGCCCGAGCCGGCCTCATCAGCAGGTTCGGGCTGACCGAGATCCAGGCGCGGGCCATCCTCGACCTGCGCCTGCAGCGCCTCACCCAGCTCGAGGCCGGGAAGATCCAGGCCGAGTTCGAGGAGATGCAGGCGAAGATCGCCGAGCTCCGCGCGATCCTCGGCGACGAGCAGCGCATCCTCGCGGTGATCCGCGAGGAGCTGCTCGAGATCAGGGGGCGCTACGCCGACGAGCGCCGGACCGAGATTGCTCCCGGAGAAGGCGAGATCGACCTCGAGGACCTGATCGCCGACGAGGAGATGGTGATCTCGATCACCCGCGGCGGCTACATCAAGCGACTGCCGCTCGCGACCTACCGCGCGCAGCGACGGGGAGGAAAGGGACTCCGGGGCGTCCGCCTCAAGGACGACGACCTGATCGACCACCTGTTCATCGCGTCGACCCACGACTACCTGCTCTTCTTCACCGACCAGGGTCGCGTCTACCGGCAGAAGGTCCACGAGCTCCCGAAGGGCAGCCGGGACGCGCGCGGAAGCCACATCGCGAATGTCCTCGCGCTGCAGGCCGACGAGGAGATTCGCGCCGTCTTCGCCACCCGCGACTACACCGAGGGCAAGTTCCTGGTGCTCGCGACCCGGAACGGGCTCGTCAAGAAGACGGAGTTCTCGGCATACGACACCGTGCTCCGAGAGGCGGGCCTGATCGCGATCAAGCTCGAGGGCGACGACGAGCTGATCGGCGTGCAGCTGACCGACGGTGACGAGGACCTGCTGATGGTGTCGGCCCGCGGGCAGGCCGCGCGCTTCGCCGAGGACCAGGCGCGACCGATGGGCCGGGATACGCGTGGGGTGAAGGGCATCAACCTCGACAAGGGAGACCGCGTCCTCGCGCTGTGCGTCGCGCGCGACGACGAGGACCTGCTCGTCGTGACCGGCAACGGGTTCGGTAAGCGGACGCCCATGAGCGAGTACCCGCGCAAGGGTCGGCCGACCAAGGGCGTGCGCACGATCAAGGTGACCGACACCAAGGGCGAGCTCGTCGCGGCCCGGCGGGTCCGCGAGGGCCGGCAGCTGCTGATGGTGTCGAGCCAGGGCCTCGTGATCCGGATCGACATCGGCTCGATCCGCCAGATCGGCCGCTCCACCCAGGGGGTTCGCCTCATGGACATCGGCGAGGACGATCGGGTCTGCGGTCTGGCCGAGGTCACCGAGGCGGCCGAGGATCTCGAGATGAACGGGACCGACGGGACCGACGGGACCGACGGGACCGACGGGGACGACGGGGACGCGCCGGACTCGGCCGCACCGGCCGCGCCCGCCGACGCCTGAGCCGACCGCGGCTCGTGACATCCGCATGGTGGTGCCGCGCGCCGGTGTGTGGCCGGCTACCCTCGGTGGCGATGGGTCAGCCACGGCACCGCGTTCGGATGCCCCGGTCCAGCCACCGGTCCCCGGCGCCGTCCGCTGACGCGCGACGCGATGGCTGACGAGCAGACCACCGCACCGAGCCGCGAGGCGCGCAAGGAGACCTCGTCCAAGGGGAGCGGCCCGCAGTGGCGTGTCGAGGGCGCTCGCAAGCAGCCCGAGAGCGAGGGCGAGGAGCCGCCGCGCCAAGCCCGTCCGCCGTGGGCCGGCGTCACCTTCTGGATCGTCCTCGCCGGCCTCCTGGTCCTGAGCTTCACGATCGTCTCGCAGTTCTCGGGCGAGGAGGATCGGCTGAACGTGCCCTACACCGTCTTCGTCACGCAGGTGCAGGACGGCAACGTCACCGAGATCACCTCCGAAGGCGAGACGATCCAGGGCGACTTCGCGGAGTCCGTCGAGTACGACGGCGACAGCAACACCAAGTTCGAGACGCAGCGCCCCGAGTTCGCCCAGGACAACCTGCTCCAGGAGCTCACCAACCAGGGCGTCGTCGTCAACGCGAACCCGATCGACGACGGCCGGCCGCTGTGGCAGACGCTGCTGTTCACCTTCGGCCCGGTCCTGCTCCTCGTGGGGCTCTTCCTCTTCATCTTCCGCCGCGCGGCGCAGGGCGCGGCCGGCGGCGCAGGTGCGCTCGCCGGACTCGGACGCTCACGGGCACGGCGATTTGACGAGGGCGCCCGGCGGGTCAGCTTCGACGACGTCGCTGGCATCCAGGAGGCGAAGGACGAGCTCGTCGAGATCGTCGACTTCCTTCGAGACCCCGAGAAGTACCGTCGCCTCGGCGGCGAGATCCCGCGCGGCGTGCTCCTCTACGGCCCGCCTGGGACCGGGAAGACCCTGCTCGCGCGGGCGGTCGCCGGCGAGGCCGACGTGCCTTTCTTCTCGCTGTCGGCCTCGGAGTTCGTCGAGATGATCGTGGGGGTGGGGGCAAGCCGCGTCCGTGACCTCTTCCAGCAGGCCAAGGATGCCGCCCCGGCGATCATCTTCATCGACGAGCTGGACGCCATCGGGCGCCGGCGCGGAGGTGCCGCCACCGTCGGCACCAACGACGAGCGCGAGCAGACGCTCAACCAGATCCTGACCGAGATGGACGGCTTCACGGGCACGGAGGGCGTCATCGTGCTCGGTGCGACGAACCGCCCCGAGGTGCTGGATGCCGCGCTGCTGCGCCCGGGGCGGTTCGATCGGCGGGTCGCCGTCCAGCCCCCCGACCAGCAGGGGCGCGCGAAGATCCTCGCCGTCCACACCCGCAACATGCCGCTCGGCGACGACGTCGACCTCGACGCGATCGCGAGCTCGACACCCGGGATGGTGGGCGCTGACCTGAAGAACCTGACCAACGAGGCCGCCCTCACCGCGGCGCGCCGGGGCCACGACGCAGTCGAGAACGCCGACTTCACGGACGCGCTCGAGAAGGTGGTGCTGGGGACCGAGCGCAACATCATGCTGTCCGCGGCGGAGCGCGAGCGCACCGCCTACCACGAGTCGGGGCACGCGCTGCTCGGCATGCTCATCCCGGGCGCCGACCCGGTCAGGAAGGTCTCGATCGTGCCGCGCGGACAGGCGCTCGGCGTCACGTTCCAGGCGCCGGACGCCGACCGCTACGGGTACGACGCCGAGTATCTGCGTGGGCGGATCATCGGCGCGCTCGGTGGACGGGCAGCTGAGGACATCGTGTACGGCAACGTCACGACAGGTGCCGAGAGCGACCTGGAGCAGGTCACCGGGATCGCCCAGCGCATGGTCGGGCGCTGGGGGATGAGCGAGCAGATCGGACCGATCGCGGTCCTGCCGCCCGACGCCGACAATGGGCTGGTCGCGCCACGGGTGTCACCGCACACCCAGGAGCTGGTCGACCGCGAGATCCGGCGGATCGTCGACGGCTGCTACGAGCGCGCGATCGAGCTGCTCACCGAGAACCGCGACAAGCTCGAGGCGCTGACGCAGCGGCTGCTCCAGGAGGAGACCCTGGACGAGCTGGATGCCTACGAGGCGGCCGGGATCGAGCGACCTCGATCCGACCCGGCTCCGGGTGGCTCGCGAGCCGACGGCTCGGGCTCGCCCGACGGCCGGCCGGCCGCGCCGGATGCGGGTGAGAGCGCGCCGCCTGCGCCCGGAGGGCACTCCTCGCCGTACTGAGGACCTGCGGCACCCGGCTCAGCTCGCGCTGGCGGGGGCCTCCTCCTCGGCTGGGGTCGCGCCCTCGTCGACCCCGGCGGCATCGAGGCTCGCCTTGAGGGCGGCCATCAGGTCAACGACCGGCACGGCCTCCGGCTCCTCCGGTGCGGCGACCGGCTCCTGACCCGCCGCCTTGGCCTCGAGGAAGTCCAGCAGCTTCGCCCGAGCCTCGTTGTGGAGCGCATCCGGCGTGAACTCCTTCACGCCCGCCTGGATGAGCTGCTCGGCCATCGCCAACTCCTGCTCCCCGACGTCGATCTCGGAGACCCTGGCGGCGATCTCGTCCTTGTCGGAGCTGCGCACGTCCTCGGCGTAATACAACGTCTGGAGCGCGAGCATTCCGTCGAAAGCCCTGATCAGGACCAGGTGCTCCTTCGTCGACAGGACGAACCGTCCGAGCGCCGCCCGGCCCGCCTGGTCGAGCGCGGTCGTGAGCAGGGCGTACGGGCGCTCAGCGCGCTCCTGGGGCTCGAGCCAGTACGCGCGATCGAAAAAGACCGGGTCGACCTCGCCGACCTCGACGAACTGGTGGATCTCGATCGTCTTCTCCTGCCGCGCCGCGAACCTCGAGAGCTCGTCGTCCTCGATCGGCACGTACTGCCCCTTGGCGACCTCCCACCCCTTCACGGTGTCGTCGGGGCCGACCTCGACGTCGCGTTCGGGGTCCCAGCGCTTCTGCTTCACGGGCCGCATCGTCGAGCGCGACAGCGTCCGGAAGCTCACGTCCTTGCGCTGCTGGGCCAGGCCGACCGACACCGGGATCGTGACGAGCCCGAAGCTGATGAAGCCGTTCCAGATCGCGCGCATCGCGGATGGCTCAGGACGCGCGTTCGGGCGGGGTGGGCGGTGTCGTCGTCGCTACCCCGTCACCGCTGCCGTTGTCCGCGATCGCGTTCTGCATGTCGGTGAACGCCTTGATTCCCTCGAGCATCTCGACCGGGAACGGGACGATCACCGTGCTCGCCTCCCCGTTGCCGCCGATTTCGTTGATCGTCTGCAGGTACCGCAGCTGCATCGCGGCCGGCTCGGCGTGGATGACCCGGGCCGCGTCGGCGAGCTTGGTGGACGCCTCGAACTCACCGTCGGCCGCGATGATCTTGGCGCGCCGCTCGCGCTCCGCCTCGGCCTGGCGCGCGATCGCGCGCTGCATGTCGCCCGGCAGCTCGACGTCCTTCACCTCGACGACGCTCACGATGATCCCCCACGGGGTGGTCTGCTCGTCGATGATCCGCTGCAGCCGCTCGTTGATCGAGTCCCGCTCCGAGAGCAGGTGGTCGAGGTCGACCTGGCCGAGCACGCTTCGCAGCGTCGTCTGCGCGATTTGCGAGGTGGCGACCAGGTAGTTCTCGACCTGGACGATCGCCTTCGCCGCATCGGTGACCCGGAAGTACGCGACGGCGTTCACGCGGACCGTGACGTTGTCGCGCGTGATCACCTCCTGGGGCGGCACGTTCAGCGTGACGGTCCGCAGGTCGATCTTCACGGCCTTGTCGATGAAGGGGATCAGCAGGAAGAGCCCGGGGCCCTTGATGCCGATGAGCCGGCCGAGTCGGAACACGACGCCGCGCTCGTACTCGCGCGCAACCCTGACGGAGGCCGCGAGGAACAGCAGCGCCACGACGATGACGATGACGATCGCGATGAGGGCAGCCATTCTCGGCTCTCCGTCCTGTGGCGGTGCAACTGGCTGCCCACATGGTTGCATGCCCGTGCCCGCTTCACCGACACAGCGGCCGCTGGGCGGATGGGCGGGTCGTCGGCTAGCCTCGCCGAGATGAACGCGGCTCCCGGCGCGCATCCGTCCCCGACGGACCTGATCCCCCATCGGCCGCCGTTCCTCTTCGTGGACGAGATCCTCGAGCTCGAGGCTGGGGTGATGGCGCGGGCGCGCTTTCACGTCGACGAGGAGCTGCCGCTGCTCGCCGGCCACTTCCCCGGCAACCCCATCCTCCCCGGCGTCGTGATCGTCGAGGCGCTTGCGCAGACCGGAGCGCTCGCCGCGGCGGCGATGCCTGACGCCAAGGGAAAGCTCGCCCTCTTCGCCGGAATCGATCGCGCCCGGTTCCGGCGGGTCGTTCGGCCCGGTGACACGCTCGAGCTACAGACCACCGTCACGCGTCAGCGCGGCCCGATCGGCGAAGCCGAGGGCGAGGCGCGGGTCGACGGGGAGCGGGCCTGCGATGCCAAGCTGCGGTTCGCCTTCGTCGACGAGGAGTCCGCATGATCGGGGTGCGCAACGGCCATCCCGCACGCGCCCGGATGGTGGCCCTCGGCGCCTACGTGCCGGACGAGGTCGTCACCAACGACGATCTCGCCGAGCGGATCGACACGAGCGACGAGTGGATCGTGAGCCGCACCGGCATCCGCGAGCGCCGATTCGCGGCACCCGAGGAGGCGTCGAGCGACCTCGGGATCAAGGCGGCCGAGGACGTGCTCGCCAACGCCGGAATCGACGCGGTCGACATCGACACGGTCATCCTCGCGACCACGACGCCCGACCACCTCTTCCCGTCGACCGGCGCGCTCGTGGCCGATGCGATCGGCGCGCGAAACGCCGCGGCGTACGACCTGCTGACGGCGTGCACTGGCTTCGTCTACGGGCTGGCACAAGGTGTCGCCGCCATCGAGGCCGGGCTGGCTCGCTGCGTCCTGGTGCTCGGGGCGGAGGTGATGAGCAGGATCCTCGACTTCGACGACCGCTCGACGTGCGTGCTCTTCGGCGATGGGGCCGCCGGGGCGCTGCTGGTCGCCGGCGATCCGGACCAGACCGCCGGGTTCATGGGCTTCGAGCTCGGCGCCGACGGTGGCCGCGGGCGCGAGCTGATCATCGAGGGCGGCGGCGGACGGCTGCCGCTCGGCGAGCATCCGACCGGCGAGGCGTGCTACCTGCAGATGAACGGCCGCGAGGTCTTCAAGTTCGCGACCCGGGCGATGGTCGACTCGGCGCGCGAGCTGATCGACTCGCTCGAGATGCCGATCGACGAGATCGACCTGCTCGTCCCGCATCAGGCCAACGTTCGCATCATCGACCACGCCGTCGAGCGTCTCGAGATCTCGCCCGAGCGCGTCTACAACAACCTCGAGCGTTACGGGAACACCTCGTCCGCGTCGATTCCGCTCGCCCTCGTCGAGGCGCGTGACGAGGGCAAGCTCGTCCCGGGCTCCCGGGTGCTGATGATCGGGTTCGGCGGCGGCCTGTCCTGGGGCTCGGCGATCGGGCACTACGAGCCGCTGTGATCGCGCTGTGCTTTCCGGGGCAGGGCGCGCAGTCCGTGGGCATGGGCGCCGACCTGGTCGAGCGATATCCGGTCGCGGCCGAGACCTTCGCGGAGGCTGACGAGGCGCTCGACATGGGCCTCTCGAAGGTGTGCTTCACCGGTCCGATCGAGCGCCTCACCGAGACCGCCGTCTGCCAGCCGGCCATCGTCGCGATGTCCGTCGCGGCGCTGCGGGTCGCCCGCGAGATGGGCCTCGAGGCGGACGTCGCGTTCGGCCACTCGCTGGGCGAGTATCCGGCGCTCGTGGCCGCGGGCGCGATGGACTTCGCCACCGCGATCCGCGTCGTCGCCGAGCGCGGAGCGGCGATGCAGGCAGCCTCCGAGGCGACGCCCGGCGGCATGGCGGCGCTGATCGGTCTCGACGACGCCGCGGCGGAGGCGCTGTGCGAGCGCGCCGGTGAGGTGTGGCCCGCGAACTACAATTGCCCCGGCCAGGTCGTCGCGTCCGGGGCGGCGGCCGGGATCGACCGTCTCCTGGCGCTCGCGGGCGAGGAGGGCGTTCGTGCGACCGAGCTCCGCGTGAGCGGGGCGTTCCACTCGCCGCTCATGGAGCCGGCCGCGACCCGGGTCGACGCCGCCCTCGAGGACTGGACTCCCGAACCGACCACGATGACGTTCCTCTCGACGACCACCTGCCGCGAGGAGGCTCCCGACGACATGCGCGCGACGCTCGTCGCCCAGCTGACGTCTCCGGTGCGCTTCGCCCAGACCGTGCACGCGGCACGCGCGCTCGGCGCCGACCGGTTCGTGGAGCTCGGGCCGGGCAAGGTCCTGGCCGGCCTGATCCGGCGAATCGATCGCTCGGCGGCGACGGCCAGCCTCGGAACCGTCGAGAGCCTCGACGACGCGGCCGAGCTCGGGCTCGGTCCCGCCGCGGGGGCGCCGGCCTGATGGCCGTCGCGCTCGTCACAGGTGGGGGCCGGGGAATCGGCGCGGCGTGCGCGCGGGCGCTGGCCGCTCGCGGCTACGACGTCGGCCTCGGCTACGCGCAGGACGAGGAGGCCGCCCGAGCGGTGGCCGACGAGATCATCGCCGCCGGCCAGCGGGCGATCGTCGTCCAAGCGGACGTCGCCGACGAGGAGCAGGCCGGGGCGCTCGTCAGCACGACCGAGGAGGACCTCGGTCCGATCGACGCGCTCGTCCTCAACGCCGGGCTCACTCGGGACGGCCTGGCCGTTCGGATGAGCGGAGACGACTGGCGAACGGTGATCGACACCGATCTGTCCGGCGCGTTCTATGTCGCTCGTCCGACGCTTCGCAGCATGCTGAAGCGCCGAGCCGGGAGCATCGTCGCCGTCTCGTCGGTCGTCGGCCTGACGGGGAACGCGGGCCAGGCCAACTACTCGGCGGCCAAGGCCGGGATGATCGGCATGGTGAAGGCGCTCGCTCGTGAAGGGGGCGCGCGAGGCGTGCGCGTGAACGCGGTGGCGCCCGGCTACATCTCGACCGACATGACCGCGGTCCTCTCGAACGAGCTCAGGGATGGTGTCGTCGGCCAGACGCCCCTCGGCCGGCTTGGCACACCCGAGGACGTCGCCGGCGCGGTCGCGTTCCTGTGCTCTGACGATGCCGCCTTCGTCACCGGGACGGTGCTGACCGTCGACGGTGGCCTCACGATGGCATGAGCGACCACACGGTCCAGATCACCCAGCCGCGCGTGGTCGTCACGGGCCTCGGTGCCGTGTCGCCGATCGGGATCGGCGCCGAGGAGGTGTGGGAGTCGGCACGAGAGGGTCGCTCGGGCGCCGGCCCGATCACGCGCTTCGACGCGTCCGAGCTGAAGTGCCAGATCGTCTGCGAGGTCTCCGACTTCGAGCCGACCGACTTCATCGACAAGCGCGCCGCGCGTCGCATGGACAGGTTCGCGCAGATGGCGGTGGCCGCTGGCCGCCTCGCCCTCGCCGATGCCGGGCTCACCGTGGACGACTCCAACCGCGACACGATCGGCGCGATGGTCGGCAGCGGGATCGGGGGGCTCGAGACCTTCATCGAGCAGGTGAAGATCGGGTACGACCGCGGAGCGGATCGCATGACCCCGCTGTTCATCCCGATGATCATCCCGAACATGGCCGCCGCCCACGTCTCGATGCAGACGGGGATCAAGGGGCCCCTCTCGTGTGTGGCGACCGCGTGCGCGACCGGCAACCACTCGGTCGGGGACGCGATCGCGGCGCTCCGCGCCGGCCACGCCGAGGTGATGCTCGCGGGCGGCAGCGAGGCCGGCATCACCGAGTTCGGGATGGCGTCGTTCGACTCGATCCGAGCGCTCAGCCATCGCAACGACGATCCGGTGGCCGCGAGCCGCCCGTTCGAGACGGGTCGGGACGGGTTCGTGATGGGCGAGGGATCGGCGATCCTGGTGCTCGAGACGCTCGAGCACGCGAGGAATCGGGGAGCGCGGATCCTCGCCGAGGCGCTCGGCTACGGGATGACCGGGGACGCCCACCATCTCACCGAGCCCGATCCCACCGGCGAGGCGCCGGCGAACGCGATGCGCATGGCCATGCGGGACGCGCGCGTGAGCCCGGACGAGGTCGGCTACCTGAACGCCCACGCGACCGCCACGCCGGTCGGCGACGTCGGCGAGGTGCGATCGATCCAGCAGGCGTTCGGCGAGGAGCTGGCGGCGTCGCTTCCCGTCAGCTCGACGAAGTCGATGCACGGGCACCTGCTCGGCGGCGCCGGCGGCCTGGAGGGTGTCATCACCGTGCTGGCGCTGCGGGACCAGGTCCTGCCGCCGACGGTCAACCTGGACGAGCTCGATCCCGATTGCGCCGGCGTCGACCACATCGCGAACGTCGCTCGGGACGCCGATGTGAAGATCGCGCTCTCGAACGGCTTCGGCTTCGGAGGCCACAACGCGGTCGTCGCGCTGTCTCGCTGGGAGGACGGCTGAGCGCCGGGCGGGGGCTGCGCGAGGGCCTGCGCAGCCTGACGGGGCGGGTCTACCGACCGAGCAGGCACAACCGCGGCCACTCCTGGATCGGTGACGAGCGCATCGCGATCGGAAGCCTTCCGGTCGCAGGTGAGCTCGAGCGGCTCCCGCGCGCCGGCGTCACCCATGTCGTGAACTGCCGGGCCCGTCCGCAGACGATCCTCTCGCAGGACCTGTGGGCCGAGCGCGCGCTGTTCGGAGCCGAGAACGTCGTCCATGCGCCCATGTGGGACCACGGGCGCGAGCAGCCGACCGAGCTCTGGGCCGAGGCAGCGCTGTTCGCGGCGCGGGCCCTGGACGATCCCGAGGCCGGGGTGCTCATCCACTGCCAGCAGGGACGCAGGCGTTCGGCGATGGTCGCCTACGCGGCGCTGCGGCTGCGCGGGCACCCCGAAGAAGCCGCTGCCAGCCTGGTTTTGACCGGTCGCCCGGTCGCCCGTTTGGTCCCCGCGTACCGGCGTTCCGTGGAGGACTGGCTGGAGATGGGCTCGCCACTGCCATAATCACGCGATGGCTCGCGTCCACATCTCGATCGATCGCCTTCGCGGAAAGCCACGGGACCGTCCCCCGCGGGGTGTCTCGGGCGAAGGGGAGACCTGTCCCAAGTGCGGCACGCACTTTCGCGCCGAGGAGCTCGTTCGCAACGCGCGCGTCTGCACGTCCTGCAGCCACCACTTCGCCGCGACCGCGCGCCAGCGCCTCGACGCGCTCGCCGATGGCGGGGAGTGGTCAGAGCCCTGGACCGATCTCCGCGCTGGTGACCCGCTTCGATTCAGCGACCTCGAGTCGTACACCAGCCGGGTGGCGAAGGCCGAGGCGAAGACCGACGGATCGGGTGAGGCGCTGTCGGTTGCCCGGCTCGAGATCCAGGGTCACCCGGCGATCGCCGCCGCGATGGACTTCGGCTTCCTGGGTGGGAGCATGGGATCGGTCGTCGGCGAGAAGCTGGCCCGGGCGAGCGAGCGCGCGGCCGAGTCGGGCCTTCCGCTGGTCGTGATCACGGCGTCGGGCGGCGCCCGCATGCAGGAGGGGATCCTCGCGCTGATGCAGATGGCCAGAAGCGTGGTCGCCTACGAGACGATGGCCGACGCCCACCTGCCGGTGATCGTCGTCTTGGGTCACCCGACGACTGGTGGCGTGTGGGCGTCGTTTGCCGCGCTGGGAGACGTCACGTACGCCGAGCCCGGAGCCCTGATCGCCTTCTCGGGGCCGCGGGTGATCGAGCAGACGACCAGGGAGAAGCTCCCCGACGACTTCGGTCGTGCCGAGACGCAGCTGGCGAACGGGCAGATCGACGCCGTCGTGGACCGGCGCGAGCTGCCGCACCGAATCGGGCGGGTGCTCGCGATCCTCGAGCGCCCGAGGGGGCTCGAGGCGCCGCCGGCCTTCGTGTGGGCGCAGGAGCGCGCGCAGTGGGCGGCTCAAACGCTCCCGACGTTGCCCAAGCGTCTGGCCGATCGCATTCGCGGAGACGACGGAGCGCAGGGATGACTGCACGCCGAGGACGTCGGTTCGTCCGTCGCCTGACCGACCGCATCTCCTCCAAGCCCCCGGAGGAGGAGGAGACGACCTGGCAGACGATCCAGCTGGTTCGCCACCCCGAGCGGCCTTACACGCTGGACTACATCGATCGGCTCTTCTCGGACTTCGAGGAGCTCCACGGTGATCGCTCGCACGGCGACGACGCGGCGATCGTCGCCGGGATCGCCAGGTACGGGCGCGGCGCCGTGGCCGTGATCGGTCACCAGAAGGGCCGAGACGCCCAGGACCGGGTCTTCCGGAACTTCGGGATGCCCGGACCGGAGGGCTATCGCAAGGGCATGCGCGTGATGGGGATCGCGGAGCGCCTGGGGCTCCCGGTCCTGACCCTGATCGACACGCCGGGGGCGTTTCCGGGTGCCGAGGCCGAGAAGCGCGGACAGGGTGTCGCGATCGCCGCGAGCATGCGCACGATGCTGCGGCTGGACGTTCCGGTGATCGCTGTCGTGATCGGCGAGGGCTCGTCCGGTGGCGCGCTGGCCCTCGGTGTCGCCGACCGCGTCCTGATGCTCGAGAACGCAACGTACTCGGTGATCTCGCCCGAGGGCGCCGCGGCCATCCTGTGGCGGGACGCAGCCAAGGCTCCGCTCGCCGCGGCCGCGTTCAAGCCGACCGCGGCGAACTGCTACCGGTGGGGTGTCACCGATGTCGTCGTACCCGAGCCGGCCGGCGGGGCGCACGCCGATCCGGACGAGGCGGCTCGGCTGCTCGACGGATACCTGCACCGCTCGCTCAGGGATCTCGCCGCGCTCGAGCCGGCGGAGCGGCGGCGGGTGCGCCGGGAGCGCTACCGGCGCATCGGGGCGCACCGCGAGCTGGCGCTCGGGGACGGCGCCACGATGATCACGCCGCCGCGATCCAGCAACAGCGATGGCGCCACGGCCGAGCCGGCCAAGGAGAAGACCGACTAGTCGCTCAGGCCGCGAATGCGGCCACGAGCTCCCGCTCGAAGTCGGGGATGTCGGCGACCACCCGGCCCCACACGAGGTTCCCGTCGCGAAACGCGGCCTCGTCGACCCACGTCGCCCCCGCGTTCACGAGGTCGTCCTTGATCCCGAGCGACCCCGTCGCGCGTGCTCCCGAGACGATCCCGGCCGAGATCGCGACGAGGCCGCCGTGGCAGATGATCCCGATGATCTTGCCCTGCTCGTGGACGGCCCGGGTGAGGTCGACCACCGCCGGGTCCCGTCGGAGCTTGTCCGGCGCCCACCCGCCGGGGATCACCAGCCCGTCGATCGTGACCGGGTCGACGTCGCCGGCGAGCTCGTCCGCCTGCACACGCAGGCCCTGTTTGCCCCGATGCGGCTCGGTGTCGCGACCGACGCTCACGACGGCCGCGCCCTCCTCCTGAAGGCGCATGACCGTGACCCAGTACTCGAGGTCCTCGACGCCGTCGTCGACCAGGACCGCGTATCTGCGACCGAGGAGCCTCATCTGCGCGGGCACGGCGATGGCGCCGACCGCCCCAGGCCGGCCGCTTCGGGAGAACGCGCTGCTTCGAGCCGCACGGCCCGCAGACTACTGCGCGTCACACCGCTCGGCAGCCGCCGCCTAGCTGGGCTCGGTTCCCTGCGTCACACGCTCGAGGGCGCGCTCGAACGCGGCGTCGCGCAGGATCCGGTCGATGCGCAGCGCTCCGTCGAGCAGCTCACGGTTCGTGCGGACAGGTGCCGGCTCGATCCCGACGTTGTGGGCGAGCTCTCGGTGCCAGCGGAGCATCTCCTGGCTCGGCTGACGGTCGGGATCCGCGCGCGCCATGTCGAGCACGAGCGCCATGAGACCTTTCAGTGAGGCTCGTGGGTCTGGTTGGTCGGTCATGGCAGCCTTTCGTCCGCGGTCAGGCATCCGGTCTGCCGGGCTCACCCCGATTGTCGGCGGCCGGACGCGATGACTTGAGCGCCGTGCCCGCGTTTCGCCGGCTCGTGCCGGAGTCGGCTCAGACGGGGCGGTGCGGGAGCAGCGTGTGCAGGGACGGCCCGGGCTCGACCGTTGCGTCGGCGTGCCAGCCGATCGGCTCCCCGTCGCACTGGATCGCCACGGCGGGCTCGGAGTGGACCGACAGCGAGGTGCGAAAGCGTCCGCCGACGATCGCGCTGGTTCCCAGCTCTCGCCCCGAGAGGCCACCGATCACGGCCGCGGTCGCGTTCTTGACGCTCATGTGAACCAGCGCTCGCCACGCGAGCTCGTCGTTGAACGCCGCGCCCGGCACGAGGTCGAGGGGGCGGTGCCCGAGGAACGTGTACGGGCTGCCGCATGCGACGAGGAGTGTTGCTGCGTCGATAGGCTCACCTCCGTCCACGCTCACCGAGAGCCGAGCCGGCTCTCGGGCGAACATGGCGCCGCTGCGCCAGGCGCCGATCACGAACGCCGCTTGGCGCAGTCGTTGCTTCAGGCGGGGATGGGCCTCGACCCAGTGCACGGTCTCGGCGTCGACCCCGAAGCCCACGTTGATCACGACGACGCGGTCGTTGTTCCCGGCGCGAAGGCGCCCGAGCCGCAGCCTCGCCGTCTGCGCATGTGACGTTCCGTGCGGGATCTGCGCCAGGGCGGACTCGAGATCGCTGGGCCAGCCGACCGCTCGCGCGAAGACGTTGGTCCCACCGGCCGGAAGCGGGACGACCACGACGTCGGTGCCGGCGAGCGCGCCGGCGACCTCGGCCACGATTCCGTCGCCCCCGAGGGACGCGATCATGCGAACGCCGTCGGCGATGGCCGAGTGGACCTCTTCTGCGACGGCCCCGGGGCTCCTCGAGATCACCACCCGCTCCAGTCCGAGCGGCTCGAGCGCCCGCACCGCCGTGGCCCTCGCACCCGTCGTCGAGCGGGTGGCGTACGGGTTGACGACGAGCGCGACCGGGCCGATCGGCCATGGCACGGCGCCCCCTCCGCCCACCTCGCCGATCGAGGTCACCCGGCGCCCTCTGCCAGCGCGAGCTCGAGCCGAGCGAGGAACGCGGCGGCCAGCAGGTCGATGGCGGCCGATGCCTCGATCGGCGAGGCGTGACCGGCCGCCGGGAGCACGGCCAGCCCGGCGTCGGCGCGCTCGCGAGCGAGCTCCTCCGCCCCCTCCAGCGGGACGAGCCGGTCTTGGCCGCCGGCGACCAGGAGCGTCGGCTGCTCGACGGCGGCGAGTCGTCCGGCCAGGTCGAGCGCGGCCCATGCGCTGAGGGCCTCCTGGAGCACGTCGTCGTGGAGCTCTCCGAGCGCCCCGCGGACTCGGCCGGCCTCGGGCGCCGCCGAATCGGCGAACGCGGCCTCGACGATCCGGTCGACGTCACGGTCCGTGGTCGGGACGCGGGTCTCCACGCCGAGCCCGATGAGCATCAGGCCGTCGATCAGCTCCGGTCGGGCCGCCGCGAGCTGAAGCGCGGCGACGGCACCGAGGCCGTGCCCGATCACGGCGCGCGGATGTGGTGTCGCGGCCAGCTCGCTCGCCAGCCACTCGGTGAGCCCCGTCGTCCCCGCCCGGTCCAGCGTCTCCAGATGGGTGGCCCCCTCGAACCGCTCGACTTGCGCCGAGAACAGTCCGCGGCCGAGCAGGGGCCCCGCGACGAACACGGGGTGCGGGGCGGCGCTCACAGGCCGACCGCGATCTCGACGGCGTCCTGGGCGCTCGTCGCGAGCAGCGGTGCGTCGCCGGGATCCCAGCCGTCAGGCGCACCGACATGCCACGTTCCGAGCAGGACGAGTCCTCTCCCGATTCGCTTGGCCAGACCGATCTCGGACAGTGTGCCCCAACCTCCGCCGATCGCGATCGCGGCTCGGGCGGATGCGACGACCGCCAGGTTGCGACCTTCACCGGAGCCGGTGCAGACGACGACGTCGGCGTGTGGGTTCGCCACCCCAGGATCGATGCCCGGCAGCACCGCGACCACGAGGCCCCCCTCGGACTTCGCGCCCCGAGACGCGGCCGCCATCACGCCCCCGAGGCCGCCGGTGACCACGGTGACGCCGCGTCGCGCGAGCAGCCGCCCACATTCCTCGGCATCGTCGATCGCCCGTCCGGAGTCGGGGGATCCCTGGCCGATGATCGCGATGGCATGGGGCGCCACGACCCAGATCCTAGAGCGTCGCCTGGGGTGGTTCTGGTACCCTGCGGCGGGGTGAATGCCCTGCTGATCGCCTGCGATTTCGACGGCACGATCACGCAACGGGACACCCTCCGGCTGATCGTCGCCCAGTACGGATCGGTCGAGGTGTGGGAGGAGATCGAGCCCCGATTGCGGCGGGGTGAGGTGAGCCTCGAGCAGGCGATGGAGCTTGAGTTCGCAGCGGTCCAAGCGACACCCCAAGACGTCCGGGAGTTCGTCCGTGAGTCCGCGCCGCTGCGCGCGGGTTTCGCAGAGCTCGTCGAGTGGGCCGGCGATCGCGGCCACCGGGTGGTCGTGCTCTCGAGCGGCTTTCGCACGGTGATCGACAGCGTGCTCCACGAGGCCGGTCTCGGCGATCTCCCCGTCGAGAGCCACGATGCGGTGTTCCATCCCTCCGGCACGACGATCCGGTGGTCGGAGCGGGGCGAGCCATGCGGGCACTGCGGTCGCCGGTGCAAGCGCCACGACCTCGGGCGTCATCATGACCAGGAGGTCGTCGTCTATGTCGGCGACGGCGTCTCGGATCGCTGCGCCGCTCAGGCGGCGGACGTGATCTTCGCCCGCGACGATCTCGCGCGCTATCTCGACGAGGAGCGTGTCGGCTTCCGCGCGTTCGAGGACTTCCACGACATCAGAACGGCGCTCGCCGAAGGCGAGGCCGCGTGAGCGCGCACGGTTGGACCCCCGTCGCGTCCGAGTCGGACTGGGGCGAGATGGAGGCGCGCGTGCTCGAGCGCTGGCGCGCCGGTGACGTCTTCGCGCGCTCCCTGGAGCAGCGCGCGGGCGGGCGCAGCTACGTCTTCTACGAAGGGCCGCCCACCGCCAACGGCCGCCCGGGCTCACACCACGTGCTCGCGCGGGTGTTCAAGGACGTCTACCCGCGGTTCCACACGATGCGTGGCGCCTACGTCGAGCGGCGCGGAGGCTGGGACTGTCACGGGCTCCCGGTCGAGCTCGAGGTCGAGCGACAGCTGGGGATCTCGGGCAAGCCGGAGATCGAGGCCTACGGCATCGAGCGCTTCAACGCGCTCTGCCGGGAGTCGGTGCTGCGCTACGTCGCCGAGTGGGAGCAGCTGACCGAGCGGATCGGCTTCTGGCTCGACACCGAGCACGCGTACCGGACGATGGACACCCCGTACGTCGAGTCCGTGTGGTGGAGCCTCGCCGAGCTGTGGAAGGCCGGCCGGATCTACGAGGGGTTTCGGGTCGTGCCCTACTGCACCCGGTGCGGGACGGCGCTCTCGAGCCACGAGGTCGCCCTCGGGTACAAGGACGTGGAGGACCCGTCGGTCTACGTCACGCTGCCGCTGCGCGATGGCAGCCGGCGCGAGCTGCTCGTCTGGACGACCACACCCTGGACGCTCCCCGCCAACCAGGCCGCCGCGATCAACCCCGACGTCGCGTACGTCGAGGCCGACCTCGACGGCCGCCGGCTGATCCTGGCCGAGCCCCTGGTCGGCGCGGCGCTCGGGGAGAGTGCCGAGGTCCGCGGGCCGGTCCCGCTCGATGAGCTGGTTGGCGCCGAGTACGAGCCGCCGTTTCCGTACGTGCCGGGAGCGCACCGGGTGGTTCCGGCCACCTTCGTCACCACGGAGGACGGGACCGGCATCGTCCACATCGCGCCGGCGTTCGGCCAGGACGACCTCGAGACCGGCACCGAGCACGGCCTCGACACCCCACGGCCGGTCGGCACCGACGGACGCTTCACAGACGCCGTCCCTATCGTCTCGGGCCAGTTCTTCAAGGACGCCGACCAGCCGCTGATCGACGACCTGCAGGCCCGTGGGCGGCTGGTTCGCGCGGAGCGGTTCGTGCACGGCTATCCCCACTGCTGGCGGGACGGCTCCCCGCTCATGAACATGGCGACGCCGTCCTGGTACATCGCCACCTCGGCGGTCCGTGAGCGCATGCTCGAGCTCAACAGCGAGATCGGATGGCACCCGGAGCACGTCCGCGACGGGCGCTTCGGCAAGTGGCTCGAGGGGAACGTCGACTGGGCCATCTCGCGCTCGCGCTACTGGGGGACGCCGCTCCCCTTCTGGCGCTGTGACGAGTGCGACCAGATCACGGTCATCGAGTCGATCGACGCGCTGCGCGAGCGCGCGAAGGGCGACGTCGCCGAGGGATTCGATCCGCACCGACCGTACGTCGACGACGTCGCGATCGCCTGCTCCTCGTGCGGTGCGGACGCGCACCGAGTCCCCGAGGTGCTCGACGTCTGGTACGACAGCGGCGCGATGCCCTTCGCGCAGCTCGGCTATCCCCACTCGGGAGCCGAGCTCGACGCGGCGTTCCCGGCGGACTTCATCAGCGAGGCGCTCGATCAGACGAGGGGGTGGTTCTACTCCCTGCTGGCCGAGAGCACGCTGCTCTTCGACACCCCCGCGTACAGGAACGTCGTGTGCCTCGGTCTGATCCTCGACTCCGAGGGTCAGAAGATGAGCAAGAGCAAGGGCAACGTCATCGAGCCATGGTCGGTGCTCGACGCCCACGGCGCGGACGCGTTCCGGTGGTATCTGCTCACCGCGCAGACCCCGGGTGAGTCCTTCCGGTTCAGCCTCGACGCGGTCGCCGACGCCAAGCGGCGGTTCCTGCTCACGCTCTGGAACACGTACTCGTTCCTGGTCGGCTACGCGTCGCTGCCGGACGGGTGGAGCCCGACCGACGGCGCCCCGGCCGTGCCCGAGCGACCTCCGATCGATCGGTGGGTGCTGTCCCGCCTCGACGCGACCGTCGAGGAGGCGACCGATCTGCTCGAGGCGTATGACGCCACCGCCGCAGGGCGGCGCATCGAGGGCTTCGTCGACGAGCTCAGCAACTGGTACGTGCGCAGCAGCCGGGCGCGCTTCTGGGCCGGTCGCTTCGGGGAGGCGGGCGACGACGCCCGGGCGGCTTTTGCGACCCTGCACGAGTGCCTTGCGACCGCCGCGAGGCTGCTCGCGCCCTTCTGCCCCTTCGTCGCCGACGAGCTGTACGCCAACCTCGTCGCCGGTCACGATCCGTCTGCGCCGGACAGCGTTCACCTCGCCGACTGGCCGACCTCGGGTGGCCGGCGGGACGCAGCGCTCGAGGCTGGCATGGCGACCGCGCGCGAGGCTGTCTCGCTCGGTCGGGGCGCTCGGGCCGAGGCCAAGATCAAGGTGCGGCTGCCGTTGCAGGAGGCCGTGATCGCCTCCGCGGGAAACGGCGCCAGCGAGATCGACGAGCTGATCGAGCTGATCCGGGACGAGCTGAACGTGAAGTCGGTGCGGTTCGTGAGCGACCCGGGCGAGCTGGTCGACGTGGCGCTGAAGCCCAACTTCCGAGAGCTCGGGCCCCGGTTCGGGAAGGAGATGAAGGCGCTGGCCGCGGCGATCGGTGAGCTGCCCACGTCCGAGACGGCGCGCAAGCTCGACGGGGGCGAGCCGGTCCGGGTTCGGCTCGGCGACCGCGAGGTCGAGCTGTCCTCACAGGACATCCTGCGCGAGGCGCGGCCGACCGAGGGGTACGTGGTCGGAAACGCCGGGGGGATGGCCGTCGGTCTGGCGACCGAGCTGACACCCGAGCTGCGCCGCGAGGGTCTCGCGCGGGACGTGATCAGGCTCGTGCAGGACGCCCGCCGCACCGCCGACCTGCGAGTCGATCAGCGCATCAGGCTCCACCTCGACGGCTCGGGGCTCGTTCGCGAGGCGATCGACACGCACCGGGAGGCGATCGCCGCGGAGACGCTGGCGGTGCAGCTGTCGGTCGGGCACGGCGCGCCGTTCGCCGGGGTCGCCCGCGAGGAGCACCTGGTGGAGGGTGAGCCGCTGGCGATCCGCTTCGAGGGCGCCGAGCGAGAGGCCTGAGCGCTACCGCTTGAAGGCGCGCCGACCCAGCTCGATGTCGTCGTCGCCACGGATGCGCGCCCAGACGAGGTGCGGCGGGATCTCGTAGCGCTCGATCAGCTCCGGGAGCTTCAGCACCATCTCGGACTCGGGCAGCCTGATGCCGACGATCTGCCCGTCGGCCCGGACGATCTTGATGTCGTCCTCGATGACCTCGGACTCGATGTCCGCAAACGGCTGCGTGGGCCTGATGCTGAGATAGAGCGACATGTGCGCGATGCCTTCGGCTGGGGGCGATGCGTCCCGGGAAGACTAGTCGGCCAGGTGGCGCGCGAGGGCCTTCTCGAGCTTCTTCTCGGACACCGCGCCGTGGAGTCGCTCGACGGGCTCGCCGCCCTTGAACACGATCAGGGTCGGGAGCGAGAGGACGCTGTAGCGCTGGGCGGCCGACGGGTGCTGATCCACGTCGAGGGTGGCGGCCACGAGCCGTCCGGCATGGCGCTCGCCGGCGCTCTCGACGATCGGGCTGACCTTCTTGCACGGCACGCACCACGGTGCCCAGAAGTCCACGAGCACGGGAACGTCGGACCCGAGGACGGCGTCGTCCCAGGTCGCGTCGGTCAGCTCGATCGGGGTCACGCGCCCGTCTCTCGCGCCGAGCAACCGGCGCGAGGCGCCGCGTGCTCTCGGTGGGCGCTCACAGGCAACCGGACGGTCCGGGTCGTCCGGACCCGGCTGCGTCCTCTCGCGCCAACACCTGCGACCAACCGGCGCGGGGCGCCGCTTGCTCTCGGTGGGCGCTCACGGGCAGTGGGCGCTCACTAGCTCTGGAACGTGACTTCCATCCCGAGCGCCACGCTCTCGTAGAGCTCCTCCACGTCGGGGATGTGCATCCGAATGCAGCCGTGTGAGGCAGCGCTTCCGATGGAGCCGCTGTCGTAGGTGCCGTGGATGCCGATCGCCGGCGCCGAGGTGCCGATCCAGCGCGTGCCGAGCGGGTTGCCCGGCCCGGGCGGAATCGGGCCGAGGCCTTCGGCCCACGGCGAGTCCGGCGGGTTCCAGGTCGGATCGACCTGCTTGGTCGTGATCGTGTAGCTGCCGAGCGGGCTCGGGTGGGCCGCCGTTCCGATCGCGACCGGGTAGGTCTTCACCGGCTTGTTGTCGCGGATCAGCGTCAGTCGGCGGTCACCGAGGTCGACGATGATCTCGCCGACCAGGGCCGAGCGGGTCGCCTCGTCGATCTGCCCGTTGATCGGAAGGCGCTGGCGCTTCTGGTAGCTGCGCACCGCCCCCTCGGTCTTCTTGTCGAACTTCTCGGTCGTCTTGCCCTTGTAGGTGCCGGCTTCCTTCAGCCGCTCCTGCAGCTGGGTCACGTCCGCGCCGACCGCGCCGCGGACCATGTCGTTGTCGCCGAACTCGCTGGTGGTGTCGACGAACACCTCGCGCTTGACCTTGGCCAAGTTCCCGGCGCGATCACGGACCCACACGACGACGGTGTTCTCGCCCTGGGGCAGCGGGTCCGAGGTGAGGGTGAAGCGGCGCCCGTCCAGGCTGAGCGTCGGCTCGGGGTCGAATCCGTACAGCTCGAGGGTCGAAGCGGTGTCCGACGCCTCGATACCGGCGACCTCGGTCCACTTCTTGCCGTTCACCGTGACCCCGTACACGAGGTGCTCCGGGGGGTCCTTCGGCACGGCTCCCGAGACCTCGAGGATGTCGGTGTCGGTCAGCTTGGACTTGGCGCCGGGGGCGTTCAGCCCGAGCTCGGGGGCGATGCTGTCGACCCGGACGCGCCGGGACGTGCTCGTCGAGTTGCCGGCCTTGTCGGTCGCGGTGATCTCGAGCTGAACCGCTCCCTCGGGGAGGTCGGGTTGTGCGGACCACTTGCCGCGCGCACCCGCGCGCACCCGCTTCTTGCCGCCCTCCCAGCCGATGAGCACCTGGCCTCCCGGCTCCGTCGTCCCGGTGATCCTCACGGTCTCGTTCGAGATCCAGGCGTTCTGCATCGGCGCCGTGACCTCGATCGGAGGCGCCTTGGTGTCGACCGAGAACGCCCATGCTCGCGACGCGGAGTCCTCGATCAGGTTGTTGCTCGCCAGCTGAACCGAGACCTGGTGGTCACCTTCGGCGAGCGGGGTCTCGGGAACGAGCATGATCTTGTCGTCCGGGGTCCGCATCGCGTCGGCCGTGACGTCCTCGCCGTCCAGGACGACCCGCAGGTCGGTGACGTCCCCGACGCCCGGGTCGAACGAGATCACCGGCCGGGGCTCGTTCGTCGCGCTGTCGGGTGCGGGGGTCGGGGCATCGACGGCGGGGCGCCCGAACACCTGGTTGACGGCGAAGGTGCCCGCGGCGACAACCGCGATCACGCCGACACCGACGGTGACGTACACGCCACGACGCGAACCAAGGATCTGCACGCGTGCTCCTTACGCCGCGCGGCGCGGGTCCGGGATCCCGCATGACGACCGCGTTTGGCGCCTCTCTCGAGAGCGGCAGGATCCTACCAGCGGCCCCCGTCGCGCCAGAACGAACGTGGCATCTCACACAAAGCCTGCAACGGCGACATCCGGGGGACCGTTGCACGGGTACGACCAGTTCGGGCTCCTGTGAGGCGACCCGGGAACGAGCGATGCCTCGCATCGGTTGGTCGCGGGTGTTCGGCGAGAGGACTCAAGCGGACGTCCGGATGACCCCGACGTCCGGTTGGACGACTGACCGTGCTCGTCTCGGTAAGGACCGAGCTGTGCGCCTCCTTGCCTTTCGACTTCGGCCGGTCACTTCACCCTGAGGGCACGCCCGATGGGCATGACCAAACGGACAGATTGCCCTCAGGGCAAAGCGCTGCGGCCTGCGCGTCGGCGACCAGCTCGGCAGGGACTCGGGCGACGAGCTGCGCTCGTCTCGGTAAGGACCGAGCTGTGCGCCTCTTTGCCCCAACTCCGGCCGGTCACTTCACCCTGAGGGCACGCCCGACGGGCATGACCAAACGGACAGATTGCCCTCAGGGCAAAGCGCTGCGGCCTGCGCGTCGGCGACCAGCTCGGCAGGGACTCAGGCGACGAGCTGCGCTCGTCTCGGTAAGGACCGAGCTGTGCGCCTCCTTGCCGCCGTACACTGGGTGGATCGCTGCCGACCTGCCCGACAACAGGGCGATCGCCGAGGCGTTTCAGCTTCTCGGCGACCTCCTCCAGCTCGAGGGTGCCGATCGGCATCGGGTGCTCGCGTACCACCGGGCGGCGACGCGAGCTCGGGAGGAGGCGCGCCCGCTCGCCGAGCTCGCGCTCCAGGGTCGGGCCACCGAGGTCGCCGACATCGGGACGACCCTCCAGGCCAAGATCGTCGAGCTCGCCGAGACCGGCCGGATCGCCGCGCTCGAAACCGCGCGCGAGCGGACCCCGGAGGGCCTGGTCGAGGTGGCCGGCCTGCGTGGTCTGGGACCGAAGCGGGCGATGGCGGCTCATGAGACCCTGGGTGTCGCCTCGCTGCGGGACCTCGGCGCGGCGCTCCACGACGGTCGGCTCGCCGACGTCCCGGGTTTCGGCAAGGGCACCATCGAGTCGATCGGAGAGCAGCTCGCCGAGCGCGCGATGCGGGCGGCCGCGCCCGGCGGTGAGCGGATCCCGCTCGGGCGCGGGCTCCTCATCGCTCGCCGGCTGAGCCGCGAGCTGGCGGAGGCACCCGGCGTGATCTCGGTCGACATCGCCGGCTCGTTGCGGCGTGGGCGCGAGAGCGCTCACGACGTCGATCTCGTCGCCAGCGAGGAGCACCCGGGAGCCGCGGCGGCCGCGCTCGGCGCGAGCCCCGGATCGGTCGGCGACGACGGGGTCACCCACGCTCGCGCGCAAGCGGGGGACGGGACGTGGGTCGAGCTGATCGCCGGGCCGGCCGAGAGCCACGGAAACCGTCTGCAGCACGCGACCGGCTCGGCGGCGCACAACGTCCGTCTGCGCGAGCGAGCGGTGAGGCTCGGCCTCTCGGTCTCCCAGCACGGGATCGTGGATGCCGACGGCGTGCGCCATGTCCACGCCGACGAGGCCGGTGTCTACCGGGCGCTCGGGTTGCCCGACATCCCCCCGGAGCTGCGCGAGGACCGAGGCGAGATCGAGGCGGCCCTTCGGGACGAGCTCCCTCAGCTGGTCCGGCTCGAGGATCTGCGGGGTGACGTCCACATCCACACGGACTGGAGCGACGGTCGCGACTCGCTCGAGGACATGGTCGTCGCGGCCAGGGCTCGCGGGTACGCGTACGTCGCGATCAGCGACCACTCGCCGCGCCTGCGGATGGCGCGCGGTCTCGACGAGCGGCGCCTTCGCGCGCAGTGGGAGGCGATCGCCGACGTGCGAGAGCGACATCCCGACATCACGATCCTGCGGGCGTGCGAGGTGGACATCGTCGCCGAGGGGCTCGACTTTGAGGACGACGTGCTGGCCGAGCTCGACTTCGTGACCGCCAGCCTCCACTCCGGGTTCGCGCTGAGCGGCCGTGAGCTGACCGAGCGGGTGCTCAGGGCGATCCGCTCACCGCACGTCGACTCGATCGGTCACCCCACCGGGCGCATGCTCGGCAAGCGGGACGCGGCTCCCCTCGACATCGGCGCGATCGCCGAGGCGGCGGCGACGACCGGCACCGCCCTCGAGATCAACGGGCAGCTCAACCGGCTGGACCTCGACGCCGACAACGCCAGGACCGCGCTCGATGCGGGGGCGACGCTGATCCTGAGCTCGGACGCGCACAGCGTCATGGGCCTCGACTTCGTCGAGAACTCCGTGCTCGTCGCTCGGCGGGCCGGAGCGCCGCCCGACCGGATCCTGAACGCCACCGCCGACTTGGGAGGCCGTCTTCTGGCCCCGTGAGGCCGGTGGCACCGACGGCACGCCCGAGGCGCGTGCGATGCTCGCCGGCGTGCCGGCGGCGAGCGAGCTAGGGCAGGTCGAGGAACCGAAGTGCGGCGAGCGCGCCCTCCGGCCCGTCCACGCAGATGTCGGCGGCGCTCCCGACCTCGGGCGGGACCTCGTCGCTGACGGCGGCGATGGCGACGGTGGTCTCGAGCGCCCCCTCGTCCTCGAGCTCGCGCAGCGCGCGCCAGGCATCGACATCGGTTCGGTCGTCGCCGACGTACGCCGCGTGGCGCGCACCCGACGCCGAGAGCAGCTCGCGCGACGCCGTGCCCTTGTCGACGGTCACCGGCGGGCGGATCTCGAGCACCTTTCGTCCAGAGGTCGGACGCAAGCCGCGCTCCCTCGCGAGCGGCGCGACATGGTCGCGCAGGTACTCGTCGGCGGCCGCCTGATCGGCCGAGAGGCGGGTGTGCAGGCTGAGCGTCACGCCTTTGTCCTCGAGCCCGATGTCGTGCTCGGCGAGGCCCGGCGCGACGAGCGCAGCGAACGCGGCGATGTCGGCCAGGAACGGCCTGACCTCGCTGACGACATGGCGCTGGCCGCCCGGATCGCGAACCTCCATCCCGTGATTCCCGGCGTATGCCACACCGGGAACGGCGGCGATCCGCTCGAGGTCGGCGAGCCCCCGGCCGCTGACGAACGCCACGAGCAGGTAATGCTGGGCGAGGCTCGCCACGATCTCTCGCGTCCCGGGCAGCATCTGCGCGTCCTCGGGCCGGGGAACGATCGGGGCCAGCGTTCCGTCCAGATCGAGCAGCAGCGCGGTCGAGCGGTGGTTCTCGCGGAGCGGCGCGAGCGCCGCTTCGACGTCGGCGGTGACGGGCGGCATGCGGCGCGAGGCTAGCATCGGCCTGGACGCCTTGGCCGACGGCCGCTGGACGCGTATCGCGGTCATCGGCATCTCGGCCGGGTTCTTCTCGGCGCTCTTCGGGGTCGGCGGCGGGATCATCATCGTCCCGCTGCTGCTGATGCTGCTCGCCTACGACCCGAAGATCGCGACGGCGACCTCGCTCGCCGCGATCGTGATCATGGCCGCGGTCGGCGCCGGCGCCCACGCGGCGCTCGGCAACGTCGACTTCGGCCGGGCGGCACTGATCGGCATCCCGGCGATACTCGGGGTGCAGATCGGCCTCTGGATCAAGGACCGGATCAGCTCACGGATCTTGACCCTCGCCTTCGCCGCGCTGCTGGTCGTCGTCGCCATCCGAATGGCCGTCGGCGGATGATCGAGATCCTCGTCATCATCGCCCTCGGCGTCGGGGCAGGCATCCTCGCCGGGCTGTTCGGCGTCGGCGGTGGTGTCCTCTTCGTTCCGGCGCTGACGATCGTCGTCGGCCTGTCGCAGCTGACCGCCGAGGCCACGTCGCTCCTGGCGATCATCCCCGTGGCGATCTACGGCTCGTGGCGTCAGACGCGGGCGGGCACCGTCCGCTGGACGGACGCGCTCTGGATCGGCGCCTTCGGCGCGGCCGCCGCGATCGCCGGTGCCTACGTGGCCGAGGTCCTGCCGGCGTCGACCCTGCGGATCGGGTTCGCCGGCTTGCTCGTCCTCACCGCCGCGCAGCTGGCATGGCGGGCCCTTCGGGCGCCTACCGAGACGCCCACCTGACCTCTCCCCCGGATCCCGCTCGCAGGATCTGCAGTTCTCTCTCGCTCAGCGTCCTGTCGCGGCAGCACCGAGTTCGGCAACTGTTCCTGGGGCGAGTCGTTGGGGCTTCGTTCGATTTTCTGGCGCGCTGAGGGTCGGATACCAGCGGCGCCACTTCTCCTTGGCGACCTCAGATGCGTAGGCGCGGTGGAGGACGTCCTTGACAGCAGCCGGGCTGAGCACGACGTCCCCGAACTCATCGCGCGTCAGTCCGTTGCCGGCCGCCGCTGCACGCGTCCACTCGCCCCGAGCGGCATCCCTGACCTCCGGGTCTGACCAGCCGTCTGTGTAGAGCAGCCCGGCGTCGACGAGCTCCCGAATCGGGGGATTCGGCGAGTATGAGACGAGATGGTAGGCAGGGCCTCCGGCGAGGGCACGCCAGTACTTCTGCCGTTCTTCATGCAGCGGAGACGCCTTGAGATAGCGCTTCGAGAAGCGGTAGCTGCCGTTCATCCTCGTGACGCCATGGGCGACCACCTGCTGGTGCAAGCGGAGCTTGGGCTCGATGGCACTCATCTGTGCTCTCGTCAGTGCCGTGTCTTGAACCTCGACGCGAGACTTGATTGCGGCCCAGAGCTCGAGCGATGACTTCCACTTGGGGAGTACTCCGGCATCACCGTCGACGTGGACCCACTTGTCGATGTCCGGCAGGTACACCTCGATGATGTTGTGGGATCCAAAGAGGATCTGCCGGCTGCCTCGCCCTTCACGGACTGCGCCTGCGAACGACGTGCTGCGTACCGGCAATCCAAGCCGCTTCCGGATCAATGACTGCAGCATCCACTGGGTCGGACCGCAGAGGATTGCCGCAGGCGCATGGCGGACGAAGAAGCCCTTGAGATACTTGGGTGGGTCTGCGTAGAACGGCGCGTCGTGTGCTGTCGTCCACGCGTGATTGGCGACGTAGAAGTCGAACAGGGCCAACAGGTGTCGTCGTGGCGGGGCAGTGCGGTTGAGGACGAGGACCCTGGTGTAGTGACGTCTGTTCAGGCGAATGTAGTACTCGCCCGGCCGATCGAAGCGCAGAGCCTTCTCGCCGACGCGCTTCGGGCGAGCCGGGTTGACGACTCGTCGGTTCGGGCTGAAGAGCGGGGTCCACGAGTCGACGTGCTTGACGGGCAGCGAGAACCGGACCGTAGAGCCGGATCTGACTACGCCTATCCCGTCGCTCGGAGACTCGATCTTGAGCCCGGTGTCCGCTGGACTGACGACAGGAGCGGGTGCCCCGAGGGATCCGGCCGCTCCGCCGCCAGTAAGGACGATTGCGCCCGCGATCACAAGCGCTCGCACGCCTCGGCGGGCGTGAGCGAAACCCCTTGGTGTGTGCCGTCCGCGCATCGAGGATCCTCAGCGAGCCTACCGAGCGCTCGTCGGGACGAATGCTACGAGCCTGCGACACAGAGTGCGGGGGTTCGGTGGTGGGGCGCTCGGCTCCGGCTCGGAGGGCCTACGGCGCGAGCAGGCTCTCCGCCGCCCCCCGGCACACGTCGAGGATCGGGTTGGTGGCGAAGGTGAGCGCGATCGCGGCGAGCGCGGATGTCACGCCCACGACCGTGGCGCCGGTGACCGGGCCGAGCCGTCGCTCCTCGCGCTCGGGGTCGGTCTGGCCGAACCAGATCACTCCGACGACGCGCAGGTAGTAGACGACGCTCACCACGCTGCCGATCGCGCCGACGACGGCGAGCCACGCCAGGTCGGCGTCGACGGCCGAGCCGAAGAGCAGGAACTTGCCGACAAAACCGGAGAGCGGCGGGAACCCGGCGAGCGAGAGCATCGCGATCGTCATCACGACAGCGAGCAGCGGGGACGTCCGCCAGTAGCCCGACAGCGACTCGAGCCGCTCACCGTCGGGGACCTGGCGCTCCCTGATCAGGACGACCGCGAAGGCGGCGAGCGTCATGGCCAGGTAGGCGAAGAGGTAGTAGAGCGTGGCTTCTGCTCCGGCGATCGTGCCGGTCGCGATCCCGATCAGCAGGTACCCGGCCTGGGCGATGCTCGAGTAGGCCAGCAGGCGCTTGAGGTTGCGCTGGACGAGGGCGGCGATGTTGCCGACCACGATCGAGGCCACCGCGATCGTGATGATCGCGGCCTGCCAGTCGCCTTCGACGCCGGGGAGGATGCCCTGGAAGATCAGGAGGAACGCGGCGATCGCGGCGGCCTTGGTGCCGGTCGACATGAAGGCGGTGATGCCCGTCGGCGCGCCCTCGTAGACGTCGGGCGTCCACATGTGGAACGGCGCCGCCGAGGCCTTGAACCCGAGCCCGACGACGATCAGCGCGATCGCGGCGAGCAGGAACGGCTCGTTGGCGAGCGACTGCTGGGAGATCTCCCTTCCGATCTCGCTGAACTTGAGCGAGCCCGTGGCGCCGAACAGCATGGCGAGGCCGTAGAGGAAGAACGCTGATCCCACCGCCCCGACGATCAGGTACTTGAGACCGCTCTCGAGCGAGCGCTCGCGCCAGACCTCGATGGCACAAAGCGCGTACAGCGCAACCGACAGCAGCTCGATTCCGAGGAACAGCGTGATCAGGTCGCCGGAGCCGGCCACCAGCATCATTCCGGCGGTCGACGCCAGGACCAGCGACGGCCACTCGCCCCTGCGGTCGACCGAGGCCGGCTCGCGCCAGCTGAACATGATCACGGCGAGCGCCGCGATCAGGAAGACGAAGTTGAGGAGCAGGCTGAAGCGGTCGGCGCGGATGTTGCCGTCGAAGGCCAACTGCCGATCGCCCCAGAGCACACCCGACATGACCATCGCCGCGATCAGCGCGGTGCCGGCCGCCAGCAGCGGACCGTAGAGCCGCACCCGGCGCCATGGCACGAGGCCGAGGGACAGGGTCACGACCGAGGTCCCGGCGACGATGATCACCGGGGTTGCGGCGACGATGTTGATGTCAGCCACGGGGCATCACCGGGGAGCCCCCGCGTCCTCGGCGGTCAGGTCCGGCTCGTCTCCGGGGAGCGGCTGCACGGCCGGCGGCGGATTCGGGACGACCGGCTCGGCGATGTCCTCGGGCGGACGATCGGCGGCGATCTGGGCCGGTGCGACGGCGCGCTTGATCGAGGCCTCGGTCGCTCCGACCAGCGCCGCCGGGTAGAAGGCGATGAAGAGCATCGCGAGCACGAGCGGGGCCATGTAGATGGCGTCCTTGACGGTCAGCTCGGCGTCCGTGGCGCGACCGGTCGCGCGCAGCGGTCCCATGAACGAGTCCTGGTACAGCCGCAGCATGTAGATGGCCGCGTAGACGATTCCGATCGTCGCCAGCGAGGCCGCCCACACGTGCCAGCGGAAGGTGCCCGTGAGGATGAAGAACTCGCCGACGAACGCGTTCGATCCCGGGATCGCGAGCGCCGCCATCGCGACCAGCAGGAAGACGTACGCCATGCGCGGCGCGACGGCCGAGAGCCCGCTGACCGAGTCGATCATCTCGCGGTTGGCCGCGCGCGAGATCACCGCGACGATCGCGAACGAGGCGGCGACCACGATGCCGTGGTTCACCATCTGCAGCACCGCCCCCTGACCGCCGATCACGTCGAAGGCCATGATCCCGAGCACGATGAACCCGAGGTGCGCCAGGCTCGAGTAGCCGATCAGCATGCGCATGCTGTCCTGGCGCCACGCGACGACCGATCCGTAGACGATGCCGATCACGGCCAAGGTGAGCAGCGGGATCGTGAAGTTGTCGGCGCCCTCCGGGAACACCGGGACCCCCACGCGGAGCAGCCCGTACACGGCCGCCTTGCTCATCACTGCGGCGAGCAGCGCGGTGACCAGGAGCGGCGCCGCGCCGTACGCCCGCGGCAGCCAGCCGTGGAACGGCCAGAGCGGGAGCTTGATCGCGAACGCGAGCGCGAAGCCGGCGAAGAGGAGCGTGCTCTGGGTCTCGGTGAAGTCGACCGCGCGCAGCGCCTGGATCTCGTACGTGAACTGGCCGGTCACGTCGCGAGCGACGAACGCGGTGCCGACGACGGCCACGAGCATCACGAGGCTGCCGACCATCGTGTAGACGACGAATCGCATCAGCGCCTCGCGCCGGTCCTCGTTGCCCCAGATCCCGATCATGAAGGCGAACGGGATCAGCATCGCCTCCCAGAAGACGTAGAACAGGACGAGGTTGTTGGCGGTGAAGAGGCCGAGCAGGGCGGTCTCGCCCATGAGCAGCAGCATCAGGAACTGCGGCTCCCGCGACGGCGGCCGCAGGATGGTCGCGATGATCGCCAGCGTGAAGAGCACCGTGGTCAGGAGCACAAGCCAGATCGCGATCCCGTCCACGCCGACGTTCCACTCGAGCCCCACCTGCGTCGCCCATTCCTGGGTGTCGACGAACTGCAGCTCCGCGCCGTCGCGGTCGAAGCCGGCGAGGATGTAGCAGTTGGCCGCGAGCGCGACGAGCGCGCCGACCATCGCCATCGCCCGGACCGGCAGGACGCCGATCTGCGGGGGCAGCGCGATCACGAAGAGCGCCGCGACGAACGGCGCCAGGATCATGGTGGTCGTCCAGGGCACTAGATGACCCCCGACAGGATCACGACCGCCGCGATGACGGCGGCGCCGACGATGAAGACGAAGACGTAGCTGCGCACGAGCCCGCTCTGCATCCATCGCAGCCCGGCGGCTGCGGCCAGGAACACGCCGACCGTGGTCTTGACCGAGCGGAACACCCCGCCCGGCTCGACGTCGCGGGCCATGGCGTCACCGAGGTCCTTGCCCGACTTGACGAACACCTCGTCGTAGACCTCGTTGAGCATGTACTGGTCCTCGACGACCCGGCGCACGCCCGGCAGCACGTTGGCATGCCGCAGGCGCCACTCCGAGCCCCGGCCGAACATCCACCACGCGAGGCCGATCGCGGCGAGGCCGAAGACGAAGGTGGAGAGGCTGATGATCACCTCGGAGGTGACGGTCGCCTTCACGTCTGGAGCCGCGAGGAAGGCGGGCTCGAGCCAGTCGTCGATCAGGTGCCAGCCGCTCGGCACCTGGACCCAGCCGGCGAATGCCGCGCCGACCGTGAGGACGGCGATCGGGATCACCATCCGCCAGTTGGTCCGGTGCAGGTGCCCGTAGCCGCCCTCTCGGTCCGGTCCCTCGAAGGCGCGGAAGTAGGCGCGGAAGGCATAGAACGCGGTCATCACCGAGCCGATGGTTCCGACCACTGCGAGCGAGATCCCGAACGCCCCGAGCTCGATGGCCTGCTCCAGGATCTCGTCCTTGCTGAAGAAGCCCGAGAACGGCGCGATGCCCGCCAGAGCGAACGCGCCCACGAGGAAGCCGAGGGTCGGCCAGCCGAGATGTCGCCTCAGCCCACCCATCCTGTTGAGGCTCTGCTCGCCGGCGAGCGCGTGGATCACGGCTCCGGCCGACAGGAAGAGCAGCGCCTTGAAGAAGGCGTGCATCAGCAGGTGGAACATCGCCGCGCCGTACAGGCCGAGCCCGGCGCCCATGATCATGTAGCCGATCTGGGACACCGTCGACCAGGCGAGCACGCGTTTGATGTCTTCCTGCATGAACGCGATCGTCGCCGCGAAGAAGAGCGTGATCGCTCCGATGACGGCGATCGTGTCCGACGCGATCGGCGCGTTCTGGTACAGCACCTGGCAGCGCACGATCAGGTACACGCCCGCCGTGACCATCGTCGCGGCGTGGATGAGCGCGGAGACCGGCGTGGGGCCTTCCATCGCGTCCGGGAGCCAGGTGTGGAGCGGGAACTGGGCGCTCTTTGCCGCCACTCCAACGAGGAGCAGGAAGGCGATGGCCTCCGAGGTGCCCGTGCCCTGGCCGAGCTCGCTGTCCGCGCGAGCGAAGACCTCGCCGTAGTCGAGCGTCCCCAGCTCGCGGACGAGCAGGAAGGCGGCGAGGACCATCCCGACGTCGCCGATGACGTTGATGACGAAGGCCTTCTTGGAGGCCGCCACCGCGCTCGGGCGATCGTAGTAGTAGCCGATGAGCAGGTAGCTCGCGAGACCGACGAGGCCCCACCCGACGATGAGGAAGAAGAAGTTCCCCGCCATCACCAGGAGCAGCATCGAGAAGACGAAGAAGTTCATCTCCGCGAAGAAGCGCCGGTAGTCGCGATCCGGCTCCATGTAGTCGGTCGCGAAGAGCAGGATCATCGAGCCGATGCCCGTGATCACGAGCATCATGTAGACGGTCAGGTCGTCCACCTGGATCGCCAGATCGACCGGCAGCCCGCCGATGTCGATCCACTCCCACAGGGACGAGACCTCGAGGCGCTCGTCGCCGGGCCGGGAGAGATAGACCCCGAAGATCGTCACCGAGAGGAGGAACCCGATCCCGATCGGGGCCACCGCGAGCGCGCGCGTCAGCTTGCGCGGCGGCTCCTTCGGCGGCGCGAGCAGGATGAGGAACGCGACGAACGGCAGTCCCAGGACGATCCAGGCGAGGACGTTCATTAGCGGTGCCTCAGCTGACGTCGCCGGACCGTGGTCGGCCCATCGAGGGTCTCACTCGCGATCAGTGTTCCGGGGGCGAAAACCGAGCGCTGCGAGGACGCAGGGAGGCCCAATGGTGGATCCCATTGGGCCGACGGAGGACGAAGGCGTTCGGCAGCCGTCGCGACAAGGGGTGCAGTGACCGCGCCAGCGCGAGAGTTTGCAGCCTGCCGGAATCCGGTGATCGTTGGCTGAGGCACCGCTAGCCGCGCATCCTGCTCATGAGGTCAACGTTCAGCTCGAGCCGCTGGCGGAAGACCGCGACGACGAGTCCGAGCCCGATCACGACCTCGGACGCCGCGACCACCATCACGACCAGCGCGAAGACCTGTCCGTCGGTCGTCTCGTGGAACCGGCTGAACCCGACCAGGGCGACGTTGGCGGCGTTCAGCATCAGCTCGACGGCGAGCAGCAGCAGCAGCGGGTTGCGGCGCGACAGCACGCCGAGCAGACCGAGCGCGAACAGGACGGCTGAGACCGAGATGTATGCGGCGATCGGGACCGTGTTCACGGCTAGCGCCCCTGCTCGCCCTGGATGGCACGCCGGGCCAACAGCACGGCTGCGAGCGCCGCGACCAGCAGCACCAGCGACGCCGCCTCGAACGGCACGATGTAGTGGTCGAGGAACGCACGGCCGATCGCCTGTGCGGATCCGATGTCGCCGACGTCCTCGGGGCGGTCCCGAAAGCCGGGCAGCTTCGACGAGCCGATCACGACCGATGCCATCGCGACCAGCACGATCACCGCCAGCCAGCCGAACGCGGCGAGCGGCGCCAGCCGGTCCTGGCTGTACTCGACCGGCCGATCGCCGAGGTAGGCGATGACGAAGAGGAACATCACCACGATCGCGCTGGCATAGACGATGATCTGGATCACCGCCACGAACGGCGCGGCGAGCATCAGGAAGAGGCCCGCGACCGAGAGCAGGCTGCCGATCAGCGCGACGGCGGCACGCAGCGGGCTCTTGAAGAGCACCGTGGCAGTGCCGAACCCGATCGCCCCCGCGGCCAGGATTCCGAAGGCGATCTCCTCACCCACGGGGCGGCACCCTATGCGAGGCGTTCGGGCGCGTGGTCGCGACGGACGTCACTGGCGACCGGACGGCTCGGTTCGGATCGGAACGGGCTTCGGCGACGGTGCCAGGAGCATGTCCTTGTCGTAGATCTCTGCGATGCGGCTCGGCTCGGACAGCTCGTACTCGGCCTCGAGCGTGATCGCGTCGAACGGGCACGCGACCTCGCAGTAGCCGCAGAAGATGCACCGCAGCATGTTGATCTCGTAGATCTTCGCGTAGCGCTCGCCAGCCGACACCCGATTCTCGGCGGTGTTCTCCTCGGCGACGACCCGGATGCAGTCGGCCGGACACGCCGCCGCGCACAGCGAGCAGCCCACGCACTTCTCGAGCCCGTTGTCGTGCAGCCACAGCCGGTGACGACCACGGAAGCGCGGCCAGACCGGCGTCTTCTGGTCGGGGTAGTCGATCGTCTCTGGGGACTTCAGGAACTGCTTGAAGGTGACGCCGAAGCCCTTGATGGAGTCCTGAACGCTCATGTCAGTCCTAGTGATGGGTCAGCCGGCGATGCCGGAATCGGGGGGATCCTTCGCAATGGTCGGTTGATCGTTGTCGGCTGACTCATCACGAGTTCTGGAACGCCACGCCGACGACGATGATCGTCACGAGCAGGTTGAGCGTGGCGATGGGCAGGAGCACCTTCCAGCCGAACTTCATGAGCTGGTCGTAGCGAAGGCGCGGCATCGTGGCGCGCAGCCAGATGAAGCCGAAGATCAGCACGGCCATCTTCAGGGCGAGCCACCACACCCCCGACATCCACGGGCCCGCGAAGCCCCCGAGGAACAGCGTGGCCGCGAGCGCCGAGACGACGAGCAGGTTGATGTACTCGGCGGTCTGGAACATCGCGAACTTCAGGCCGCCGTATTCGGTGTGGTACCCGGCGACGAGCTCGCCTTCGGCTTCGGGCAGGTCGAAGGGGGCCCGGTTGACCTCGGCGACCATCGCGATCAGGAAGATCAGGAAGCCCACCGGCTGGAACAGCACGTACCAGACCGTCTCCCGCTGGGCGTCGACGATCTCGGTCAGGTTGAGGCTCTGCGAGAGGACGATGACGCCCACGACCGAAAGCCCCATCGCGACCTCGTAGGACACGAGCTGCGCCGCGGTTCGGGCCGAGCCGAGGGTCGAGTACTTCGAGCCGCTTGCCCAGCCACCAAGGATCAGCCCGTAGAACCCGATCCCGCTGAGCGCAAAGAGCAGCAGCAGCCCGACGCCGATGTCCGCGCCGACCAGCTTGATCTCGGTCCCGCCGATCGTGATCGGGTCGCCGAAGGGGATCAGCGCGATTCCGGTCACGGCCGCCGCGACCGCGATCACCGGAGCGATCGTGTAGATGAACCGGTCTGCCGTCTTCGGGACGAAGTCCTCTTTGAAGATCAGCTTGATCACGTCGGCGAGCGGCTGCCAGAACCCCGCCGGGCCGGCGCGGTTCGGTCCGGGGCGCGCCTGGAAGCGCCCGAGCGTCCGTCGCTCGATCAGCACCAGGTACGCGAACACCGTGATGACGACGAAGAAGATGATGATCGCCTTCACGATCTGTACCCAAACGGGTTCGCTCATGAGTGCTTCGGCTCGGGGCTCGGCGCCTACGCGCGAGAGAGTTGAACGCGGACAGGACCGTCGTCGGCTGGAAGCAACCGCTCGACTCCGGCGCCGGGGACCCCGACGGCGGCAAACGCGACTCCGTCCTGATGGGCCTCGCTGACCCGGACGGGGAGTACGCACTCGCCGTGCTCGCTGACGAGGCGCGCACGATCGCCGTCCTCGAGGCCGAGACGGCTGGCCTCGGCCGGCGAGATCACGACGTCTGCCGGTTGCCGGACGTGCTCGAGCGCATCCGAGCGCGCGGCGAACCCGTCTCCGAAGATGCGACGGGTCGTGACCAGCCGGAGTCCCTCACCCGCCGGCTCTCGAGGCGCGTGCGCGCCGTTCGCGCTGGCCGGGGAGGGCCGTCGCAGCCTCATGCCGAGGCGCCCCATCTCCTTGTAGGAGAGCCCGGTGAGCGCGGATCGCTCGGTTACGGCGGTGCGCAGGATCGTCGACGGCGAACGCGCGACGTCGGTGTGGAGCCGATGGGCGATCGCCACCAGGATCTGCCACCCGGGCGCCGCCCCGTCCGGTGGCTCCTGTCCCGGCCGAAGCCGCTGTGCGCGGCCGTTCATCGAGACCAGCGTGCCTTCGTGCTCGGTTGCCATCGACGCCGGGATCACGACGTTCGCCGCGTCGGTCAGCTCCGATGCGTGGGTCGCGATCACGACCAGCGGCCCGGTCTTGCCCAGCGCCGCGTCCCAGCGGCTCGCTCCGGGGGCGGACAGGGGGTCAGCGAGCAGGCACACCAGCGTCCCGATGTCTCCCGCCTCGGCCGCCTCGAGGACGCCGTCGGCGGGAAGGCCCAGCGCGCGCAGTCCCGCGCCGTTGATGTGCGCCCCGAGCTCGAGCTGCTTGGCGTTCTCGACCTCGGCCATCAGCTCTGCCAGGACCGGCACGGCGTCGGGCTCCTGCGCCAGGGACTGCTCGTCCCAGACGAAGATGACCCCCTCGGTGCCCTTGATGTCGTCGGCGAGTCGCCCGACCGTCTCCGCGATCTGTCCCGGGGCGGTCTCGTGCCACTCACCGAGACCGGTCAGCGCGTGCGGGCGTGAGCCCACCATCACGAGCCGGGCGCCGTGGCGCAGCGCCTTTCGGATGCGCAGCTCGACGATCGCCTGCTGGTTGGCGGGGTCGCCTCCCACCTCCACGATCAGCGGCGCCCCGTCCAGATCGGCCAGCTCGGCCGGCGGGAGGGCTCGAATCGGCGCGAGCGTCGCCGCTGGGATGCCGAGCTGCTGGATGGGCGCGTCGCCCGATGCCGCGGCGATCTTCTGCGCGAGGAACCCCTCCTCGACCGTCGCTTCTGGGCCGACGACGATGCCCGGGCGCGCGTTCTCGCGCGCGAGGAGCACGGAGGCCGCGGCGACCGCTTCCTCGATGCTCACCTCGCGGGTGGTGCCGCCGTCCCTGATCAGCGGCGTGGTGAGGCGATCGGGGGACCACGCGGCTGGGAACGCGTAGCGGCACTTGTCGCAGAGCCAGCCCTCCTCGTGGATCCAGTTCGGATCCTCCCGGCCCGACACGCGCTGCACCCGGCCCTCTCGGGTCGTCAGCTCGACATTGCATCCGACCGGACAGGTTCCGCAGACGCTCTCGGTGTTGGTGACGTCCCACGGCCGCGCGACGAAGCGGTAAGGGATGCTCGTGAGCGCCCCGACCGGGCAGATGTCGACGATGTTCCCTGTGAAGCGGCCCTCGTAGGCGCCGCCGGTGAAGGTGGTGATCTCGCTGTCTCCGCCGCGCTCCTGGAAGGTGAGCAGCCCGTCCTCGGCGACCTCCTGGCTGAATCGGACGCAGCGAAAGCACGAGATGCAGCGCTCGCGGTCGAGCGCGATCAGGCTCGACAGATCGAGCGGCTTCGGGAAGTGGCGCTTGTGCTCGAGAAAGCGCGAATCGCCCGGTCCGAACCGGAACGTCCGGTCCTGCAGCGGGCACTCGCCGCCCTTGTCGCAGACGGGGCAGTCGAGCGGGTGGTTGGCGAGGATCAGCTCGAGGACGCCGTCCTGGCCGTCCACCGCCAGGTCGGACTTGGTGTGGACCACCATGTCCTGCGAGACCGGGGTGCTGCACGCGGTCTGCAGGCCGCGCATCCCCTCGACCTCGACCAGGCACATCCGGCAGGCGCCGAGCGGCGGCCCGATCCGCGGCTCGTAGCAGAAGATCGGGATCTCGACGCCGTTCGCGTGCGCCGCGTCGACGAGCATCGTCCCCGGCGGGGCGTGCACGCGACGTCCGTTCAAGTCGAACTCGACCTGCTCCCCGCGCTCCAGGTCGACCGGTGCGTAGTCGGTCATGCGGCGGCTCCGGCGGTGGACTCGATCATGGGGGTAGGTGGCGGCGATCCGTTGCGGGCGACCTCGGCGAACTCGTCCGGGAACAGGTGAACGGCGCTCGCGATCGGAGCGACGGCGCCGTCGGCGAGCGCGCAGAGCACCCGACCCTGGATCCGGCCCGACACCTTCAGCAGCAGGTCCACGTCCTCGGGGCGGCCCTCACCGTTGACCAGCCGATCGAGCAGCTTGACCATCCACATGGTTCCCTCGCGGCACGGGCTGCACTTGCCGCAGCTCTCGTGGCGGTAGAACTCGGCCAGCCGCAGCGTCGCGCGCACGATGCACTCGGAGTCGTCCATGACGATGCAGCCGGCCGAGCCCAGGAAGGTGCCCGCCGCCTGGAGCGACTCGTAGTCGAGGGCGACGTCCAGGTGCTCCTTGGTCAGCACGGGCACGCTCGACCCGCCGACCCAGCAGGCCTTGAAGTCACGGCCGGGCCGGAAGCCGCCGCAGATGTCGTAGATCAGCTCGCGCAGGCTCGTGTCGTGCAGGACGATCTCGTAGTTGCCCGGTCGCATGACGTGACCCGACACCGAGAAGATCTTCACACCGGTGCTCTTCTCGGTTCCCATCTGCGCCCACCAGTCCGCGCCGTGCTCGATGATCGGCGGAACCGACGCCAGCGTCTCGACGTTGTTGATCAGCGTCGGCGACTCCCAGAGGCCCGCGACCGCGGGGAACGGCGGCTTCAGCCGCGGCTGGCCGCGCTTGCCCTCGAGGCTCTCGAGCAGGCCCGTCTCCTCGCCGCAGATGTAGGCGCCAGCGCCGCGGTGGAGCGTGATGTCGAAGGGCTCACCGGGGCCGTGCGCGTCGGGTCCGAGGTGGCCTGCCGAGTACGCCGCCTCGAGCGCGCGGTCGAGCGCGCGGGCCTGGTGCTCGTACTCTCCGCGGATGTAGATGTAGCCGTGGCGAGACCGGATCGCGTATCCGGCGAGCGCGATTCCCTCGAGCAGCTGGAACGGGTTGTGCTCCATGATCGCCCGATCCTTGAACGTGCCGGGCTCGCTCTCGTCGGCGTTGCACACGACGTAGACGGGTTTCTCGGCGTCCTTGGGAATGAAGCTGGCCTTGCGGCCCATCGGGAAGCCCGCGCCGCCGCGGCCGCGCAGCACCGACCGGTGCAGCGCGTAGAGCACGTCGTCGCGCTCCATGTGCGCGGTGGCGGTCTCGAGCGCCTTCCACCCGCCGGAGGCCTCGTAGTCGGAGAGCGCGGTCAGGTCGCCCCCATGCTCGAGGTGGCGGTAGACGATGTTCCGGATCGGCACCCGCGCTACCTCCACACTTCCGTCGGCTGGGCGGCGGCGCGGACCTTGGCGAGGAACTCCTCCGCCTCGTCCGGGAGGACGGGCCCCTCGGTCTCGTCGACGTCGACCTGCACGCACGGCGCCTTGTCGCAGTAGCCGAGGCACTGCGCCGTCTGGATGGTCACTCCACCGTCCTCGCTGGTCCCGCCCTCGGGCGGCAGGCCCTCCAGGTCGCACAGCCGTGCGTAGAGCTGGTCCGAGCCGCGCAGCATGCACGAGAGCGTCACGCAGACCGAGACGATGCGCCTGCCGGTCGGCCTCAGGTAGAGGCGGTCATAGAAGGAGGCGACGCTCTCGACGTACGCCGACGTGAGCCCGGTCGCCTCCGCGACGGCCTCGAGGTCCTCGAGATCGAGCCACCCCTTCTCGGTCTGGGCGTACTTCAGCGCGGGAAGGATCAGCGCCCTGGACTCGGGGTATCGATCTCGCAGCGGGGCGAGATATGCGTTCACCTGATCGGCGTTCACCGGTCGACCCCTCCCATCACGGGGTCGAGCATCCCGACCGTCACGATCAGGTCCGCCAGGTACGTGCCGACGGTCAACGGCCGGACGGCCTGGAGGTTCACGAAGCTGGGGTCGCGGACGTGGACGCGCATCGGCTTCGGTGATCCGTCGGAGACCACGTAGCAGCCGAGCTCGCCACGCGGGGACTCCACCGCGCAGTAGGCCTCGCCCTCGGGAACGGTGAAGCCCTCGGTCACGAGCTTGAAGTGGTGGATCAGCGCCTCCATCGAGGTGGCGAGCTCCTCGCGTGGCGGCAGGACGACCTTGCGGTCGTCGGCGATGTGACGACCCTCGGGGAGCCCGTCGATCGCCTGACCGAGGATCCGCGCGGACTCGCGCATCTCGCGGATGCGCATCAGGTACCGGTCGTAGGAGTCGCCGTTGGCGCCGACCGGGATCTGGAAGTCGAAGTGCTCGTAGCCGGAGTACGGCGCCAGCTTGCGCCGGTCCAGATCCACGCCCGCGGCGCGCAGTGACGGACCCGTCACCCCGAGGTTGATCAGCTCGTCCGGGGGCAGGACCCCGACGCCCTTGGTCCGCTCGAGCCAGATCGGGTTCGCCGAGAGCAGGCCCTCGTACTCGTCGATCCGGCTCGGAAGCACGTCGAGCAGGCGTCGAAGCTCGCGCTCGAACTCGGGCGGCAGGTCCTCCGCGCAGCCGCCGGGCCAGAAGTACCGCGTGTTCATGCGGTCCCCGGCGACCATCTCGAACAGGTCGAGCACCTGCTCGCGCTCGCGGTAGGCGTAGAAGAAGACCGACATCGCCCCGAGCTCGAGGCCGCTCGTGCCAAGCCAGACGAGGTGGCTCGAGATCCGGTTGAGCTCGCACATCATCACGCGGATGTACTCGGCCCGCGGTGGCACTTCGAGCCCGAGGAGCTTCTCGACGGCCAGGTTGTAGGCGTGGATGTTGAAGAACGGCGCGAGGTAGTCGCACCGCGTCACGCAGGTCACCGCCTGCCAGTACGTCTTGTTCTCGCACTGCTTCTCGATGCCGGTGTGCAGGTACCCGATCACCGGATGCACGTCGCGCACGACCTCGCCGTCCAGCTCGGTGATGAGCCGGAGCACCCCGTGGGTCGACGGGTGCTGTGGCCCGAGGTTGATCACCATGGGCCCGCGCTCTCCGGGGCCCTGGGCTGACGCCTCGGCGGCGAGCGTCCGCGTGAGCGCCTCCTTGGGGGTGCTCGCCTCCACTCCCGCGATGGCGCGTTCGGTCGGCGTCAGCTCGCGCTGCTCGCGAGTCGCGGCTTCGCTTGCGGTCCGGGCCTCCTCGGCGATCGTCGCCGCCTGGTCCGGGCTGCCAGGGACGGTGGCCATGCCTATGCCTCCGGCCTTCGGGTCATGGCGTCTCCACCGCCGAGCACGTGGTGGCTGAACTCGACCTCCTCGCCGCCGATCGGGTAGTCGCGGCGAAGCGGATGCCCCTCCCAGTCGAGCGGCATCAGGATTCGGCACAGGTCGGGGTGGTCGGTGAAGCGCACGCCGAACAGGTCGTAGACCTCGCGCTCGAGCCAGTTGGCGGTCTTCCACACCGGCGTCACCGACGACACCTCGGGGTTCTGCGCCCCCGCCCAGACCCGCAATCGCAGGAACGTCCCCGACTCGATCGAGGTGAGCTGGTAGGCCAGCCGGAACCGGTCGGGGTGGTCCGGGTAGTCGGCGCACGTCACGTCGGACAGCAGCACGAAGGACAGCGGCGGCCCCTGCAGGAATCGGGCGACCGAGAGCAGCTGCTCCTTCTCCACGACGAGCGTCAGCTCGCCCCGCTCCTCGATCTCCTCGAGGACCGCTCCGGGGGTCGTGGCCTCGATCAGGTCACGGGCCTCGCTCACCGGCTCCTCCGGTGCGGCGTGATCGCGGTCGTCGTCTCGGACCGGGCATCGCCGGTGGGGGCCGGACCCGATCCTCGCAGCGTCGAGTTCGCCGGCTCGCCCCGAGCGCCGATCACCTCGTGCTGGAGCACCCGGATCCCCTCGATCAGGCCCTCCGGCCGCGGGGGGCAGCCCGGGACGTAGACGTCGACCGGCACGATCTTGTCGACCCCCTGGAGCAGCGCGTAGTTGTTGAACACGCCGCCGGTCGAGGCGCACGCGCCCATCGAGACGACCCACTTGGGCTCGAGCATCTGCTCGTAGACGTGGCGGAGCACCGGGCCCATCTTCTGAGAGACGCGGCCCGAGACGATCATCAGGTCCGCCTGGCGAGGTGTCGCCCGAAACACCTCGGCTCCGAACCGCGACACGTCGAGCCGCGGGGACATGACGTGCATCATCTCGATCGCGCAGCAGGCGAGCCCGAATGTCGCGGGCCACACCGACGAGGAGCGTGCCCACTGCACCGCGCGCTCGACCGTCGTGAGCAGCAGGGCCTGCTCGACCTCCGCCGGGTCGATGTCGCGAAGGTCGCGGTCGATCTCCGCTCCGCTGCGCGGAGCTCGCTCGGGTGGGGCGTCGGGTGGGATCAGCGCCATTCGAGTGCCCCCTTCTTCCAGATGTAGATCAGCGCCTCGACCACCGTGAACACGAACACGATCAGCACGATCAGCCCGAGGGCCCCGTCGTCGCGCAGGTTCACCGCGAGCGGGTAGATGAAGGCGAGCTCGATGTCGAAGACGATGAACAGCATCGCGGTGAGGTAGTAGTCGACCGAGAACCGCTGCTTGGCCGGTCGGGGCGTGAGGATCCCGCTCTCGTACGGCAGGTCCTTGACCGGGTTGGAGCGTCGCCCACCGATCATGCTCAGGGCGATGAACGCTCCCCCGATGACCAAGCCGATCACGAGGAAGATGAGGATCCCTAGCCAGTCAGAGAGGTCCATCTCGACGACTCGTTCTCTGCGGTCGAGGCCGGGGCGGGGCGCCGACGGCCGGGGTGGCGATCTGCCCGTCGGGTGACAGCCCGAGCGGGTCGCGGCGGACGCTACCAGTGGCCCCCGAAACCCGCATCATCGTGACGATCGGCTCATGGGCGCGATCGTCCGAGCAGGCTCGTCCGCGCCTCCGAGCGCGTGAGTCCGTCGGGTCGAGTCGCCGCCCTCAGGTGCCGTCGATCGGCGTTCGTGTAGGACGAGCCTGCGTGGGGTTCGCTCCCGACGGACCTCGCTTCAGCATGCCGACACGCGCAATGCCGCCGCTGCCTGGCCTATCCCGCTTGCGTGTGTACGAGGCCCGAGGGCCGACGGATCACCAGCGGGGACGGGAGGACCACGGAGATCCGGCGATCACCGGCCGAGGTGCCACGCGGTGGGCGCCAGCGCGCCCGCGGCGGATTGGGTCAGACGCGGCTGGGCTTGTTGCTGCGGCCGCGGCTGCGCGCGAACCAAAACCCGACACCGACGCCGATCGCGACCAGCGTGAGCGGCCACAGGAGGCTCCAGGCCAACGAGAGGAGCGACCCGATCAGCCACAGGCCGATGATGACCGCGGCGACGACGGCAAGCACGATGAGAAGAAGCGAGCCCATCTGACTCCGGTCCGTGGGTTGTACCAACGCCCATTGTAGACGCCCTCGGCCCGGCCACCCCGGTGATCGGGCCCCATCGTGCGTTCCGTCGGGCCGCGCCGGACAGGAGTTGCAATTCTGCGCGGGTGGACGACCAGGAGCGGCTCGAGTACTTCGCGCGGATGGTCCGGGAGGCGCCCGAGGTCGCACGGGTGCGGTTCGCGTACGCCAACGAGCTCCTCCGGGCCGAGCGCCTCGACGACGCCGTCGTGGAGCTGCGCAGCTACCTGTCGCTGAGCGAGGACGAAGGCAACGCCTGGGGCCGACTCGGCGATGCGCTGGCACGATTGGGCCGTCCCGACGAGGCCGCCGACGCCTACCTGGCCGGGATCGACCAGGCCGAGCGCCACGGGCACACGGGGATGGCCGACGAGTTTCGCGACGCGATCGAGCGCCTCTAGCCGGTGAGCGTGGCGGGCCCCTCCAGCGGGCGCGGGCGGGTCTCGGGGTACGACTTCTCTCCGACCGGGGCGTTCCGGATGTGGCAGCGAAACGCCACGGTCGGGCGCAAGACGCTCCTGACGACGCTCGCGCCGCGCTTCGTCGAGGCGATCGCCTACCTGGCGATCATGGGCCTCGGCCTCGGCACGTATCTGACCCAGGTCGACGGCACGGACTACATCGACTTCATCGCGCCCGGGGTCGCGGCGTCCGCGGTGATGTTCGGCGCGGTGATCGAGACGACCTACAACTCGTTCGTCCGCATCCACGTTCGCCGGGTCTTCGAGGCCGCCGTCTCGACACCGCTGTCGGTCGGCGACGTGGTCGTCGGCGAGTACCTCTGGGCGGCGACCAGGGCGACCATCTACGGGACGGTGTTCCTGCTCGTGATGGCCGTGTTCGGCCTGATCCACTCCCCGCTCGCGGTGTTCGTCCCGATCGTGTTCGTGGTCGGGGCCCTGACGTTCGCCGTGCTCGGGATGCTGTACACCGCGTACGTCTCGAGTCTCGAGCACTACAACATCTTCTTCACGGGGATCCTGACCCCGATGTTCCTCTTCAGCGGCGTCTTCTTCCCGTTCGGCGACCTGCCGACATGGGCTCAGGTCGTCGGGTGGGGCCTTCCGCTGTCGCACCTGGTCGCGGCGACCCGTGACCTGACGCTCGGGGGCGCCGACTGGCTCACGGGCGTCCATGTCGCGGTGTTGGCCGCGATCACCGCCGTGCTCTTCCCGCTCGCGCCGCGCCGTCTGTCGCGCGTACTGCTGCGCTAGTCGGCTGCGGCCGCCCGCACGACCCCCGCCGCCCGAGCCGCTGCATCCGTCGCGGCGGCGACGTTCGCGACGAGGTTCGGCGCGAGCAGTGTCGGGACGATGCGCTCGGCGCTCGTGCCGTCCGCCTCGGCCGTGGTCTTGATCGCCGTCGCGGCGGCGAGGACCATCTCGTCGGTGATCGCGCTGACCCTGGCATCGAGGGCCGCGCGCCAGATGCCCGTGAAGGCGAGCGCGCCGCTCAGGTAGTTCGGGGCGTCCGGTCTGCCGCTTGCGGTGACCCGCGCGAGCTCAGCCGTCGCGGGTGGGAGCGCGCTCGCGGCCGCCGGCAACGCGAGCACGACGGGGTCAGGCGCCATGGCTCCGACATCGGCTGGCGCGATCGGGACGTCGGTGCTCGTCACGACGAGGGCCTGCGCTCCCGAGAGGACGTTCCGCAGGCCTCCCGAGCGCTGTGTCGTGTTCGTGTGCTTGGCGCGGCTGAGCAGTCCGGGGTCGAGGTCGCTCCGGCCCGCGTTGATCGCGCCGACCTCGTCGCAGACGATCACGTCGCCCGCGCCGGCGGTCACGAGCAGCTGCGCCGCGACCAGGCCGCTCGCCCCGGCGCCGGCGACGACGACGGTCGAGCGCTCGAGCTCGCCGCCGGCGATCGGCAGCGCGTTCCAGAGTCCGGCGAGCAGCGCGGCCGCATCGGCGCGCTCGTCCGCCAGCACCGGGATGTCCAGCTGCTCGCTGAGTGCGCGCTCCAGATCGAAGGCGCGCGGGGCGGCGATGTCGCTCAGGTGGACGCCGGCGAAGGGCGACGCCGCCAGGCCGACCGCCTCGGCGATGCGGTCGACAAACCGCTCGTCCACGGGCAGCGGGAATCCGTCCACTCCGGCGAGCTCGCGCAGGAACAGCGCGCGCGCCTCGAGGGCGGGCAGCGCGGCGAGCGGGCCAAGGTCGCCTTCACCGAGGATCGCGCTGCCGTCGGTGACGAGCATCACGCTGTTGCCCTTGATGGTGTAGGTCCAGGCCGCCTCGACGTCGGCGTTGATCGCCATGCACACGCGGGCGACGCCCGGCGTGTAGGCCATCGCGAGATCGTCGTTGCTCTCGAGCGCGGCCCGGTTGCGCATCCCGATCTTGCCCGAGACGTGGCGAACGATGGCGCGGTCGGCGATTCCCTCGACGTCGACGCCCTCGACGGAGGCCATCGCCTGGCTGACGTCCTCCGCGTGCGCCTCGTCGCGCACGCGCAGCGCGACGTCTCGCGTCACGCTGACCGCCGTCGTCTCGACGATCTCGACGCCTCCAATGAGCGCCCCCGTCTCGGCGATGGCGCTCATGAGCTCGCCGAGCTTTCCGACCTCGGACGGCAGGCTGGCGCGAATCGTGACGTCGTGGCTGGGGCTGCTCACAGCCGCGCGATACTAGCGATGCGACGCCCGAATGGGCGGGGCTGCCTCAGCCCTCGGTGGAGGCGCGGGTGGCTGTGCGCCTGCGCTCGACCCGCCGATAGGTCGCGCTTCCGGCGCCCGCCAGAAGGAGCAGGCCCGCGGCGCCCGACAGCACCAGGAACGCGAGCGGGACCTCGTCGCCGGACGTCACCTGGGGCGGCTGAGGGAGCTCGCGAAAGGCCGACAGGCCAGCGACGTCATCGGCGCTCGGCGCGAGCTCGTTCGCCCGCTGGAGCGCCTCCGGGGTGAGCGAGAGCACCGGCTCCTCGCCGCCGGCCGGTGCCGAGCGCGGCACGGGTGCCGGGAGCGGAGGCTCGACCGGTGTCGGCTCTCCGCTGGGGGTGGAGCGCTCGAAGCCGAGCAGCCGCTCGTCGATCTGGCGCTCGACGGCGTTGCGGAAGGTCTCCTCGTCGACCACCGCCGGGATGTCCGCGAGCGCGGCCCGCAGATCGGCGACGGTGTGCGCCGAGTTCAGCTCGCCGTTGTCGAGGTAGTCGGCCAGCACGTCGGCCGGGGTCGCCGTGGCCGCACCAGCCCCCAAGGCAAGCGCCACAGCGGCTGCGGCGACAGCTTTCCCGACGTTACGCATCCAGCGCATAATGCTCGCCTCCGGGGGCGGGGGCAACCCGGCGGTTGCGCCAAGCGGCCCGTGATAGCGTCGCCGCCCGGTGCGACTGCTCATCACTGGGATCGCGGGATTCGTCGGACGTCATCTGACGGACCGGGCTCTTGCCGAAGGCCATGCGGTTTCTGGCCTCTCGATCGAGGAGAACGCCAAGGAGCTCGTGCCGCGGGCGCAGGTGCACGTCGTCGACGCGACCGATGTTGCGGCCGTGAGCGAAGTGTTCGAGGCGCATGGCCCCGATGTGATCATCCACCTCGCCGGCTATGCGTCGGTCGGCCGGTCGTTCGCGGCGCCCATGCAGACATGGCACGTGAACGTCACCGGGACGCTCGGCGTGCTGGAGGCCGCACGACAGACCGTGCCGAGTGCCCGCTGTGTCGTGGTCACCAGCGGGGAGATCTACGGGCGGGTGCCGCTCGACCACCTTCCGGTGAACCCGGACACGCCGATTCGTCCGCTGTCTCCATACGCGGCGTCGAAGGCCGCGGCCGACCTCGCCGCGTTCCAGTACCGGGAGGCCTACGGGCAGGACGTCGTCCGTGTCCGCCCGTTCAACCACATCGGTCCGGGCCAGGACCCGAGGTTCGTTCTCCCGAGCGTCGCCAAGCAGGTCGCCGAAACCGAGCGCGACGGGCTCGATCGGCTCACCCTGAACGTCGGCAACGTCGAGTCGCGCCGGGACTTCACGGACGTCCGGGACATCGTCGACGCCTACCTGGTCGTCGCCGAGCGCGGCGATCCCGACGTCGCGTATCAGGCGTGCACCGGGAGGTCCGTCGCGGTGCGCGAGCTCATCGACGGCATCGCCGGGCTGTCGAGGGTGCCGGTCGACGTGAGCTCGGACGCCAGCCTGCGCCGTGAAGGCGAGCAGCCCGATCTCTATGGTTCTCCCGGTCCGCTGCGCGATCAGCTCGGGTGGCGTCCCCGCATCCCCCTCGACCAGACGCTTGCCGACACGCTCGACTGGTGGCGCGGCGAAGTCCAGAAGGAGTCCTGAACGGCATGTCCCGCGCCCTCATCACTGGAATCACCGGCCAGGATGGCTCGTACCTCGCCGAGCTGCTGCTCGACAAGGGGTACGAGGTGGCGGGCGTCGTGCGTCGCGCGTCGACCGAGAGCTACTCGCGCATCGCGCACATCAGCGACCGCATCCAGTTCATCCAGGCGGACCTGCTCGACCAGCCGTCGCTCACCGCGGCCCTCGAGGCGTCGGAGCCCGACGAGGTCTACAACCTCGCGGCGCAGTCCTTCGTGCCGACCTCGTGGGGGCAGCCGGTCCTCACGGCCGAGTTCACCGCGGTGGGCGTCACGCGGCTGCTCGAGGCGATCAGGCAGGTCAATCCGGGGATCCGCTTCTACCAGGCATCGTCGAGCGAGATGTACGGCAAGGTGCGCGAGACCCCGCAAACCGAGCTGACGCCCTTCCATCCGCGCAGTCCCTACGGCGTCGCCAAGTGCTACGGGCACTACATCACCGTCAACTACCGCGAGTCCTACGGGATGCACTGCTCGTCGGGGATCCTCTTCAACCACGAGTCGCCACGGCGAGGCCTCGAGTTCGTGACCCGAAAGGTCACCGACGGCGTGGCGCGCATCAAGCTCGGCCTGGCCGACGAGCTGACGCTCGGCAACCTCGACGCCCGCCGGGACTGGGGGTTCGCCGGCGACTACGTCGACGCGATGTGGCGGATGCTCCAGCAGCCCGAGCCCGACGACTACGTCGTCGCGACGGGCCAGACCCAGAGCGTCGAGGATCTCGTCGACCTGGCGTTTGCCGAAGCGGACCTGGACCGCGAGAAGCATCTTCGGATCGACCCGGAGCTGATTCGACCCGCCGAGGTCGATCTGCTCGTTGGTGACTCCTCGAAGGCAAGGGCACGCCTGGGGTGGGAGCCGAAGGTCGACTTCGAGGGCCTCGTGAAGATGATGGTCGAGTCGGACCTCGAGCACGTTCGGGGCGCGATCGGCAGCTGACCGACTCGCGGCCCGGAGGCGTCCGGGTGCGCCGCCTGGCCGGGCCCACGCCAGCCGCGCCAGGAGGCCTCTGCAAAGGCGGCTACGCTCTGCCGGGAGCCCGCGTCCGGGCGTCCGAGGACCGATTCGACAAGGGGCAGGAACGTGGCGAGCCACCCGACAGCCGAGAGCAACGGGCCACAGCAGGGGCCCGTCGACGTCGAGACGCTGATGGCGGAGATCCGCCGCCGCGTGGCAGAGAAGCGGGCGAAGGGCGTCTACACCGTCGATGCGCTGGCGGCGAACGCGCTCGACGAGACCGCACCGCTCGCCCCCGAGGAGCTCGAGCGCCTGCGAGATCTGGCCGTGCAGCGGGTGGACTTCACGACCACCGCCTCGACGAAGCCCATCGTCGGGCCTGCGGTTCGCTTCCTCAAGTACCGGCTCACGCGTGCCGTCAGCCAGCCGCTCTTCGCGCTCGCCGCCCACTCGAGCCAGTTCAATGCGGGAATCCTCGGCTACGCCGCGCGCACGGCGCGCGAGGTGGCCGCATTGCGGGCGGAGCTCGATGCCGTCTCCGCCACCGCGCGAGGCGCCACCGAGCAGGCGACATCGCTCGAGCGGGCGCTGGCGGACACGCGAGCGCGCCTGGACGAGGCGGAGGGTCGGCTCGCCGCCCTCATGCGCGAGGGTTTGCACGAGCGCGTGTCCCGACTCGAGCGCGACGGCTCGGCGGCGGCCCCCGTGGTCGCGTCCCCGCCGGGCGCGCCGGGCGCGCTCGGCCTGGTCGGCGTCGTCGTCGAGTCCAGGGACTGGTCAGACGAGGACGCTGCGCGCTGGGCGAGCCACCTGGGCGAGCGCGAGGGCGTGGTCGTCCACATCGGCAGCGGCTCGGGTCGCGGGCTCGCGTCGCTCGGGGATGGTGCCGTCGGGGTCGACGATGATCCGGAGCTGGTCGCGGTGGCTCGAGAGAACGATCGACCCGTGACGTGCGCGGACCCGATCGAGTACTCGTCGGCGCTCGGAGCCGGGTCCCTCGACGGGGCGCTTCTGACGGGACTCGTGGAGCGCCTCGACGGCGCCCGGCTCGCCGCGCTGGTGACCGGGCTCTCTCGCGCGCTCTCCCCGGGGGCGCCCTTGGTCGTCGACGCGCTCGATCCCACCGCCGAGGAGGTGCTGGCGAGGGAGCTGTGGCGTGACCCCCGGCGGATCCGTCCGCTGCATTCTGACGCGGTCGTCGCGGTGATCGAGGCGGCCGGCCTCTCGGTGACTGATGTGGAGCAGCACGATGCGCTCGGGAGATACATCGTGCGCGCGACTCGCTGAGCCGGTCCGGGTTGGAGCGACCGCGTATCGCCTTCGCCGTTCCCCGCTACGGGCCGCGTGTGCTCGGCGGCGCCGAGACCCTGTGTCGAGAGCTTGCCGAGCAGCTCGCCGCGCGCGGAGCCGACATCGACGTTCTCACGACCTGTGCGATCGACCACTTCGACTGGTCGAACGAGCTTGCGCCCGGAACATCCGAGGCCAACGGGGTGCACGTTCGCCGGTTCCCGGTCTCCACACGGGAGCAGGCGCGGTGGTGGCACCTGCACACCCACATCGGCGCTGGGCACCAGGTGAGCTACTCGGAGCAGCTGGAGTGGATGGGCAACTCGGTCTGGTCCGACGAGCTGCTCGAGGCAGCGTGTGACGAGGCCGCCTACGACTGGGTCGTGGGCATCCCGTATCTATTCGGAACCAGCTACTGGGTCGCGGTCGAGCGTCAGGGCCCGACGGCGCTCATCCCCTGTCTCCACGACGAGCCGTATGCCCGGCTCGACGCGGTCAGGGAGGTGCTCGAGGGCGTCAGCGGCTGCATGATGAACGCTCGGGGTGAGCAGAGCCTCCTCACCCGTCTGGCACCCGCTGCTCGCAGCAAGCTCGTCGGTGTCGGCTTCGATCCCGCGCCCCCTCCCAGCGCGGAGCGGGTGGAGGCCTTCCTTCGCTCGCGGGGGATCGAGGGCGGCTACCTCCTGTACGCCGGCCGGCGCGAGGAGGCAAAGGGCCTACCCGCGCTCTTTGCGAACTACCGCCGCTACCGCAGTGGGCACCCCGACGCTCCTCCGCTGGCGCTGATGGGCGCGGGCGACCTGCCGGTGCCGACCGACATCGCCGACTCCGTGATCGAGCTCGGATTCGTCCCGATCGAGGAGCGTGCGGCGGCGTACGCCGGCGCCGCCGTGCTGCTTCATCCGTCCCGACTCGAGTCGCTGGGGATGGTCCTGATGGAGGGGTGGCTCGCCGGGACCCCCGTTCTGGTCAACGGAGCGTCCGAGGTGCTTCGGGAGCACTGCAGCGAGGGCGGGGGTGGGCTCTGGTACTCGAACGCCGACGAGTTCGAGGAGGCCCTCCGAGCGCTTCTCGCCGACTCGGCGCTGCGTGACCGGCTCGCTCACCAAGGTGCCGAGTACACGCGGGACGTGTTCTCCTGGGATGCGGTGGAGATCCGCTTCTATGACGCGATCGAGAGCTGGTCGTGACGCCGGGCGTTCACCAGGTCCTCGCCGGCGCGGCTCAGCGGGACGCGATCACCAACCACGCGCTCGAGGCCCGAGCGGTCATTCGCGAGATGGGGATTCGCTCGGAGGTCTTCTGCGAGGCGGACCACATCGACCCGACGCTCGCCGGCGAGGTGCTCCCCCACACCGCGTGGTCTCACCGTGCAGGCGCCGGGGACCGTCCGATCCTCCACTACTCCATCGCGAGCCCCGCCTTCTGGGAGATCGCCGACCAGGCGGACGGGCTCGCGGTCCACTACCACAACATCACTCCGGCCGAGCTGCTCTGGCAGTTCGCTCCAGGCATCGCCCTCGAGTGCCAGGACGGCCGGCGCCGTTTGGGCGAGCTCGCCGGACGGGTCGGGTGGGCCGCCGCCGACTCGACGTTCAACGCGAGCGAGCTCGCCGACCTGGGGTTCCCGCCGGCGAGTGTCGTGGGGGTCATGCGGCGAGCGCCGGTCAGGCACGGCTCGCCGTCCGAGGAGACCGACGGCACGAGGCTGCTCTTCGTCGGTCGGGGGATTCCCAACAAGGCGCAACACGACCTCGTGTTCGCGCTCGCCGCGCTCAGGGAGGCGGGTGTCGACGCTGAGCTGCGCCTGGTCGGGAGCTGGGCGGGCACCGATGGCTATCGGCGCTACGTGGAGTCCCTGGCCGAGTCCTTGGGCATCGCCCACCGCGTGTCGATACTCGGCTCGGTGGACGACGACGTATTGGCCGCCGAATACGAGCGAGCGAGCGTCTTCCTGTGTCTCTCCGACCACGAGGGGTACTGCGTCCCATTGGTGGAGGCGATGGAGCGCGACCTGCCGATCGTCGCGCTTGCACAGGGCGCGGTTCCCGAGACGGCGGGCGAGGCGGCGCTGCTTCTTGACGAGAAGCCGCCGTCGCTCGTTGCCGAGGCGGTGATCGAGGTGCTCGGCAACGAGGCCCTCGGTGCGCGGATGGCGGCGGGCCGGGCGGCGCGACTCGACGATCTCGCGGTCGAGCGCGTCGCCGGCAGGGTGCGCGAGTTCGTCGCCGGGATGACGTGAGGCTGGTCGTTGCACCCGGCGTCGGCGTCGACCTCGAGAGTGCATTGGGGAACGTGGCCCAGTCGCTCGAGGCGGGTCCCTACGCGGGTGTCCACCCGGAGGTCACGGCGTTCGTCGGCCGAGTCGACCCCCTCGTCGTCGCGCGCGCTCCCGGCCCCATCGTCGGCGTGCCGCTGGGCGGGGACGCGTCCGATTCGTCGCCACAGCTCGCGCGGGCCACGGCGCTGGCCGTGCTGGACCGCACGGACCTGCTCGTGAGCTCTTCGCTCCCCGTCGTCGACGTCGGCATGCCGGCCCCGGCGCGATCCGCGTCCACCCTGCCCCTCGATCCGGGGCCGGGTGCCGCGGCGCTCGCCCGGGCGCTTTCGGCCGAGCTCGACGTCGACCCATCCGACGAGGGCCCCGGCGTGACCTGGATTCGCGGTCGCGGTGCGGTGCCACGGGCGCGCGCGATGGCTGCGTGGCGCTCCGGCCGCGCGGTCGTGGCGCTTCCCGGCACCGACGTGGGTCCGCTGCTCGAGCGCGCGCGCTGCCAGGCCTGCGAGACGTCGATGGCTGCCCTGGAGCTGACCCGCCTCCTGTTGGTCGCCCCGCCCCTGGTCCGCGTCCTCGTCTCGCGCGGCCGGCGGGCGCTCGAGCAGGTTCCGTCGGTCGACGCCGTCTGCCAGCGGTTTCTCGAGGCGGCCGAGCTCGCGGCGTCCACACCCCGCCCCCGGGACCGCTCGGAGGCGTGGCGGGAGGGCCGGCAGTCGTCATGAGCGTCCACATCTGCAGCGCGGTGACCCGCAACTATTTGGGCTTTGCCAGCGTCCTCGCCGAGAGCGTCCACCGCCACAACCCCGGAGCGCAGATCGACCTGCTGATCGTCGACGGGGACAGGGGTGAGCTGACGGCCCCGGCCCCGCCCGGGGTCGAGCTGCTCTCGCCGCGGGATCTCGCGATCGACCGCGATGAGTTCCTTCGTCTCGCGGCCCTGTACGGCCCGTTCGAGATCTCCAACGCGCTGAAGCCGACGCTGATGAGGACGCTCCTCGAGCGCGGCGCGAGCCATGTCCTGTGGGTGGATGCGGACGTCGTCGCGCTGGGCGATCTCTCGGACATCCCGCCGGCGATCGAGCGGTCCGGTGTGCTCCTGACACCGCATCATCTCGTGCCGGCTCCGCGTGTCGCGCACCGGACGGACTACGAGATGGTCGCGTTGACCGCGGGCACCTACAACGCGGGCGTGGTCGGCGCCGCGGGGGCCGAGGGGATCCGAATGCTCTCCTGGTGGGAGTCGCGGGTCGCACGAGACTGCGTCCACGATCAGGCTCGTGGACTCTTCGTGGATCAGCGCTGGCTCGATCTCGTGCCCGGGATGTTCGGCGCGCACGTCCTCCGCGACCCGGGCGTGAACTACGGCTGGTGGCGGACCGCGGCGAGCCCGGTGTCGGCCGGGGCCGACGGTCCGGTCGTCGACGGGGTGCCCCTCCGCCTCCTCCACCTGAGCGGGTTCGACCGCCACGCCCCCTGGTTGCTCTCGCGCCACGCGGGGGCTGCGCCGATTGCGCCGCTCAGCGAGATGCCCGCCCTCGCGCGAATCGTCGACGAGTACCGCGGCGCACTCGAGCGCCACCACGTCGACGACTGGAGCCGACTTCCGTACGGGTACGGTCGCTTCGGGCGCGACTCGACACCACTCGATCGTCGCATGCGAGCCCTGTACCGGGAGTCGCTCGTGGCGTTCGAGCGGGGTGATCTCGACCGGGAGCCCCCGAATCCCTTTGCGTCGGACGATGGCTCGGCGTTCATCGAGTGGCTGCGCCGACCGGACGTCCTCTGGGCGGGTGAGCCCACGGTCGGGCGTCATCTGCTGAGCCTCTGGGAGGAGCGTGAGGATCTCGGGCCGGAGTTCCCCGACCCGCGCGGCCTCGATGCTGCCGCGTTCTCGGTGTGGGCTGCGCGCGATGGTCGTCGCGACGACGGTGTCCCCCACGAGGTGCTGCCGGTCCGCCGAGAGGTGGGCTCGGCGCCTCGCTCGGCCGACCAGGTGCTCGTGCTGTCGGTCGCGTCCCGCCGTCCGACCGCTGGGCTCCTGGGAGAGCAGATCGAGGGGGCCTGCTCCGACGCTGGATTCGTCACCACGGCCGTCGAGCTGTCGCGATACGAGTCGCCCCCCGTTCCGCCGCTCGCGATGGTCGGCGCCGTGGTCCTGGTCGGCGTACCGGCCGATCTGCGCGAGCTCTATCACCGACTCGGTCACTTCGGTCGCATGGGTCTCCCTGTCGTCGCCGTGCTCGACTGGGCGAGTGTCGTCGAGCCCGAGGTGCTCTCGGGGATGGGGCGCGTTCGTGCGGTTGCGAGCCCGAGCCGGCTGCTCACCCGCGCCCTCGCAGCCGAGGGGGTCGCCGCGGTCGAGCTCGACGTTTCGTTTCCGATGCGGCGGCCGGACCGCCACAGCCCCGGTGAGCCGCCGGGGCGTGTCCGATTCGGCGCGTGCATCGACTGCGAGCGGCGCGACGAGGTCGCAGCGGGGCTGGGCGCGCTCTCGGCGTACCTGAGGGCCGTTGCGCGTCCTGGCGACGCCCGCTTCACGCTGGTGGGCGCCAACGTCGACCGCAGCCCGCTGCCCCTGGAGCACGCGCGCTCGCTCGCTCGCACGCGCGCCGACGTTCGGATTCTCGAAGCGCCGCCGGGGGCCGCTCTCGAGCGGGCGCTCCGCGACTCGGATGCCTTCCTCTCGATCGGCACGCCCGCCGGGGCGGATGTCGCGGCTCTCGTGAGCGTCAGCTCCGGACGCCCGACCGTAATGAGCGCCAGCGCCCCCAATCTGGACCTCCTCGGCGACGCCGGAGCGTTCCTCGTGCCGGTGGCTCGCGACGAGGACGATTCCGAGCCAATCGATCGAACGGTCGATCACATCCGGACGATTCTCGGCGAGTCAGCGGTCTGGCCGCAGGCCGTGCGTACGGCCGAGGCGCTGCAACGGCGCTCCTCGCCGGACGCGCTCGCCGCAGCGCTTCGGGCTACCCTCGTCGGAGTCTGGGACAGCCACTCGAGGGCGGTGGAGACTTGACCGAGGAGCAGGAAGAGCGGTTGCCGGCCATTCAGGCCGCTGACGAGTTCCTTCCCCCGGTGGCAGAGGGGGATGGCGATGGACTCGCGGGCAAGGCGGATCGCGCCCGCCGTCGTGTGACCGGGCCGTTCCAGCGGCCGCAGCACGCAATCGACCGAGTGCTGCTGTCGGCGATCGAGGAGACCAGCAGGGACGCACGGGGGCGGGTTCGCGCGCTGGACGACCGGATGCTCGAGATCGAGGCACGGATGGGCTGGGTCGAGCTCGAGGTCGCCCGGCTCGCCGCGGCGATGGAGGATCGCGAGCGGCGGCTCACGGATCGGATGGCGGCACTCGAGGCGTCGCTTGCGCTGATCGCGGCGCGCCTCGATGGGCGCGCCGACTCGTCCGAAGGCGAGCGCTGATCGAGATGGCGCCCTCGGGCGACCACGCCGTCCCAGGTTCGCTGCTCGTGGTGGGCGGGGTGGCGAAGGACGGGCGCCCTGGCGGACTCGCCCTCGTCGAGGACGGTTCGGCCGAGGTGATCGACGCGCTCGATGTGGCGTCGATCTCGGTCGAGGATGGCCGACTCGAGCGAACCCTGGCCGATGGCGAGCGACGGGCGATCTACGACGAGCGCGGACTCTTGGCGATCGTCCCCGCGAGCGGCGGCACAGGCGTGGTGGCGACCGAGGCGCCGAACGGCTCGCTTGCGGGCGGCCATGGGACGTCGGGGGTGCACCTCGAGAATCCGGACGGCGCGCTTCCCTACGTCGTGATCCCTTCACATGTGGGAGACGGCGAGCGGGTCGAGCTTCCGTTCGGGCGCGCGACCGGCGTGGCAGCCGTCGATCAGCGCCTTGCCGAGGGAATCCGGGTCGGCGGTCGGGTCAACCCGACCCGTTCGGCCGAGCTGCGTCAGGAGCGAGCGTTTCGAGCCGCGGGCGTGAGCGCCACGTCGATGTGGGCGGCCGGCGCGCCGCTGACGATCCCCGATTGCCATGTCGAGATCGAGGTCGAGAACCCGCCCGAGATGGCTCCCGGCGCTCGTCTTCAGATCCCGTACCGGCTGACGAACCTCGGTGCGGCCATACTCGCCACCACTGGACAGTGTCCGATCTACATCTCGGCTCGCTGGCACGATCCCGCGACCGGGACCGAGGCGTCGGACGTCGTGCACTTTCGGGGTCCGCTCGAGCAACCGGTGCACCCGGGCGTCACGCATCACGGGACGATGACCATCGGCGCGCCGTCGGTTGGCGGCACCTACCACGTGCAGTTCACGCTGCTGCAGGAGAACGTGCGCTGGTTCTCGGACGCGGACGATCGCAGCGCCGCATGGGTCGTGATCGAGGTCGGCGATGGCAACTCGGCGGCCGTGGCGGCGTCGGCATGAGTGGAGGCGCTCCGAGCGGAGCCCCGGTGATCCCCGGCCAGATCCGCGTTCGCGGGGTGTCGCGCCACTTCAAGGTGCTGCACGACAAGTCGCTCACCCTCAAGGAGACCGTGCTTCGCCGCCGGCGCGTGGTCGCGACCGAGTTCCAGGCGCTTCGTGGCGTCGACCTCGACGTGGCGCCCGGGGAAGCCGTCGGAATCGTCGGTCGCAACGGATCGGGAAAGAGCACCCTGCTCAAGATCCTGGCCGGGATCCTGTCTCCGCATGACGGCACGGTGGAGCTCGGCGGCACGGTGACCTCGATGCTCGAGCTCGGCTCGGGGTTCCACCCCGACTTCACGGGCCGCGAGAACGTGCTGATGAACGGCGCGATCCACGGGTTGACCGAGGAGGAGATCGAGTCCCGCCTCGACGAGATCGTCGAGTTCTCGGAGCTCGCGGAGTTCATCGACAACCCGGTCCGCACGTACTCGAGCGGGATGCAGATGCGCCTGGGCTATGCGGTCGCCGCGCATCTGCGCCCGGACGTCCTCCTCCTCGACGAGGTCCTCTCGGTCGGAGACGAGGCGTTCCAGCGCAAGTGCATCGCCCACATCTTCGACTACCGGCGCCACGGCGGAACGCTCGTCTTCGTGTCGCACGACCCCGGCCAGGTCGAGCGCGTGTGCAACCGCGCGGTGCTGATGCACCAGGGGGAGATCGTCGACGAGGGACCACCGGGCGAGGTGCTCGCCGACTACCGCAGGCTCCTGGTCTCGACGGGTGCTGGAGCATCGAGCGGGGACGTCCACGAGCACGGGGACGACACCCTCCCGGAGCCCGAGTCGGTCCACGAGCCCGACCTGGTGCTGTCCGGCTACCGCCTGCTGGGTCCCGGTGGCGTGACCGACCGGGTCATGTCCGACGACCCGATCGCGGTCGAGATCGATCTGGTCGCCGAGGGTGGGCTCGGCAGCGTGCAGGTCACGGCGGACGTCGTGAGCGACGAGGGCCCGATCTTGAGCGAGAGCACTTCCCAGTTCCCCGTCGATGACGGGGAGGTGACGACGCTGCGGCTCGATCTTCCGGACCTCGGGCTGAACACCGGGGGCTTCAGCGTGAGCTTCAGCCTCACCAAGGGCGATGGCACCCCGCTCGAGCACCGCGAGCAGGTCCTTCCCTTCGACGTCTTCCCGCGCGAGTCGGGTCGCTCGCTGCTCGCCACCACGGGCACGTGGAGCGCCACCAGCGCTCCCGGCGCTCCGGCGTCGGTCGAACCTGCCGCGACGCCGACCGGACCGCGACGCGCGCTCGGCGACGGCTTTCGGGTACGTGGCCGAGAGGGGCAGGTGCTCGTGGTGGCCGGAGCCGATCCGGACTTCGTGCACGGCGGTGGAGTCGCGGTCTACGACGGCCGGCGTCTCGAGGTCGTCGACCGCGTCTCGACGGTCGGGCTCGAGTGGACCGCGGATGGGGCGCTCGCGCGGCTGCTGCTGCCGGGGCCACCGAGCTCGGGAGCGCTCGAGCTCCTGAAGATCACCCCCCGCGGGCTCGACGAGTACCGGCGACTCGAGGGAATCGGCGAGATCACGGGCTCGGCCACCAGCGACGGTCGCCTGGTCGTGAGCGCCTCCGGCTGCGCGTTCTGGATCGCTCCCGACGGCGCGGTCGTGCGGCAGGAGCCGGGCGGCCTGCTCGCCGACGACGCCGTCGTCCGCGTGGTCGGGCAGGGGCCGACCGGCCCCCTTGCGGTCGTCACCTCGCAGGAGTCGACGTGGCTCGCGGATCTCTCGAGCGGCCGCAGGATCGGACCGGCCGACGAGCGAGCGACGGCTGTCGTGGCGAGCGACTCGGCCTCGATCCTGGCCCAGCCGTCGGTCGATCTGCTGGTCGTTCACTCGAGCGACTCCGAACCACGGCGCGAGATCGCATGCCCGTTCCCGGGGTCGCTCGTGTCCGCCGGCGATCTCGTCGCGGTCGGTCAGGACCCCGTCGATCCCGCCACGAGCGTCGCGGCGAGCCTGATGCTGCTCGATCCCGAGGTGCTGCAACCGGTGGCGAGCGTGCAGCTGCCGTTCGCGCGGGTGTCCGCGATGGCGTTCGTGCCGAAGGACGTCGTCTCGGGGCTTCGGGCGGCCGCCCTCGACCTGCACGGGATCTTCTCGGCGGGAGCGGACCGTCACGACGGCTGGATCGAGCCCGGGATCGGGCACCCCGGTGAGTCCGGCGAGGCTGCTCGTCAGCACCCGGTCCAGTCGCGGTGAGCATCAGCTCGCGGGGCCGTCGCGGTCTTGCGTACGCGATGGAGGCGACGCGGATCGCGCTCCGCGCTCCGAGGCTTGTCGACCCCGCGTTCTACGTCGAGCACAACCGGCTGGTGGGCCTGCGCGATCGGAGTGGCGCGGCGATCCGATTGCACTTCGGTCTGCGCGGGCAATGGCGCCGCCACGACCCGAGCGCGTCGTTTGCGACCGAGTTCGCCGCGAGCGAGCTGGCGCGGCACCAGGTGCCGTTGCGAGGATCGCCGTGGACCACGTTTCTCGCGGCTCGCGGGGCCGCTCGGGCGCGGTTCCATCCGCTGCAGGTGGCCGAGAGCTCGGGCTTCGACTTCCCTCTGGCCGGGCCCACCCCGCTCGCGCAGCTGGCCAGCGGGATGGAGCTGGCCGATGCTCGATCGCACGTCCATCCGGCGCTGGCCGGTCCTGGCCCCGTTCGGGAGCCCGACGTCGCTGCGCTCTACGACGCGGTCGCGGCTGCGCGAGCGGGACGGGCTCCGGCCCCGGAGCGCTCGGTGGACGTGCTCTTCGTCAACGGCGACCAGCACTGTCCGGCATGCACGCAGTACCGGGTGCTCAACCCGCTCGAGGCGGTCCGGGCCGCCGGATACGACGCGCTCGCGGTCGACGCGACGGACCTCCACAACCTTGCTGGGACGCGGCTGCGCGCCCGCCTGGTGGTAGTCTTCCGGGGCCTCTGGGACGAGGAGCTCGCGGACTTCCTCGCGGCGCTTCGCGCCGATGGGGCCGCGCTGGTGTTCGACATCGACGATCTGCTCTTCGACGGGCCGCGCGTTCTCGGCTCGCTCCAGCCGGGCTCGAGCGTCACCGAGGATCTCGATCTCGGTACCGACCGAGCGACGACCAGGGCCTCGATGTGGCGCACGGCCGCGCTGTGCGACGGCGCGACGTTCCCGACCGAGCTGCTCGCGGCGGTCTGGCGGCGAGCGGACGACGACAGGCCGGCGACCGTGCTCCCGAGCTTCTTGTCGGGGGCCCAGATCGAGATCGCCGACCGCGTCGCGTCTCGGGGCGACGAAGACGCGGGCAAGGTCGTCGTCGGCTACTCGGCGGGAACCGCGACGCACGCTCGCGACTTCGCCTCCGTGGCTCCGGCGCTCGCCACGCTCATGCAGCGTCACGCGCAGGTCGAGCTCCAGGTGCTCGGTCCGCTCGCGCTGACAGAGCACGAGGTGCTCGCCCCGTTTGCCCGGCGCATCGTGCACCGGCCGTCTGTGACCAGCCGGTGGGATCAGCTCATGGAGCGGATCCACCGCTTCGACGTCAACATCGTTCCGCTGGAGGTCGACAACGGCTACTGCCAGGCCAAGAGCGAGGTGAAGTACCTCGAGGCCGGCGCGGTCGGTGTCCCCACCGTGGCCAGCGCGACGCCCGCGTACCGGCGCGCGATCGGCGCCGATCTGCGGGGGATCGTGGTCGAGCGCCCATCGGGTTGGCTCGAGGCGCTCGAGCGGCTGGTCGTCGACACAGGCGCCCGTCGGCAGCTGGGAGCCCGCGCTCGCGAGGACGTCGCGGCGCGCTACGGCGCGACAGGCGAGTTCGGGCGTCGCTACGTCGGCCGGGTGGACGCGTGGCTGTCCGGACGCTCGCTGGACGACGGCGCTGCGCACGACCCGCTGTCGGCGATCTTCGCTCCACGGATCGGGCTCGAGGTTCCGGACGGTCGCCTCGTGCTCCTGATCGTGGGTGAGCCGACCGCCACCTCCGCGACACTCGCAGAGGCTCGCTCGCTGGCCGGCGAGCGGTGGCCCGGTGTGCACGTCGCGGCGGTCGCAGCGGCCGATGACGGCGCCGACGGGCTCGCGCCGACCGACCTCGACGTCTGGCGACCGGGAGACTCCGAGGTCGATCTCGCGACCGCGCTTCGCTCCGCATCCGCCGGGATCCTCGTCGGCGTCGTCGGAGAGATCGCCGCGCTGGCCGAGCGTTGTGGCCTCAGGCTCTACTCGGCGTCGGCCGGGTCGGGGTCCCCGAGTCTGTCGTCTGCGTCCGGCGCCGGCCGGGACGACAGCGCGCCGGGCCGAGACAGCTAGACGGACAATCCGCCGAGCCCACGCTCGGCGCGGGTCGGCCCGCCGCGGTTCAGCGTCGGCGCGCCTTCGCGGCCAGCGCGCGAATTGGCGCGGTCACGCGCCACGAGAGCGACCGCGTCAGCTGGTCGACCGTGCTCGCGAGCTGGTGGTTTCGCGCCTGGGTCGCGGCGATCTCCTGCTCGAGCTCTCGGTAGCGAGCCGAGCCGCGTGCCTCTGCCGCGTAGCTCTCCCGCCCGGGTCGGGGCGCGACCGGCCACTCGTGGTAGGCGCTGTCGTGGTTGTCCAGCGCGAGCTCGTTCACCCCGACGTCCGGGTGCCTCGCGAGCACCAGCGGGAGGCTCAGTTGGTCCCGCCTGCTGTACCGAAGCACGTGGTTCCACCAATCCGACATCGCGGCGCCCACCGCGGCATCGCCGTGCCGGCGAATCAGCAGACCGCCCCAGTACGGACGCTCCTCGATGAGCTCGGGCGCCAGCCGCTCGACAACGTGCACGAGCTCGTCCACGCGGTCCGGGTCCTCGAAGCCGAGTCGGACGATGGCGTCGGCCTCCTGCCGGAGCGAGGTGTGGAAGGAGTGGCGAGCGAGCGCCAGACCGGCCTCGGGATCGGCGAGGCCGGCGTTGAGCAGCCCGTCCGGCGGCCCTTTCAGCCGAACGCTGTTGTCGATGTAGACCGACGCATCGGTCTCGGCCAGGTACTGCTCGGGGAAGAGCTTCGGATGTCTGCTCGCGCGTGCCGGGTCGAGGGGGAGCACCGGCTCGACCACACGGATGGCCCAGGTCTCGCTGGACAGCTCGGGGTCGTCCGTGACGCAGACGAACGGAAGCGTCGAGGCTGACGCGGCCGGCTGCTCGACCAGCTCCTCGTAGCCACCGAAGAGGCAGGTGTAGACGCAGGCTCTCTCGATGTCGATCGCCCCCCACGGGTTCGCTGGGCGCGCCTCATCCGGACCGTTCACCCCGGAGAAAGTGGCAGAGTACCTCCCCGTGTGCGGGATCGCTGGCATCTACTCGGGTGGTCCGGCCACCGGCGGCGGGGAGCCCGAGCGCCATCTGGTCCGGAGGATGACCGACGTCCTCGCCCATCGTGGTCCGGACGCGCAGGGCCACTGGCAGGACGAGCGGGGGCGGTGCACGCTGGGTCACCGCCGGCTCAGCATCATCGACGTCTCGACAGCGGGTGCGCAGCCGATGAGCGCACCCTCCTCACCGTGGGTGCTCACCTACAACGGGGAGGTCTACAACTACCTGGCGCTGCGGGCGGAGCTCGAGTCGGAGGGCGTGGTCTTCACCGGCCACTCCGATACCGAGGTGCTCCTCTGGGCGATCACGCGGTGGGGCCCGGACTGCATCGAGCGCCTCGACGGCATGTTCGCGCTCGCCGCATTCAACACGGCGACCGGCGAGCTCCTTCTCGCGCGCGACCCCTTCGGCGAGAAGCCGCTCTACTACTGCGATGCGGGCACCGAAGGCGTCGCGTTCGCGAGTGAGCTGAACGCGCTCGCCCTGCTCCCGTGGTTCTCGCGGTCCGTCTCGCGCGAGCGGATGGCAGAGCTCCTGATGTTCCAGTACATCGGTGCCCCCCGCGCGATCTTCGACGACGCGAAGAAGCTCCCGCCGGGGCACGTCGCACGGTTCGTGCCCGGGCGCGCTCCTGAGATTCGGCGGTACTTCGGGTTCACCCCCCACGAGCCGGACGACTCCGACGAGACGCTGTGGGGGGCCGCCGATCGTCTCGAGGAGCTGCTGAGCGAGAGCCTTGAGCGTCGGCTCATGTCCGACGTCCCGCTGGGCGCCCTGCTCTCCGGTGGGGTCGACTCAGCCGTGGCGTGTGCGCTGGTGCGCCGCCGCCTGGGTGTCCCGCTGAAGACCTTCTCGCTGGGTTTCGAGGGAGCCCCCGAGTCAGAGACGGACGTTGCGCGCGCGTTCGCCGAGGCGATCGGCAGCGACCACCACGAGCTGACCGTGGACGCCGACGCGGTCGACTTCCTGCGTTTCGTCGGAGAGCACCTGGACGAGCCCAACGGCGACGTCTCGTGCTTTCCCACGTATCTGCTCGCGAAGCTGGTTCGCGAGCACGTGACCGTCGCCATCTCGGGTGATGGCGGCGACGAGATGTTCGGAGGGTACGGGCGCTACTTCGCGACCCTCGACGAGACGGCCGCCCGGCCGCTCGCGCCGCTCGGCGGCAACTACTACTCGGACCAGGTCCTGGTCGCGACGGAGCTCGAGGTCCGGGCCTTGCTGGGAGAGGTGCCCGAGGGGCTGCGGCGGCACCTCGCGCAGCTTCGTGCCGAGGTCGAGCAGCAGCGCTCGGAGCCGCTTGCGGCCATGCGTCGGACCGACGCGGCCAACTACATGCCCGGGGCGGTGCTGGCGAAGGTCGATCGCATGAGCATGCAGCACTCGCTCGAGGTGCGAACTCCGTACCTCAACCCCGACGTCGCCGAGTTCGCCGCCGCCCTCCCCGAGCGCCTGCTCGTCCGCGGCGGGCACGGGAAGCTCGTGCTCCGTGAGGTGGCGTACCGCCATCTCCCCCGGGATCTGATCGATCTGCCGAAGAAGGGGTTCGGCCTGCCATCCGAGGCGTGGGCGACGGGACCGCTCTCGGAGCTGGCGCGCGAGATGCTCTCGGGCTCTGAGAGCCGTCTGCGGCGGGTCTTCGGTCCCGAGCGCACGGACAACTTCCTCCATCGCCCGTTCCGGCTCGGGCCGATCTGGGGTCTGCTCGCGCTGGAGTCGTGGGCGCGGGCTCACGATCCGGACCTCGAGGAGGTTGGCTCCGCCGCCGCGCCCGGTCGTCGGCTGGAGCCCCGTCGGCCGTCCGCCAGGCGGCGGGTCGCGAAGTGGCTCACCGACGAGACGCTCCTCCTGGTTGACGAGGACTTCACCGACAAGACCGCGTTCGAGGAGATCGACGGGCAGACGCGGATCGGGAGCGCGGTGACTCAGCGAACGGTCGACGTGCTGCGAGCGCTCAGGCCGCTGATCGGCGCCGAGGCTCCCCGGGAGGCGGCGGGCTGGATCGAGCTGCCGGCGACCGAGTTGCCGAAGGACGCGTTTGCCGCCGTGGGGCTGGACGTCGCCGGCGCTCGCGTGGTCTGGCTGCGCTCGGATGCGCTCGTCGAGCACGGACGGCCGCGTGGCTCGGTGCGAGCGGGCGGCGGCGGCCTCTCGGTCTCGCTGGGCCTTCAGACCTGGCAGGCGGGGTCGACCGGTCTGCGCAGCGAGGCCATCCGGCTGACCGGCTCGGATGCGCTTCTCGTCGCCAACCCGCTCGACGACTCGACGAGCCTTCCGATCGTCGCCCACCATCGTCGGGCGTCGCCTCGGCGACTTCGGCGCGCCGCCCTGCGCCGGCCGGACACGCTCGGTCCCCCGCGCGAGCCTGCTCCCCACGAGGCCGATCGGCTGGTCTACGACATCGAGTCGGCGCCGGGGCCACGTCCGGCTCGCGAGGGCCAGCCGCGGGTCACGCTGACCACGCACGCGCTGCCGCCGGGGGGTGCGGAGCGCCAGTGGTGCTATCTGGCGATGGGGCTCGCCGAGGCGGGAGTCGAGACGCAGTTCGTCGCCACCGACACGCTGCGCGGGCGCGAGGCGCACTATGCGCCGATGCTGAAGCGTGCGGGGATCCCGGTGATCGAGCTGCCGCACGTTGACGCCGGGACGCTGCTGGAGGGAGTCACCGGCGGCGACCTGGTGAGCGACGTCCAGGTCCAGCCGACGGGCGTGTCCGACGCGGCGCTGCGGCTCGCGGCCGTGTTCAGGGTCCAGGAGCCGGACGCGGTCCTGGGCCAGCTCGATCAGACCAACGTGTTGACCGGACTGGCCGGGGTGCGGGCCGGGGTGCCGACGGTGCTCTTGTCGTTTCGCAACTACAACCCCGACAACTTCTCGTACCTGCGAACGGACTGGTACCGGCCGTCGTATCGGGCGCTCGCCGAGCGGCCCGAGGTCGTGCTCAGCGGGAACTCGCGCGCCGGAAACGACGACTACGCGGGCTGGATCGGTGTGGACACGAGCACCGTTCACACCATCCCGAACGCGATCTCCCTCGAGACGATCAGCCTGCGTTCTCCGGCGAACGGCCTCGACGACCTTCGGCGCGAGCTCGGGATCAGGTCGTCCGACAAGCTCGCCCTGGGGGTCTTCCGCCTCTCCGAGGAGAAGCGCCCGGACCTCTTCGTCGAGGCCTGCGCTCGGGCTGCCCACCGCATTCCGGAGCTGAGGGTGCTGATCGCAGGGGTCGGTGGACTCGAGGAGCGAGTTCGTCAGCTCGGGTCGCTCTACGGCTTGGCCGACCGGCTGACCGTGCTCGGAGCTCGCCAGGACGTCGCCGATCTGCTCCGGCTGAGCGACGTGCTCCTGGTGACGAGCCGGTTCGAGGGGATGCCGAACGTCGTGCTCGAGTCGCTGGTGCTGGGCGTGCCGGTCGTCGCCGCGGACGTCGGGGCCGTCGCCGAGCTCGTCGAGGACCGCCGGACGGGAATCGTCGTCTCCTCGGACGCCGCCGAGGACTTCGCGGACGGCCTCGTCGAGGTCCTCTCCGACTCCGAGAGCTGGAAGGCTCGTTGTCGGGCCGCCTCCGAGACGCTGGCGGAGCGATTCTCGATCGAGCGGATGGTCGCGGACTATCTCGCGATCTCGACGAACGGCCGGCCGAGCGCGTCAGACCCCTAGTTGGGATCCTCCTCCCGCACCGCGAGGTACTGCAGGCAGATCACCGACAGGTCCCTCGGATCCCGGTGTCTGAACATCGGGTCGAAGCGCTCGACGACCTCGGGCGCGAGCGCGGGCACGACCTCCTCGTAGGAGTGGTACCAGCCCGCCTCGTTCGGGTCGTCGTCGGGCAGCAGCGCCTGGATGATCACCCGCTCGACGCGCAGACCGTGCCGTGCCGCCAGCTCCAGGTGGTCGTTGCAGCGGAGGCGATTCTCGGTCGCGTGTGCCGCGTACTCCTCCTCGGAGAGCTCGAGGAAGGCGAGCGGCTTCGAGAAGTCCCGGTGGTCGCGCAGGTCGACCGAGTGGAAGGTGGCCGCGCCGGGCTTGAGTGCTCGCGCCATGGCCGCGTAGACCGCGTTCGGCTGGTCGACGTGCTCGAGCACGGACGTGGAGAAGATGAAGTCGAGGCTCGCCGGCTCGATCGGCAGCTCCTCGAAGCGCTGCCCGCCGACCGTCTCGAGCCCTCTGAACGTCGCCGTTCCGTCGCCGAGGTCGTCGAGCCGGGCCTCGAGCGCCGGCGACAGCCGCGGCGAGATCCGCTGGACCGCCTGCACCATCTCCGCAAGGGCCTCGGCGTCCCACTCCCGGCTCACCGGGAGCAGATCGTTTGCGATCACCTGCTCGGCGCCTTCGGCCAGCAGTCGGGCCGGGGCCCACGGCGTCTCGCCGCAGCCGATGATCGCCATGCGCCGACCGATCGACAGATCGTGGTCTCGGAGCAGATCGAGCACCGGGTCGAGCTGGGTGAAGAAGTTCCCGAGCAGGTTGTTGTTGATTGCGGTGCTCTCGATGATCAGCGCTGCCATCTCGCGGTCGTCGGCCGCGATCCGTCGGGAGATCGAGTGGGACACGGCGTCGGCGTACTTGGTGTCCGGCAGGAACAGCGAATACGTGCGTCCGTTCGTATTCGGGTCGCTGCCGTCCGTCGTCGAGAACGCGACCCGGTCTCCGCGCAGCTCGAACACCCCCCGCCCCGTGCGCCGGTAGCCCTGGTTGGTGTCGTTGGGGAACAGGAGTCGGTCGTCCTCGAGCACCGAGACGAGCGCGGCGACGGCGGGCGCCGCGAGGAGACGGGCGACCTCCGACCCGACGTACGACGAGAACATGCCCCGGTCCTCGGCGTCGAACGGTGGCTCGAGAGCATGGGTCCGGCCCGGTGACGGCAACGGCGCTGGTGCTGCCGCGTGAGCTCGCGATGTCGGCGGCGATCGGCGGGGAAGGTGGCGAGCCCCGGATCGCAGCGCGCTCGAGACGCGCGTCTGCAGGCGTCTAGCGCCGGACGGCAATGAACCGCATTCCAACGATGGACAGGTCGGTGAGCTCGTGGTGCTGGAAGGCCGGATCGAAGCCCACCCGATCCGCCTCGGTCACGGTTGGCTCGATCTCGGCCCAGGGGAGCCACGGCGCCCGCAAGACCGGATCACCCGGCGTGCGCCAGTACGCCGCATCCACGACCTCGAAGCCGTTGTCCTCGAGCAGGCGGAGATGATCGCTCGCTCGGAGCCGGTTCTCGGTGTTGATCGCCGCGTACTCGTCGTGCGAGAGGTGCAGGAACCGGAGGGGATCGTGGAAGGCCAGGTGGTCGCGCAGATCGATCCAGTGTGCCATGAGCCCCCCTGGGCGAAGGGTGTTGGCCATTGCGGCGTACACGGCCTGCGCATCCATGACGTGCTCGAGAACGGATGTGGACGTCACCAGGTCCGTGGACTCCCGAGCGAGCTCGAGGTGCTCGAACGCCATGCCCCCGGCGTGCACTAAGCCCTCGAACGTCGTCTGCTGGGGTCCGGCGGGGCGCTTGCGCGCGTCCAGCGCGGCGCGCAGCTGCGGGAGCACGCTCTCCAGCACGTCGAGGAACGGCTCGACGACCGGGTCCGGAAACGCTTGGAGCACCGGCTGCAGATCGTTTGCGATCACCGTCCGGGCGCCTTCGGCCAGCGCTCGGAGCGGGACCCAGGGGACGTTGCCGCAGCCGAGGACCACGACGTCTCCGTGGAGCGTCAGCCCATGGTCACGGAGGTAGGTGACGAGGTTCGTCCCCTGGTCGAAGAAGTTGCTGAGACAGGTGTTGTTCTCGGCGACGTTGCGCGTGATGAGCTCGAGGAGCTGCTGGTCGGACTCGATGATCTCGAGGGTCCGGGCCTGCCCGATCGCCTGGACGAGCGCCGGGTCGGGGACCTCGATCTCGTACCGGCGCTCACCGGCCCCGGCGTCGCCGGCGGCTGACGAGAAGTCGACACCGTCCACGGTCACCCGGTACCGGCCGGCACCGAAGTCGGCGATCCGCTGGTGGTGGCGCTCGGGCTGCGGGAGCGGAACTCCGTCCTCGAGCACCAGCGCGTAGTCGAGCAGGTCGGGTCGTCGCGTCAGGAGCTCACGGCTGGGCGCTGGCAGCGACGCGTGCAAGAGGTGTGCCCCGAACTCGGAGAACGGCCGGCGGAGGGGGAACCGGCGCGCGCGAGCGGCGGTCTGTCGGAGCGGAAGCCACAGCTCGTATCGGCGTCCGTTGCTGGTCGGGTCCGACCCGTCGCTCGAGGAGAGGTAGACCTGGTCTTCCCAGACGGAGAAGCTCCCGTGGCCCGACTGGCGGATGTAGTCGTGGATGTCCGTCGGCGAGCTCAGCGGGGTGTCTTCCTCGCAGACCCGCGCGAGCTCCCGCACCGCGGGGTCCTCGAGCAGTGGGAGCGCGTTCGCCGGGATGTCCGTGAGAAACGCCAGCCCGCCGTCGTGGTGAAAGGGCCGGTCGAGCGCGAATCGCGTGTGCTCGCCAAGGGGCGCGCGCTCGAGCGAGCCGCTCGCCCGGGAACCAGTCATCGAGCGGATGGTATCGGCCCTCCCGCCCCGATTGCTCCCGGTGGACGATGGTGTCCTCTACCCTCCGACCGTCCGAGCCCGCTCCATGCCGTGCGGTCTCGCCTGCCGAACTCATGACTGCGCCCAACGCACAGCGGTTGCTCTCGCGCGCCCGCCTGTACATCCCCGAGTCGCTTTTTGTCGCGGCGTTCGCGATCTCATACGCGTTGTCCGAGATCCCGTTGGTCACGCCGGACTCGGGTGGATACATCCGTCGCGGCGAGGCGATCTTCGTGGCGGACCAGCCCGAGCAGGCCGAGACCTGGGGCTCGATCAGCCTCCTGGGCGACAGCTTTCGGGCGTGGCCGACCACCCTCTTCTACTCGATCGTTCCCGCGGGGGACGCGCCCTTCGGCAACACCGGCCGGATCTTCATCCAAAGCGTGCTGGTCATCGTCGTCACGATCTGGCTGGCCCATCGTCTGTCCGACTTCGTTCCGCGCAGTCGGCGCTGGATCGTGCGCGTGGCGGTGTACCTGCTGATGCTGACGCCGACCGCACTGACGTACTCGTTCATGGTCGGTGCAGAAGGCCCCACGACCATCCTCGTGTTCGCGACAGCGGCCGCGACGCTCGAGCTTCCGCGACGCATCACCGCTGACGCCCCGTGGCCGGTCGTCGCCGCCTGGGCGGGAGGCGGGTGGCTCCTCGGCTTGCTCGGCGTCTTGGCCCGTCCGTCGGCGCTCCCGATCCTCCTCGTCGTGCTCGGCGTCGGCGGCTATCTCCTCGTGACCCGACGGGTCTCACCTGGCTGGAAACCGCAGCTGGCGGCGACGGGGGCCGTCGTGCTCCTCGCGCTCGCATCGGTGAGCTACGCGAGCGTGAACCAAGACAACCAGAGCCAGGCCTGGGGCGATGTGACCGAGCGCACCTACCGGATCTTCTTCGCGCTCGATGTCCAGTCGAACGAACGGTTCATGGGCGAGTTCCGCGAGAGCATCCCGGCGGACGCCCCCGATTGCCTCGAGCGCTATCCGGGCGATAGAGCCCTGGGCTGGACTGAAATGGGGGAGTTCGCGCTGAACGAGTGCGGCCCCGACGGCGTGTCCTGGATCCAGGACAACTACTTCCAGACGATGGTCGGCTACTACGCCGGCGACCCCCGGAACACCGTTGCGTACTTCACCCGCACCGCCGCGGGAGCCGCGGGCCCATCGGCCGCCCCCCAGGTCACGAGCGTCAGCGTCCCCGTTGTCGACTCGCTCGTCTTCACGAGCGGGGGATTCAACCTTCCCGTGCTCTACATGATCGCCACGTTGGTCGGGATCGGGTTGCTGGTTCTCCGCCTACCGGGCGAGCGGCAGGGGCGGAGCCTGCTCCGTCCCAGGGTCTTCTACGTGGCGCTGATCTTGCTGGCCGTCGCTGCGTGGGGCGCGTTCTTCCTGTCGTACTTCGACAGCCCGGTGTCGATCAACAGGAAGACCTGGCCCTTCTACTTCTTCGGCCTCATGGTCGGAGTGATGACGTTGATCGCCGCGCTGCCCGGACTCAACAGGTCGGTGTCGTCCGATTCCGGATCGGAGCAGGGGGCGGGCGAAGGGGCGCCTGGCAACTGACGGTGAGGCGCGGCCACGATCCGATGGGGCGTCAGGCGCTCGTCGCGGATGCTGCGCTTAGGGTGCGCACGCCGCCGAGACGATCCGGGCTGCGTTCGCCATCACGGTGAGGGTGATGGTCGTCGCGGCGACTGTTGGCAGCACGGTGGCGTCGACGACGTGGACGCGGCTCATGCCCGCGGGGCGCCCGAGCAGGTCGGTCTCGGTCTCGCCCGGCGTCCTCGACATCGGGAAGCTCCCCCCCACGTGAAAACTGCGCCCGACCGCGGCGATGTCGACGAGCGGCTCGAGGGGGATCGCGCCGACGCGCCAGAGGCCCTTGCGCAGCACGCGCAGCACTCGGCGGACCTCGCGGTCGACCGCGGTATCGTCGCGGTGCGCGCGGGCGCTGATCGAGTCGTCGTCGTTGCGGGTCCAGCGGATCCGACCCGACAGGTCGGAGTGGAGGAACCCCTGCATTCCGAGCACGCATCGACCGGCGAGGGCGAGTGCGCCCGGAAGGCGCCGGCCGGGACCGAGCCTCGCCTCGAGCCCACCCCTCACGACCTCGTTTGGACCGTAGATCTGCATGTGGGCGAGACGTCCGGGCAGGCGGGAGTCGTCGAGCTCGACGAACGCCTGGCTGAGGGCGAAGATCTCGTCGGACCCGCGGCCGGTGGTCGGGTTGGCGACGACGATCGGCGCAATGAAGTACTGGCTGTCGAGGAGGTCCACCGGCTCCGAGACGCCCAACGTCCTGATGAGCAACGGGGTGCTCGACATCGCGCCCGTCGCGAGGAAGACGGTGCGTGCGACGTGCCGCTCGGAGCGCCCGCCCGCCAGCGGTCGAGACTCGAGCGCCACCCCGCCCCCCGTCTCCTCGAGCGAGTGGACGACCCGACCCGAGAGGTACGTGATCCTGCCGTCCCGGTGCGCCTGCTCGATTCGGTCGCCGGCATCGAAGATCGACCGGTACGGACACCCGCGGGCACAGAACCCGCACTGACGGCATCCGGTGGGACCTTCGGTCTCGACCGCCACCTGGGCCGCTCCGACCGAGACCCCCACGCGTCGCAGATGCCCTCGGCGGTTGCTCGCGCGTCGAAGCAGGCGCGCGACGCTCGAGGAGATCGGCAGTCTGCCGAGCCGTCGCGGCCGGGGCGAGAAGAGCTCGTGCAGCACGTCCGACCGTCCCGCGATGGGCATGAGCGACAGCGCGGCCTCGTAGTGCGGACGAAGCTCGTCGAACGAGACGGGCCACCGCTCGAACTCGCGACGGTCGTACGGCAGCGCCGCCGCTCCCCAGACCGTGCTCAGGCCGCCGAGCGCGAAGGACGCGCGTGCGCCGACATCGTCGTACGTGACCGGATCGGCCGCGGGTGGGAGCGCATAGGGAACATCCGAGCCGAGCAGCAGCTTGTCCGGCGGCGCGTCGTCTCGTGCGACCGGGACCGGCGCGAGGTGCTCGAACATCGCTTGCGGCGTCAGATCCGAGGATCGGCGAACGAGCGACGCAGCGGCGGCTCGGGTGCTGTCGACCCGCTGGCCCGCATCGATGACGGTCACCCGCCGTCCGCGGACCAGCGCGGCCTCGACACTTGCGAGGGCGCTCGGTCCCGAGCCGACGACGACGACGTCGTGGCGTGGTCCGGTCACCGGGACTCGGCGCGCGCCGGGGTTCGGGCTGCGCTGTCCGAGCAGGTGTTCCGCGCGGGTCGGTCCGGGACCGATTCGGCTACGTTGTCGGCTCGGACCACCCGCCCAGCCTAGCGGCGGTGCTCACCCCTCCCCGTTCGTAGGAGGCGACGGTCAGGCTTCCGCTTGCACGGCATGACGAGCTCGACGGAGTCGACCTCGCCAGCGTGGACGCGGGTCGGCTGCAGGTCGATCTCATCCGGCGCAGCCCCGCGTTGCTCGAGATGTACCGTGGGTTCTATCGGCTGATGCTCGACGCCGAGGCCGCGAACCTGACCGGCGCCGGGGCGCGGGTCGAGCTGGGATCGGGTGGCGGCTTCTTCTCGGAGCTCGATCCTGAGATCGTCACCTCGGACATTCGGCCGATTCCGGGTGTCGATCGCGTCGTCGATGCGCAGGAGCTTCCGTTTCCGGGCGGGTCGCTCCGCACGCTGTTCGGCATGCACGTGCTCCACCACCTCCCGGACGTCGGCCGGTTCCTCGGTGAGGCGACGCGCTGCCTCGCTCCCGGTGGCGGGGTCGTCGCGATCGAGCCCTATTGGAGCCCACTCGCACGGGTGGCGTACACGCACGCACACCCCGAGCCGTTCGATCAGGAACGCGGCTCGTGGGAGTTCGAGTCACGGGACGCGATGGACTCGAACCAGGCCCTTCCCTACATCATGCTCGTGCGCGATCGCGATCGATTTGATCGAGAGTGGCCGGAGCTCGAGGTCGTTCCGGGGCCGGTGTTCAGCGGCCTGAGCTACCTCCTGACCGGTGGCATCTGGAGACGGTCGGGGTTGCCCGAGTCCGTCTTGCTGGGGATGCTCCGCTACGAACGGCGAACGATGTGGTGGAAGCGGTGGTTCGGACTGCACTTTCTCTTCACGCTGAGGCGTAGATGACGAGTGGGCCGATCGTCGACGTGACTGCTGAGGCGCCCGGGGCCGCTGAGTCGGCCGACGGTGTCGAGATCGCCGTCCTGGTCCCCTGCCTCAACGAGGAGCGCAGCATTGGCCGCGTCGTCGCCGACTTCCGGCTGGCCCTGCCGACGGCGACTATCTATGTCTACGACAACGGCTCGAGCGACGAGACCGAGCGCGTGGCGCTCCAGGCCGGGGCGATCGTCCGGTCGGAGCCGCGCCGCGGCAAGGGCAACGTCGTTCGGCGCATGTTCGCCGATGTCGACGCCGACGTGTACGTGATGGTCGACGGGGACGCGACGTACGACGCGACCCGTGCGACCGAGATGGTCGAGCGGCTGCTCCGCGACAACCTCGACATGGTCGTCGGGACCCGCGAGACTGAGCAGACCGACGAGGAACGCGCCGGTCACACGTTTGGGAATCGACTCTTCAACGGTGTGATCGCGGCGATCTTCGGGCGCCATTTCACCGACATCTTCAGCGGCTACCGCGTCCTGTCCAGGCGGTTCGTCAAGAGCTTCCCGGCCGAGTCGCATGGCTTCGAGACCGAGACCGAGCTCTCGATCCACGCGATCGACCTGCGGGTGCCGGTCGCGGAGATCGCGACCGACTATCGCCCGCGGGGGGAGGACCTCGGCGAGAGCAAGCTCAGGACGTTTCGGGACGGCTTTCGGATCTCGTGGACGATCCTCAGGCTGTTCCGCGAGGTGCGTCCGCTCCAGCTGTTCTTGATCATCGCGGCGCTCTTCACGATGGCGGCGTGGGGGGTCGGTGGCGTCGTCGTGGCCGAGTTCATCAGGACCGGGACCATCCTCCACATCCCCTCGGCGATCCTGGCGACGGGCCTGCAGGTGCTCGCCGGGATCTTCCTCGCCATCGGCGTGATGATCGAGTCCGTCAGCCGGAGCCGGCGCGAGACCAAGCGTCTCTTCTATCTCCAGTTCCGCTCGCCTCGGCACGGACGGGATCGCCCTTCGACGGATTGATGCCAGCGGGGCAGACCTGGCTCGTGACCGGCGCATCCGGCTACGTCGGGAGCAAGATCGCCGAGTGGGCCGAGCGCAACGGCGCGACGGTCGTGCGGGCGGGGCGCGCCGGGCCCGCGCGGTTGGTGCTGCCCGACGAGATCCCCCGCGACGCGGTTGCGTCGGCCGACGTCCTCGTCCACGCGGCGTACGACTTCGGCCCGCGAGACCCGGCCTCGGCGCGACGGGTCAACGTCGATGGCAGCCGGGCGCTGCTCGAGTGCGCCGCCAGCCATGAGGTGCGAGCGATCGTGCTGTCGAGTCTGTCCGCCTTCCCGGCCGCTCGCTCGCTGTACGGCCAGACCAAGATGGCGATCGAGGCGGTCGCAGCGTCCTCGGGGGCGTCGGTGGTCCGGCCGGGCCTGGTGTGGGGAGCCGATCCGGGCGGGATGTACGGCGCCCTGGTCCAGGCGGCCCGACTTCCGGTGGTCCCGCTGCCGGGCGGAGGTCGCCAGGAACAGCACCTGGTGCACTACGACGACCTGGCCGCGGTCATCGCCGCCATGGTCGCTCGGCCGTCGAGCGAGCCGATGTCGGTGGCCCACCCGACTGCGACGACGATTCGTCAGATCGTCGCGGCGGGACGACCGCGGGGTCGCCGCCAGATCGCGCTCAGCGTGCCGATGTGGATGACGTACGCCGGGCTTCGGCTCGCCGAGGCCGCGCGTGTCACGAGCAGGCTTCGGGTCGACGGGCTCGTCGCGCTCGAGCACCCGAACCCGCAGCTCAGGCTCGGGCAGAGCCCCCTGGGCGTTCCGCTCCGCCCGTTTCGCCTTCCTGGCTGAGAGCGCCACCGCGGCTCGGCTCGGCCTGGGTGCTCTGCCCCTCTTGGAAGACCCAGTGGCGGAACACGAGGAATGTGACCGCTCCCTGCACGGCCGCCGCCGAGTAGTAGACGATCAGCGGGTTCGCCCCGAGCACGTCCGAGAAGATCAGCAGGCACAGGGCGGTGAACGCGTAGGCGATCAGCACCGTCACGAGGTATCGGCGGCCCTGTCTGGTGAGGTGGAGCGCATAGCCTCCGTCGCTCGAGAAGACCCACTGGCGGTTGAGGGCGAAGTGGAGCGCCAGGCCGGATGCGAACGAGAGCACGAGGGCGACCTGCGGGTGCAGCCCGACGACGACCTCGAGCACGGCGAACGCGGCGAACATCCATGCGGCGACGAGGCCGCCGACGAGGACGAATCGGATCGTCGCCCAGCTGCGAAACGACGCCAGCAGGCCCCGGGCGCGATGCGCTCTCGTGGGCGGGGGCGGCTGGCTCACGAGACCGATGCCGGTCGTTTCGCATCGGCGGGCGCGCCCTCGGGTGCTCGCCGACCGAGCTCCATGAGCGCTCCTCTGGCCACGACCACCAAGCCGACGATCGTGACCGGTACGTACCACGAGGCTTGGAGGAGCACGGCAAAGGCGAAGGCATTGTCCCGTGAGATCCCGAAGAGGCCGAGCGACGCGACGGCCAGCCATTGGTACGTGCCCACGAACCCGGGGGTCGACGGGATCGCGACGCCGAGGTCGATCACGCCCGTGACGAAGAGCAGCTCGGCCGGCGTGAGCGAGACCCCGAGGCTCGCGGCCACGAAGCCGGCGGCGGTGGCCCACAGCAGCCAGGCGAGAAGACTCCAAAGCGCGATCGGAACGACCTGGCGCGCCGAGACGGTGCCCGCCAGGCCGCGCACGAAACCCGACGCCTGCCGGCCGAGGAAGGGGCGCTCGTCGGCGGGCAGCTCGGCTCGGCGCCGACCGCGCTCGCTCCTGTGCGTATACCACCATGCGAGGGCGACCAGGCCGAGCAGGCCCGCGGTGACCGGGACGGCGACCAGCAGCAGCCCCTGCAGCCAGCCCGGTTTCGGAACGAACGGCAGGCTCACCAGGAGGGCGACCACCAGCGCCCCGACGTCGGAGATGCGGTCGACGACGACCGTCGACAGGCACCTCGAGACGGGTCGCCGAAGTAGCCGTGACAGCCACCACCCTCTGAGGATCTCGCCCGCCCGGCCGGGGACGACGTTGTTCACTGCGAGCGCCGCGAGTATCAGGGAGTAGGCGCGCCCGAGACCGAGCCGTCCTTCGTTGCGAGCGACGACCCGCCAGCGCTCGGCTTGGACGAGGTAGGTGAGCATCAGGGTCACGACCGCGGCGGCGAGCAACCACGGGTCCGCCCCGAGGATGGCCGACCACACGTCCGACCAGCTCACGCCTTGGACGGCGAGCCACAGGAAGAGCGCGGAGATCGGCGTGCCGATCGCAAGGCCGAGAATCACTCGGCGTCGCGTGATCGCCTGGGGAGCGGACTCCCCGTCGGGCTCCGACGGCTCGACCTCGGCGCGATGGTCCGTCGAGGTCATCGGGCGATGGGGGCGCCGAGCTCGACCCCGACGATGTTGCGCCGACCGCGCGCGGCGTGGTCTCAGAGCTCGACCGCCATCTCGCGTTGCAGGCGCTTGAAGACCCAGATTCCGGCGGCGAGCGCGACGGTCGCCGCGACGACGGAGTAGATCACGTCGGTCGCCGAGGGCCACACCCCGAAGAAGACCGACTTGTGGATCGCGATGATGAACGGCGCCGGCGGGTTCAGGTAGTAGAAGAGATTGGCCACCAGCTCGTTGTTCGCGAGACCGGGAGCGATGCGCTCGAAGTTCGCCGGTGACCAGAAGATCGGGCTGATGAAGATCCACGGAAGGCCGATCGCGACCAGGATGTGCTCGACGTCCCGAAAGTAGACGTTCACCGCCGCGAGCAGCAGCCCAAGGCCCACGGTGAACATGCCGAGCAGGATCAGCATGGGCGGAAGCGCGAGCACCGTCTCGCGCTCGCCGCCGGTGACGACCAGTGAGATCGGCACCGCCACGGCGAACATCGCGAGCGCGGTGAACGAGTTTCCGGCCATGGCCGAGAGCGGGATGATCTGGCGCGGGAAGCTGACCTTCGTCACCAGGCTGGCGTTCTGCACCAGGCTGGCGGCGGCCACGGCGATCCCGCCGAAGAAGAGCGTCCAGGTCGCGAGGTTCAGGAACAGGAAGACCGCATACCACGGGATCGTGATCTTCCAGATGACCGTGAACACCGCGTAGTAGGCGGCGACCATGATGACCGGGGTGATGAGCGTCCACCCCAGGCCCAGCACCGAGCCCTTGTATCGCTGACGGATCTCCCGCCGCGTCAGGTTGACGAAGAGCGGCCAGTACCGAATCCAGGATGCCGGGATCAGGCGCGAGCCGACGCGCTGGGACCGCTCTGCATCCTCGTAGCGAACCGCCATGTTCCCCTGCTGATTCCCGGTCTCGTGGCCGCCGTGGGCGACACCGTAGCCTGATGCGCCGACCCGCCTCTGTCGAGGCGTTCGAGCTCTCGACGTGAAGTTCGTGGCGCGCCCGGCGGTTTCCCGCTAGCCGGCCGCGGCCCGGCGATCGGTGGGCCCGACGCGGGTCGCGTCCCACGTCCCGGTTTGGATCGTGACGACCCGCAGGTCCTCCGGGCTGATCTGCTGCGCCGCCGGTGTGAGGACGCGCCACTCGACCGTGCTCTCGCCCTCCGCCAGCGGGAGTTGGAAGGCGTACCGGTCCTTCTCGCCGGTCACCTCGAGGGTCTGGACGGTCCCGTCGGGACCGCGGACCTCGAGCTGGTAAGTCGCGCTTGGGTCGAGCCCCGCGGCGTCGAAGCTCACCTCGTAGAGGCCCGCCTCGTCGGCGACCACGGTGACCCCGCCTTCCTGTCCGAGCCAGCGCAGGCTCTGGCCGTCGATCACCTCGGTGTCCCAGAACCCGTCGCGCCGGACGACCACGGCGTCACCCGGCGCTGCGACCACCTCCCAGATGGCCGACCCGTCCTCGAACTGCGCGGCGAGCTCGAATCCGGCGGGTGGCTGCAGGGGGTCGGGTCCCTCCCGTCCGAGCATCGCGAACGCCCAGGGTGCGATCGTGACGTAGTCGATCCCGATCGTCGCCATTGCCTCCGCTGCGCCCTCCACCGTCGGGAGGGGATAGTCCTTGTTGAAGGCGCCCGCGAGCTCGGCGTCGTTGAGCGCGCCGTTGGCGATGCGGCGCTCGTGCACGGTCTGGCCGTACATGTAGAAGCGCTCGAGCGCCTCGTTGGGCCACGACGGGCTCTCCAGGATCACTGCGTCGGGGTCGGTCTCTTCGGCGATCCACTGCCAGGCGGGAAGCTCGTCGGCATCGGCGCCGTTGATCTGGATCGGCGTGCTCGACCCCGTGACAAGCGAGGTCGGCGTCGTCCCGGGCAGGTCGACGATCGTGAAGACGAAGACCAGCGCGGCGATCGCGTAGGCGGTGACCTGGGTTCGCCCCCGGAGCAGCCCGGAGAGCCCGATCGCCGCGATGATCAGGACCACGGCCATCACGGCGATCGAGAAGCGCGCGAAGGCGCGCAGGAATGGCGTGAAGTCGAAGACGATCCCCGCCGGCATCGGGATCGTGCTGCCCTCGAACGGCCATGGCAGCGGGTACGGGTGCGACAGGCTCATGAGCACCAGCACCGGCACCAGGACCATCGCGCTGATCGCGGCGAGGCGCACGCGTTGGGGGGTCGAGTCCCACCGCCTGATCAGGAAGAACAGCCCGATCAGCGCGAGGACGATGGTCGTGAAGCCGAGGAACGCGGTGCGCTCGCCGCCCGGCGATCCGAGTCCGTCCCATGTGTCGGCTCCGACGATTCCGCTGAGAAACGCGTCACCGACCACCGGCTTGACGTAGTCGGTGAAGTGCGCGCCGTACAGCTGGAGCTCGATCGGATCTCGCTCGAAGCCCTGGACGACCGCGTCGCGGCTCGAGCTATAGAGGGCGAGCAGCGGCAGTCCCACCAGCACGAGGACCGAGCCGCCGACCTCGAGCGCGCTTCGCGCCGCGGGAATCGGGCCGTTGCGCCGGGTTCCGAGCACGAGGCCGATGACGACGAAGACGGCGGCGATGATGAGCGCCATCAGCCCGTAGTAGGGGTTCGTCAGCCAGGCGAGGACGATCGCGAGCGTCATCAGCACCGCGCGGCGCAGGTTGGGTCGCTCGAGCCAGAAGATCCCCGCCATGAGGAGCAGCGGGAACGACTCGAGGTGCACGAACGGAAGGTGCGAGGTCGCCCGCAGCGCGACGTATGGGACGAGGATGAAGGCCGCGCCCGACCACGCCGCCGAGGTGCGGCCGAGTCCGAGCCAGCGAATGAGCATGTACATCGCCGCGCCGGACAGCGTGAGGCCGCTGAAGACCGTGACGTTGTAGGCGACGATCGGCCCGGCGATGCTGGTGACGAGCCAGCCCGGGCCGAGGGTGACGAACAGCGTCACGTGCGCCGACGCGGGACTGGTCCGACCGAACGGCGCGGCGACGGCTTCCTGGATGTCGGCTCCCCACAGGGCCAGGCCCTCCCGCGAGTGCAGCCAGAAGTCCCAGACGTAGCCCGAGCGGTCGCCGCCGCTCGTCTCGCCGGGGATCTCGCTCGAGAAGTTCAGGATCACCGGCCACGTGATCACGATCGTGAGCAGCGTGTAGGCGAGCAGGACCAGGCCGACCTCACCCCAGCGGATGCGGCTGGTGAGATCACGCGCCGTTTGCGCGATCTGGTCGGCTCCTCTGTGCTTCACCGAATCCCCGACCCCTTCGGGCGCGGAGGCTCGGCGCCCAGCTGGAGGCTCTTGCGCACGTCACTCCCGGGGGCTGTCCGGCACTCGCCTGGCCGACTGTCTCGGGCTGCCGTGGCTCGTGATCCACCCGCCGGACGAGCACCGACGGCGGGCGGGAGCATAGCTCCTCCCCTCACGCGCCCCGTTGGCCTCGGTTCCCATGAACAGGGGGTCTCGGGACCGCGGGGCGAACCATCTGCGCGCGCGAGGGATTGACTTGCCCGGGCGTTGCCGGGGCCTCGGCGGAGCGCCCTCGTCGGGGTGCGCATCGCAATGCACGGTGACTCCGAAGGGCTCGACGCCGTCTCGCCGACCGCTGGCGCTGATGGCGCCTCAGGTTGCCGCCTACTTGGTGGGTGCGGACATCGGCTCCGAGAACACCACCATTCCAGGGCTCTCGTAGGTTCTCTCGAGCCCCCGCCTCTCGGCGAGCGCGTCGAGCTCGGGTGGCACCTCCTCAGGCGGGCCGAGGCGAGCGATTGCGCCGACATCGTCGTGCTCGTCGTAGAGCGCGGCCACCTCATTCAGGTTGCCGTCCGTAACTCGCCAGCCCGTGCGCCGGGCCTCGTACCAGAGCATTGGCTCGTTGGCGTCGCCGCCATCGTGCACGAGCACGACGCGATCGTCGGGTGTGTTCGTCGCGAGCTCAACTCCTTGCTCGCGCCAGACCATGCCGAACGCGTCTGGCGCGTAATAGCCACGAAAGAGGTTCAGCATCCAGAAGCCGACCAGGATCAGCGCGATTGCGGCGACGGCCTGTCGCGCCGCGAGCCTCGAGACACCGTCGCGGAACCAAACGTAGATCGTCCAGAGCCCGATGCCCCCAAACATGCTGAGGACGACGTAGTGGGGGAACTGGTAGTAGTCGTGGACGCGGTTGAGATTGGCGAAGATCGCTGTGCTCGCGACGAGCGAGACGAGCAGCGAATAGAGCTCGACGCGGTAGCGGGTGTTCAGGCTGCTCGCGGCGACGATTCCCAGTGCGCCGACGGCCAGGGCGAGGATTCCAGCTGAGTCAAGGAATCGCTGACCCAAGGTGGTCCAAAGCTCGGCTTCGATCGTGGAGCCGAAATACCAGTCGCTCTGCTCGGAGAAGCTCATCCCATTCGAGCGGATGTTGATTCGGTCGCTGTGATCGCGCCACAGGATGCTGAGGACCAGCGTGACCAGCGCTGTCCCGACGAGGGTCAGCCGACCCGCGAGAGGGGTCTCGCGTCGGAGAAACGCCCTCGCTCCCAAGATCACCAACGGAAGTAGGAATACCGCGACGATCGTGGCCTTCGTAAGGACTGCGAGGATTGCCGCTGCTGCCAGCAACGCCATCCATGGCCAGCTCCATCGCTCGGCGAGCTCGGTCGCCGCGAGTGCGGCGGCGAGAACCATCGCGATCACGAGCGGATCGATCATGAAGGCACGAAAGAAGAAGACGGTCAGCGGCAGGAACGCCAGAAAGAAGACCGAGAAGACCGCTGCGCCCGCGGTCCCCGTCCACTTGCTCATCAGTCGGTACAGCAGCCAGGCTGAGGCGATGAACGCGGCGATCGAGACCGCCCGCCCTACCCACTCATGGAATCCGAAGATCAGCGTTCCGCCATAGACGATCGCCTGGTACGTCGGAAGCTCGAGGACCCATTGGCCGCCGCCGAACATCGGAACGTGGTAGCTCAGGAAGTCGAAGCCCTCCTCGCGCCACAGCCACACCGTGCTCGCGGTCTGCGTCTGGCGAAACGCATGGGCGTCGAGGGCCGGATCGGTGAACCGGTAGAGGCGCACGAGCACTCCCGCCGCGATTAGCAGGACTACGAGCCCCGCGGGTCCCCGGAGCCTCTGGGGCACGCGATCGAGGGCGCTCGCCAGCACGCCGGGAGGGTAGCCGTTCGCTCGCGCGGGACGGCGATTGGCAGGTGGCCACCTGCTCGTCGGTCGGCCCGAAGCTGTCGACTAACCTGCGCAGTCGTCGTGCGGATCGCGAACCTCTGCTGTGCCTATCCCCCGCATGTCGGCGGGATGGGCAACGTCGCCGCCAGGCATGCACGTCTGCTGGCCGATGCCGGGCACGTGGTCGAGTCCTTCGTCCCGGCCCACGGAGTGCCGGCGGGAACCGTCGTTCGCGACGGGATCGAGGTCCACTACCTGCGCCCCGTCGTGTCGCACAACACCTCGGCCGCGCTTCCCCAGCTCGGGTGGCGGCTCCGCGGGTTCGACGCGATCTACCTGCACTACCCGTTCTTCGGCGGAGCCGAGCCGGCTGTCGCGGCGGCGCGAGCGCTCCGGATTCCCTACCTGGTCTTCTTCCACATGGACGTCGCCTGGGACGGCTGGCGGGGGCGCTTCCTCGAGGGCTACTCGCGGTCGGTTGCGCCCATCGTGCTGCGCGGGGCCGGTGCGGTGCTCGCCAGCTCGATGGAGTACTTCGCCCACTCCTCGGCTGCACGGCTCGGCCTGTCAGACGTTCGCGAGCGACCGTATGGCATCGACGTCGACCGTCTGCGGCCAACTGAGGTCACTGCCGACTGGCGCGTGCGGGTCGGGTTGGATCCGGATCTCCCGGTGATCCTCCACGTTGGCGGCATGGACGTCGACCACCGATTCAAGGGGGTGCCCGAGCTGATCCGGGCCTTCGGGTCGGCCGGTCTCGCAGACCGCGCGCAGCTGGCCCTCGTCGGCGACGGGACGCTTCGCGGCGAATACGCCGCCGAAGCGGATCGGCTCGGTCTGACGTCGGCCGTGCGGTTCCTGGGTCGTCTCGACGACGACGACCTCCGCTCGGCGTTCCAGTCTGCGGCCGTGACCGTGCTTCCCTCGACGACCGCCGCCGAGGCGTTCGGAATCGTCCTGATCGAGGCCATGTCGTGCGGAAGCCCGACGATTGCCTCGGACCTGCCGGGGGTGCGGACCGTCGCGGCGCCGGAGCACGGTGGCCGCACCGTCCCGCCCGGCGACGTCCCGGCGCTGGGCGTCGCCCTGGCCGAGCTGATCGACGACGAGGGCGCGCGCGCCGCCGCGTCGATCAGGGCCCGCGATGCGGCCGTCGCGACGTACAGCCGCGACGCGGAGCGGGACCGGCTCGCGTCCGACTTCGCCGAGCTGGTCGGCCGCGGCGGCCCCCGTCCGCGTGGCGGCGAGTCGGTCCACTAACATCCCCGCCCGATGCGCGCTTCGAGGGGCCCCGGTACGTGATCGTCGGAATCCTCGCCGGGGGTCTCGGAACCCGGCTGGCAGAGCAGACCGACGTCCGCCCGAAGCCGATGGTCGACGTCGGCCCGAACCCGATCCTCTGGCACCTCATGAAGATCTACGGGGCGCAGGGATTCAACGAGTTCATGATCGCGCTCGGCTACAAGGGCGAGGTCATCAAGGACTTCTTCCTCGGCTACCGCAACCGGGCCAGCGACCTGACCGTGGACCTCGCCTCGGGTGACGTCGAGGTCGGGGCGACACGACACACCGACGACTGGCGCGTGCACCTGCTCGAGACCGGCCAGAACACGCTGACCGGCGGCCGGGTCCGGCGCTTGCTCCAGGCGAACCCGGGCGAGCGGATGATGCTCACGTACGGCGACGCGGTCGCCAACGTGGACCTGCGCGAGCTCCTGGCCTTCCACGAGGCGCACGGCCGCCTCGCGACGGTCACCGCGGTTCGTCCCCCGGCCCGCTTCGGCGAGCTGACCTTCGACGGCGACAAGGTGATCGACTTCGAGGAGAAGCCGCAGACGTCCGAGGGCTGGATCAACGGCGGCTTCTTCGTGCTCGAGCCCCAGGTGGTCGACTACATCGAAGGCGACTCGACGATCTGGGAGCGCGATCCGATGGAGGCGCTCGCCGGCGAGGGGCAGCTGATGGCCTATCGCCACGGCGACTTCTGGCAGTGCATGGACACGCTGCGCGACAAGCGGCTGCTCGACGAGCTCTGGGACACCGGCGATCCGCCGTGGAGGGTGTGGGAATGAGGGTTCTGGTCACCGGTCATCGCGGCTTCGTCGGTCACGCGATGGTCCCGACGCTGCGCGCGCGCGGGCACGAGGTCGTGGGCCTCGACGTCGGCTACTTCTCGCCCACGGGCCCCGAGGTCGACCACGAGATCGTCAAGGACGTCCGGGACGTCACCAGCGCCGACCTCGAGGGGATCGAGGGGATCGTGCATCTCGCCGCCCTCTCCAACGATCCGATGGGCGAGCTGGCCCCCGAGCTCACGTACGCCATCAACCACGAGGCGGGGATCCGTCTCGCGCAGCTCGCCCGCGACGTCGGGGCGCGCCGGTTCGTGTTCGCCTCGAGCTGCTCGATGTACGGCGCCGCGGGTGGCGACGACGAGGTGACCGAGGAGGCGCCGCTCGCGCCGCTGACCCACTACGCGACGTCCAAGGTGAGGAGCGAGGAGGACCTCGAGCGGCTGGCCGACTCGGACTTCAGCCCGGTGTTCCTGCGCAACGCGACCGCCTACGGCGCGTCGGCGGCGCTGCGGGCCGACGTCGTGGTCAACAACCTGACCGGCTTCGCCCATCACGACGGCGAGGTCCGCATCATGAGCGACGGCACCCCCTGGCGGCCGCTCGTCCACATCGGCGACATGTCGCTGGCCGCCGCGTGCGCGCTCGAGGCGCCGCGCGAGGCGATCCACAACGAGCCGTTCAACATCGCGCCGGTCGGCGAGAACTACCAGATCCGCGATCTCGCCCAGATCGTCGCCGAGGCGGTGCCGGGATCCGAGGTGAGCATCGCCTCGGACGCGAGCCCGGACGCGCGCAGCTACCGGGTCAGCTTCACGAAGGCGGCCGAGCGGCTGCCGGGGTTCGAGCCGACCTGGAACGTCCCCAAGGGCGTCGTCGACGTTCGCGACTGGTACGAGGGCGCTCGGCTCGGCCAGGACTGGCTCGGCCGGCCGTGGGTTCGGCTGAAGCAGCTGAGCCACCTTTCCGAGAGCGGTGCGGTCGACGGCGACCTGCGCTTCACCGGGTCCTCGTGAGCACCGTCCTGGTCGTCGGCGCCTCCGGGCAGGTCGGAGAGCATCTGGTCACCGCGCTGGCCGACCGCGGAGCGACGGTCGTCGGGACGAGGTTCGGCCAGGACGTCGCCGGCCTCACCCAGCTCGACTTCCGCGACCCGGGCCAGGTCGACGCCGTGCTGGACGAGGTGCGGCCGGATGCGCTGGTCGTCCCCGCCGCCCAGCCGAACGTCGACCTGTGCGAGCGCGAGCCCGAGGCGACCTACGACATCAATGTCAGGGGCACCGCGGTGCTGGCCCGAGCCGCCGCCGCCCGGGGGCTGCGGATGGTCTGGCTCTCGACGGACTACCTCTTCGACGGCACCGCCGGCCCGTACCCGGAGACGGCCGAGGCCCTTCCGATCCAGGAGTACGGACGCCAGAAGCTCGCCGGTGAGCACTTCCTGCTCGCGACGCTCTCGGATCCGCTCATCGTCCGGACCAACGTCGTCTACGGCTGGGAGCGCGTCGGGAAGAACTTCGTGCAGCGGCTCGTGAAGACGCTGAGCGCGGGTGAGCCGATGCGCGCTCCGGTCGATCAGTTCTCGACCCCGACCTACGCTCCCAACCTGGCGGCGATCGTGGCCGAGCTGCTCGAGCGTGGAGTCACCGGCGTCGTCAATGTCAGCGGTCCCGACTTCACCGACCGGCACACCCTCGCCTGCGCCGCCGCGCGCGCCTTCGGCCTCGATCCGGAGGCGATCGCGAAGGTGACGACACCCGACCTGGGCCAGGACGCGCCGCGGCCGCTTCGGGCCGGCCTCACGGTCGACCGGGTGCGGGCGCTCGTCTCGACCGAGCCCATGTCCTACGAGGAGGGCCTCGCCACGATGGCCGCGTCACGACCCGCGGGGGTCCCATGATCTTCACCGAGACCAAGCTGGCCGGCGCCTACGTGGTCGACATCGAGCCGCGGGGCGACGACCGGGGCATGTTCGCCCGGGTGTTCTGCAAGGACGAGTTCGCCGAGCACGGCCTCACGACCGAGATCGCGCAGAGCAACCTGTCGGTGACCGCCGATGTCGGCACGATCCGGGGCCTGCACCGTCAGGTCGACGGCGCCGAGGAGGACAAGCTCATCCGCTGCGTGCGCGGGCGCATCCTCGACGTCTTCGTCGACGTCCGGCCCGACTCGCCCACCTTCCTCCAGCACGAGAAGGTCGAGCTCGACGCCGAGAGCAAGCGCATGGCGTACGTGCCCAAGGGCTTCGCCCACGGCTTTCTCACCCTCACGGGCGACTGCGAGGTCTTCTACCACGTGAGCCACCCCTACGCTCCGGACAGGGAGCGCGGGATCCGGTGGAACGATCCGCTGCTCGGGATCGACTGGGGGATCGAGGACCCGATCCTCTCCCCGAAGGACGCCGGCTACCCGGACTGGACCCCGTAGCGGATGGGGGCTGGCCCCCGGATCACGGTCATCATGCCGCTGTACGAGGCGGCCGAGGACGCCCCGGAGCTGGTGGCGACGCTCGCCGCTCAGCGCCACCCCGAGCACGACGACCAGTCTGACTGGATGCAGGCCATCCTGATCGACAACGCGTCCGGCGACGGCACCGCCGATCGGGTGCGCGAGGCGTTCGCCGCGCATGGCGATCCCGATCACTGGCGCCTGGTCGAGAACGAGGAGAACCTCGGGCTCGCCCATTCGCTGAACAAGGCCCTCGAGATGGCGGGCACCGAGCTCGTGCTCACCTGCCACGCCGACTGCCGGTTTCAGGGAGAGGGGTATGTCGCCGAGATGCTGCGGCTGCTCGAGGAGAACCCCGACGCGGGCGGTATCGGGGGCAAGCCCGAGATGCCGGCCGAGCTGGTCGACCGCGTCGAGCGGGTCTACGCGATCGCGAACCTGATGGACGTGCTCCCCACCGATCCCGACGAGCCTGACCTCGTCGCCGTCGGGTTCTGCGAAGGGCGGTGCGACGGCTTTCGGATGGAGGCGCTGCGCGCGGTCGGGATGTACGGCGACAAGCTGCGCCTCGCTGGCGAGGACCAGATCATCTCGGCCCAGATGCGGGCGGCCGGCTACGGCACCTACCAGGCGCCCCATCTTCGCTACCGGCTCTCGGTGAGCGCCATGCAGGACAGCCTCGGCAAGCTCGTCGCCATGCAACGGCGCTTCGGCCGGGTGAACCCGACGATCCTGCTCGCCAACCGCGGAACGGGTTCCGGCGTCGTCGGTGGTCAGGCCGGGCGCAACCGCCAGGCTCGGACCATGATGCGCGGCCTCCAGATCCTCGGCGGGGTCGCGACCGTCGGCGCGGCCGCGGCCGTTCTCGGCGGTCGCTCCAAGACGCCATGGCTGATCGCGCTTGCGGGCGTCACCGGGGGCAAGCTGGCCCTCGCCCGAGAGCACGTCGAGCACCTCGGGGCGGGGCCGTCCGATCTCGTGAGCTGGCTGGCGATTCAGCCGGGTGTCGACGTGGCGTTCACGCTCGGGCTGATCGAGGGCGCGATCGCGCTCGCGACCGGCAAGGACGTGTGGTGAGCGCCTCGAGCCCCTGAGTCGGGCAGGTCACCGAGGGACGATGTCGAGCACACCGACCGAGGGCCGCGCCCCGAACCGCACCTGAGGCGCTCGGGCGTGCTCGTGTCCGACGCCGGTCGACACGTAGACGAAGTGGCCGTCGAGGCGATGGAGCCCACCGGCCGCGATCGAGCGCGGCACGTTCGAGAAGGTGATCGGGGGCCCGACGAGCGGGAGCGAGATCTGTCCGCCGTGGGTGTGCCCTGCGACCAGCAGGTCCAGATCGTCGTCGGGTGAGAACCGGTCGATCTCGTCGGGTGCGTGGGCGACGACGATCCGAAGCGGGTCCCCGTCGCCGCGCTCCTCGGCGAAGAGTTGGCGTCTGGCGCGCTCGAACTGCGTGGGCGACCCGTATCGGCCCACACCGAGGATCCGCACCGGCGTTCCCTCGATCACCACGTCTTCCATCGTGTTGTTCAGCACCTCGATGTCGGTGCCTGCCGTGATGTCCAGGAGGCCTTGCAGGTGGTCGGAGTCTCCGTCGACCACGAAGACGTGGGGAACCGCTGAGTCGATCCGGCTCATCAGCGCCCTGAACTCGTCGGTATGCCCGCCGAGCTCACCGTCCGTCGTCTGCCAGACATCGCCGGGGATCAGCACCAGGTCGGGATCCTCCGCCAGCAGCGTGTCCACCGCGTCCTCCTCGTAGTCACCGACTCGGGGCGTCTGCAGATCGGCGAGGACGCCGATTCGAAGCGGGTCGGCGTCGGCGTCCCCAACCGGCACCTCCGCCCGATCCACGCGGAGCCAGAACGGCTCGACGAAGGTTGCATACATCCCGAGCGGCGCCAGCAGCAGGACGACCCCGAGCGTCGCGCGAAGCCCGAGCGAGGCACCGCGCGTGCTCACCAGGACGACCGCCGCGCCGAGCGGTGCTCCTACGACGAACGCGGCGTAGGTCACGTGCACGAGGGCAAAGCCGTCGATGCCGACCCACGCGGCGACCAGGACCCAGCTCGCGACCAGTCCGGCCGCGAATGTGCCGACGCCGAGCGCGAGCGCGCGCACCTCGCTCCTCCGGCGAAGGCCCCTGCGGACCACCATGGCCGCGCCAACCCCGATGAGCGCGGCGAGCGCGAGCACGACTGCGACGAAGGGGCTCATGGGCAGGCGAGGCGGTCCGTCTTCGGCGCGGCATCAGAACCAGGCTGGGGCAGCACGGCGGCCAGGGTCGCAGCGGCGAGGGGGTTTGCCTACCCGCTCGGTTGCTGGCCGAGACCCTCGACGCTGAAACATCGCTCGCCTCGTGCGAAGCCATCCCCGGAAGGGCTGCGAGCGCCCGCCACGGGCGCTGGCATGTGGTGGAGCTCAGTCGGCTCGGGGCTCGCTGAACGCCCAGGTGAGCGCTCGGCCGAGTGGATCCGTCAACGCGCGCGCCGGTGTGAGGTTGTCGATGACGAACGCTCGCGACCGCGCTCCGAGCTCCTCGAGCTCGCGAGGCGACTCGAATGCGGCCGTGAGGCCGTTGCACACGTCCTCCGCGGTCTCGGCATGGAAGCCGGGATAGCCACCGTCGTAGACGGACGCGAACACCTCGGGCCGCAGGTTCCCGAGCACGGGCCTGCCCGTGGCCATCGCGTCATGCGTGATCTGAGCCGGTCCGGCGAGGCTGATCGCGTCGCAGACGAGGTGCGCCCTCGCCATCACCGCGAGGTAGTCGGCGAACGGAAGCTCGGGGAACCACTCGACCTGCTCCCCGATGCCGAGCTCATCGATGATCCGGCGCGCCTCGACGATGTCGTGACCCTTCTCGACGAGCAGGAGCCGTCCGCGTCCACCGCCTTCGAGGAATCGCGCGAACCCCTCGAGGAGGAGCTCGGTGCCTTTGTCGTCGAGCTCGGAGTCGCCGGGCCTCAGGCGAAAGTCCACCCGGGTCGGCGAGCAGACGATCAGACCGTCGGGCCCCTGCGCGTCCCCGACCCAGGGCCGCGGCGGGATCTGGCTGAGGTCTGCCGCCCTCATCACGACGCGCCGAGCGGGGTCGTGGCCGACGTCCTCGAGCACCTCGTCGACGCTCCGAATCAGGCCGGGCGGATGAACGCCCGAGAACGCCGCGCCTCCGAGTATCGCGTCCCGCTGGAGCGCGATCGCCCATGTGAGCTCGAGCAGCGCTTCCCGGCCCGCCGGTGATCGCCGGAAGTCGTCCTTCCAGCTGCGCGCGACCGTCGCGGCGGTCTCGTAGCGCCCGTAGTAGGTGACGTCGGATCCGGTCTGGAAGAAGACGAACGGGACGCCGAGGTCCCGAGCCAGGCTGGGCACGAGACCGCCGTTCAGCACCACGAAGTCGCAGTGGGCGCGAACGTCGTCGACGAGCGCCTTCCGTTCCGGGCTCTGCGAGGCGAGCTCCTCGTCGTCGAAGTCCGCGATTCGTCGCACCCACGGCGGCTCGCTGCGATCGGCGAACCGGCTTCGCGGATCGTGCAGGGCGCCGCTGTGGACCGGATACATGTAGGCCTCGAAGCCGAGCTCTCTCGCGGCCTCACAGAAGAAGAACGGGATGTTGTTGATGTTCCCGACGAATCCGATCCTCACCCACGGCGCAAACCGGGCGATGCGGCCCTCCTCTGCGGGCACCCGCTGGATCTCGTAGTGACGCCCCGATCGCTCGGGATCGGACGAGTCGCTCGCCGAGAAGTAGACCTCCTCCCCCCAGAGCGAGTACCGACCCGCTCCGAGCTGGCGGATCTCGTCGTGGATCTCGACCGCCCTCGGGAGGGGGCGACCATCCTCGAGGAGCAGGAACCGCGGGTCGTCCCACTCCACGCCTGACCGCTCGTCGTCGAGCAGCGCCTGGGGAATCGCGGCTCGGAAGCACATGCCCCCGTCGGGCATGTACGGCCGCTCGAGCGCGTATCGGCTCCGGCTCGGCTGAGCCAAGGGCTACCGGCGCTCGACCGGTTGTGCGCCAGGAGCCGTGACCTCCTCGGCCCCTTCGCCGACCTCCACTCGCCCGCGATGCGCCGGACGGCGCGAGGCGGTCTGCGCGCGCGCCTCCTCCGAGAACCGCTGCGAGACGATGAACGTCGGTCGTTTCCTGACCTCGTCGTAGATCTTCCCGATGTACTCGCCCACGATCCCCAGCGTGGTCAGCTGCACTCCGGCCAGCAGCAGCACGACGACGATGATCGACGCCCACCCGGGCGCCGCCCCAGCGCCCGACAGCCGCGCGATGAGCACGTAGAGGCCGCCGGCGATGCTGAGCGCCGCCGAGATCAGGCCCAGGGTGATCACCGCGCGAAGCGGCAGCTTCGAGAAGCTCATGATCGCGTTGAGCGCGCCGGCGGTTCGCTTTCGGAACGAGTACTTGGTCTCGCCGGCGAGCCGCTCGTCCCGCTCCACCACGATCGGCACCTGGGTGAATCCCGCGAACGCCCGCAGCCCGGGGAAGTAGCGGTGGTGCTCGGGCATCTCGTTCAGCGTGTCGACGACCGGCCGGCTCATGAGCGAGAACGGGCCGGCGTCGGTCGGCAGCTCGATGCTCATCATCCGCCCGGCGAGTCGGTAGAAGCCCGAGAACGCCGCGCGCAGGACGGCGCCCTCCTTGCGCTTGGTCCGCACCGCGTAGGCGACGTCGGCGCCCTCTTCCCAGGCGGTGATCATCTCGAGGAGCGCGTTCGGCGAGTCCTGCAGGTCCGCGTCCATGATCACGACCGCATCCCCGGTGGCCTCGTGGAGGCCGGCCTCGATGGCGGCCTCGTGGCCGAAGTTGCGCGACAGCTTCACGCCCCGGACGCGCGGATCGTCGATCGAGAGCTGCTCGATCAGCTCCGGGGTGCGATCGCGCGACCCGTCGTCCACGAGCACGAGTTCCAGGTCGTGCCCCGACGACTCCACCCGCTCGGTGACTTGGCGGTAGAGCTCAGGCAGAGTCTCCTGCTCGTTGAAGCAGGGGGCGATGACCGAGATCAGCGACACGAGACGGACTCCTTCAGGCGCGCTCGCACACTACCGCGCTGCATCGACGCAGCGTATCGGCGGCGGTCGGGCCAGCCGCGGCGCGATGCGGTCCAGAGCCGATGGCGAAGGGGGTGTCGAGTACACTCGGCCGCCGATGACGACACGCTGTGCTCGAGCGGCTGTCCGCCGCGTGCCCTCGGCCCGGTGAGGATCCTGATCACGGGAGGGGCCGGCTTCGTCGGCTCCCGTCTCGCGTTGGCATATCTGGCCGAGGGTGCCGAGGTCGTGGCCTTCGACAGCCTGCGGCGACGGGGATCCGAGACCAACCTCGCGACGCTTGCCGACGCCGGTGGCGAGTTCGTCCACGGGGACGTGCGCAGCGCCTCCGATCTGGCCGACGTCCCCGGCCGATTCGACGTGGTGATCGACGCCTCGGCGGAGCCGAGCGTCCACGCCGGCACCACCGGCTCGCCCCGCTACGTGCTCGACACCAACCTCGGCGGCACGATCAACCTGCTCGAGCTCGCGCGCCAGCGGGCGGGGGCGTTCGTCTTCCTCTCGACGTCCCGGGTCTACTCGATCGCGCCGCTGCTCGGGCTCGCCTACGACAAGGGGCCGACCCGGCTCGACCTCCTCGACGACCAGCCCGTTCGCGGCGCGAGCGGCGCCGGCATCTGCGAGGAGTTCCCGACCGACGGGCCGCGCTCGTTCTACGGCGCGAGCAAGCTCGCCAGCGAGCTGATCGTGCAGGAGTACGCCGACAGCTCGGGGCTGCCGGCGGTGATCGACCGCTGCGGCGTGCTCGCGGGCGCCGGGCAGTTCGGCAAGTCCGAGCAGGGCGTCATCGCGCTCTGGGCCGCCCGCCACGTGTTCGAGACGCCGCTCACCTACATCGGGTTCGGCGGCACGGGCAAGCAGGTCCGAGACGTCCTGCACCCGCTCGACCTGCACCGGCTGCTGGCGATGCAGCTCGAGCGGATCGACGAGCTGTCCGGACGTGTCTTCAACGTCGGCGGCGGCATCGCGGGCTCGGTCTCGCTGCTCGAGCTGACCCAGCTCTGTCGCGAGGCGACGGGCAACGAGATCGAGATCGGCAGCACCGCCGAGACCTCGCCGGTCGACGTGCCCGTCTACGTGACCGACAACGGTCGGGTCGAGCGCGAGATCGGCTGGGCGCCCCAGCGGCGACCGGCGGACATCGTCGGCGAGATCGTCGACTGGATTCGCGAGAACGAGGCCGCGCTGCGGCCGATCCTCGCCTGAGACCAGGGGGAGCTTGGGTGTCAGTCGCCATCGTCACGGGGTCGTCGGGTCTGATCGGCAGCGAGACCGTCGAGTTCCTGCACGACCAGGGCCTGGACGTCATCGGCGTCGACAACGACATGCGCAGCTACTTCTTCGGGCCCGAGGCCTCGACCCGGTGGAACGAGGAGCGGCTTCGCGACGCGCTGCCGCGCTTTCGGGCGGTGGACCTCGACATCAGGGACGAGGACGGGGTCGATGCCCTCGTCCGCGACGTGGCGGGGGACCTCGAGCTGATCGTGCACGCGGCGGCCCAGCCGAGCCACGACTGGGCGGCGCGCGAGCCGAAGACCGACTTCACGGTCAACGCGGTCGGGACCCTCAACCTGCTCGAGGCCACACGGCTGCACGCGCCGGGGGCGACGTTTGCCTTCTTGTCGACCAACAAGGTCTACGGCGACGCGCCCAACGAGCTGCCGCTGGTCGAGCGGGAGCGCAGATGGGAGCTCGATCCGTCCCACCCGTGGGCCGAGCACGGATTCGACGAGTCGATGCGCATCGACCAGAGCAAGCACAGCCTCTTCGGCGCGAGCAAGGCCGGGGCCGACGTGCTGGTGCAGGAGTACGGGCGCTACTTCGGGATGAGCACGGGGTGCTTTCGCGGCGGCTGCCTGACCGGGCCCCAACACTCGGGCGCCGAGCTGCACGGGTTCCTCGCCTATCTGGTCCGGTGCGCGGTGACTGGCACGCGGTACACGATCTTCGGCTACAAGGGAAAGCAGGTCCGCGACAACATCCACAGCCACGACCTGGTCAGCGCGCTGTGGCACTTCTCGCGCGCGCCGCGGCCGGGGGCGGTCTACAACATCGGCGGCTCCCGCCACGCCAACTGCTCGGTGCTCGAGGCGATCGACCTGATCGAGGAGCTGTCCGGTCGCTCCATCGACTTCACCCTTTCCGACGAGGCGCGCCAGGGGGACCACATCTGGTGGGTCAGCGACGTGCGCCGCTTCCAGGCCGACTACCCCGACTGGTCGTACGAGTACGACCTCACCAGCATGGTCGAGGAGATCATCGAGGCCGCGACGACGCGCTTCGCCCGATGACCGGCCGGGCGGCGAGCGCGTGAGGCCCGAGACGCTGTCGGTGGTGATCCCCGCCCACAACGAGGCCGCGATCATCAGGCGCACCGTCGAGACCCTGCACGCGGCGCTCGAGGGCGAGGGCATCGCCCACGAGATCGTCGTCGTCGACGATCACAGCACGGACGCGACCGGGGAGATCCTGGCCGAGCTGGCAGCGCAGATTCCGTCGGTCAAGCCGGTCGCCAACGAGGACACCGGCGGCTTCGGCATGGCGATCCGTGCCGGCCTTCGCACCTTCAAAGGCGACGCGGTCGCGATCTTCATGGCCGACGAGTCCGATGACCCCGAGGACCTGGTCCGCTTCTGGCGGACGATGCAGCACAGCGAGGTCGACTGCGTGTTCGGCACCCGCTTCTCGGACGGTGGCCGCACGATCGAGTACCCCTGGCTGAAGCTCTTCTTCAACCGTGGCGCGAACACGTGGATCCGGCTGCTCTTCGGCTTTCGCTACGACGACACGACCAACGCGTTCAAGCTCTACCGGCGGCAGGTGATCGAGGGCATCTCGCCGCTGCTCTCGAAGCACTTCAACCTGACGGTCGAGATGCCGCTGAAGGCGATCATCCGCGGCTACACCTACGCGGTCGTGCCGAACAGCTGGACGAATCGCAGCGAGGGAGTCTCGAAGTTCAAGGTCAAGGAGATGGGCTCCCGCTACACGTTCATCGCCCTCTACTGCCTGCTCGAGAAGTGGCTGAGCCGCGGTGACTACTATCGTCGGCCGGCATGAGTTCCCCCGGAAGGTCGATGGTCGCGGACACGCTGGCTCCGCCCACCGAGACGGACGTGATCGATCTGGACGACTCGGACGGCGCCAGGGGCTCGTGGGCCAAGGGCCCCTGGAGCTGGGCTCTCGCCGCACTCGGCCTCGTGATCTCCGCGCTTGCGATGTGGCTCGCGTTCGGGAGCGTCGACATCAGCGGAGTGGGGTCCGCGATCGCGAGCGCCGAGGGTTGGATGCTGGGGCTCGGAATCGTCCTCATTCTCTGTTCCTACCCTCTGCTCGCGCTGCGTTGGCGGGTTGTTGCGTCGCACATGGAACCGCCGCCACCCCGCACGATGCTCGAGTTCCTACTGATCGGGACGGCGGTCAACAACTCCTTGCCGCTTCGCCTTGGCGAGCTCGTGCGCGGCGCCGCGCTGGCCCGCGAGACCCGAAAGCCGATCATGGAGTCCCTCGGTACGGTCATCGTCGATCGACTTGCCGACGTGGTGTTCTTCTCCGTCGCGCTGTGGGCGACCCTCTGGATCGTGCCCACGCCGGGGTGGGTCGACTACGTCGCCTACTCGGGCCTGGCTCTCGCCGTGCTGGGCATCGGGGCCCTCGCTCTGGCGACGTTCTACCTGCGCCGACGGCCCAAGCTGGGTCGTCGGGTGGGCAAGGTCCGCCACCAGGTGAACCTGCTGATCCTCGGCTTTCGCTCTGTCCGGAGCGTGCGGAGTCTCGCCGCGATTGGGGCGCTGACCGCGGCGGCGTGGGGCCTTTGGGTCGCTGGAGGGCTTGTCATCGCGGAATCCGTCGGGGCCGGCGTCTCGATCGGCGGAATGCTCTTCGTCGCCGGCATCGTGGGACTGGGTTCCGCGCTTCCTTCTGCCCCTGGATTCGTCGGCACCTACCACTGGCTGCTGGCTTCGGGCCTGACGTTGCAGGGGGTCGGGGCCGAGGAGGCATTGTCGGCGGCCCTGCTCGTGCACGCCGCGTGGTTCTTTCCGACGACGATCGTCGGGATTGCACTGGCGCTTCGCCGTGGGCTCACCCTCATCGGCGTTCGAGACCTGGCCGCGGAAGCGAGGATGGGAACGACATGAACCTGGACCGACTCTATGAGTACCGCTTTCGCGACGTGGATCAGGCCCAGCGCGCCGCGGTCTGGCGCGAGATCGGCCCCTTTATTCACCGGCAACTCGGTCGTCCCGAGCGAGTGCTCGACCCGGCGGCGGGTCGCTGCGAGTTCATCAGCTCTGTTCCGGCGGAGGAACGTTGGGCGCTGGACCTGGTCGACCACAGCCCCGAGATCGAAGACGGTGTCAACTTCGTTGTTGGAGATGCGCTCACGGCAGATTTGCCCACTGACTACTTCGACGCCGTCTGGGTCTCGAACTTTCTCGAGCACCTTCCTACCCAGGAAGTGACGGCGTCCTTTCTGGAACGAATGTGCTCCGTCCTGCGCGTGGGTGGGGCCATCGCGGTGATGGGTCCCAACTTCAAACACTGCATGCGCGAGTACTTCGACTGCGCCGACCACACCCTCGTGTACACCGATACGTCGATCGCGGAACACCTCTACGCTGCAGGCTTCTCGGTCGAGCGGGTCGTTCCGCGCTTCTTGCCGTACTCGTTTCGCGGTCGGCTACCGCCGAGCCCAACGCTCACCCGGAAGTACCTCGACACGCCGGGCCTGTGGCGCCTCTTCGGGAAGCAGTTTCTCGTCATCGCACGGGTCCCCGCGACCTGAGACCCATCCGCATGCTGCATGGTCGACGCCGTCCGCTCGACCTGTTTCGGGCTAGCCTTCCGAGCGCTTCGACCGGAGGTTTCTGCTGAGCGTCGCGCTCATCATCTGGCACGCTGCCGATCCCGGATCGGCGACCGCGCTCGCGCATCGTCTGGCCGAGGAGCTCGACGACGGTGATGCCCTGATCTCGCGGGATGTCGGCGACGGGGCGCAGCTGGATCCGGCGGTCCCCCACGCCAGCACCATCGAGCACGTCGGCACCGGCGCGGCCGAGGCGGACACGCTGCTCGTCGTGGCGGCCGACCTCGCGCCCGAGCCTGGCCTGGTCGCCGGCATGCGCCGGGGGGCCAAGGAGTTCGAGGCGTGGACCGGCGCCCTGCTCGACCCGCCCGGCGGGGCCGTGGCAGCGGCCGGATTCGACCTCGCGTTCACCGGGCGCATGTGCCCCTCGCGCGCCGGGATGCCGATCGAGCGCCTGCCCGAGACGGTCTTCCTCAGCGCGGCCGTGCCCGGCGAGCTGTTCGCGGTTCGCCGGCAGACCGTCGACGAGGTCGGTGCGCTGGCTCCCGCCCTGACCCCCGCCGGCGTCGCGCTGGATCTGTCACTCAGGATTCGCGCGAGCGGGGCTCGCGCCGGGGTGATGCCGGCTGCCCGGGTTCGGCTTCCGGGTTGGCGGCCGCGCGAGGCGGGCATCGAGGATCGGATCCCGAGCGTCGTGCGCAGCTACCCCGGCCCGATCCTCGCGGCCGCGGGCCCGGCGCTGGCGCTGGCGGGACCGGCCGCCGCGGCGCGCGGACTGGTCACCGGCGACGGACGCCAGGCGCTCCACAGCTACCGCGCCGGGGTGTCGGCCGGCCGCGCCGCCGCCCGTGACCGCGGCGCCCTCGGCGCGCTGCGAACGCTCGACTCGGCGTCGTTCTCGGACGGCCTGGCCGCGTCGGGCTCGGACGCCAGCGCTCCGACCAAGGCGATCGCCGGGGCCTGGTGGCTCGCCACCTCCTCGGCCATGCGCGCCCGCCGAGCCCGCCACCGGCGCAAGGCCGCCCGCTCGTAGTGCGGCGCGTCCCGAGCAGGCTCGACGGGCCGGTCCTGGTCGAGCCGTCGATCCACGGCGACTCGCGCGGGTTCTTCGTCGAGACCTATCGCGAGAACGTCCTGGAGGGCCTCGGGGTCCCCGATCGATGGGTCCAGGACAACCAGTCCCGGAGCGCCCGCGGCGTCGTGCGGGGGATGCACTACCAGTGCGCGCCCGGCCAGGCGAAGCTGGTGCGCTGCGCTCGGGGCCGGATCCTCGACGTGCTCGTCGACATCCGAGCCGGCTCCCCCAGCTTCGGTGAGTGGGAGGCCTTCCCGCTCGACGACGAGCTCGCGCGGGCGCTCTACATCCCGATCGGCTTCGCCCACGGGTTCGTCGTGCTCAGCGACGTGGCCGACGTGGTCTACAAGTGCTCGAGCTACTACGAGGAGCAGCTCGAGCGCGGCTTTGCGTTCGACGATCCCGACGTCGGGATCGCCTGGCCCGAGATCGAGCTGAGCTCGTCCGAGCGCGACCGGAGCGCGCCGCGGCTGCGCGACCTGCGACCTGAGGATCTGTACGAGTACGCCCCGGCCGCTCGCTGAGCCGGCGGCGCTCGCCTACGCGCTGCGCTCGATGACCGCCCTGAACACGGCCAGGTACTGCTCGACGCAGCGATCCCAGGAGTAGCGCGCGGTCGCGCGCGCCTTCGCACGGACGCCGAGGCTGGCTCTGCGCGCGTCGTCGTCGATCAGCTCGCCCAGCTGGCGGGCCAGGGCGCTCCATCCGCCGCCCAGGGGGAAGACGGCCGCCGCGTCCCCCACGACCTCGAGGTTGGGCTCGTGGTCGCTCACCAGCAGCGGCGCGCCGGCGGCCATCGCCTCGACGATCACCGGGTGCGTCCCCCCGACCTCGGTCGGAACGCAGACCAGGCCGGCCCGGTGGACGAGCTCGCCGTACCCCGGGCCGTAGATCGCGCCGGGAAAGCGCACGCGCTCGTCGCCGGCAGCGTGCAGCTCGTCGACGTACCGGTCGGCGTACCGGCCGTCGCCGACGACCACGAGCGGCCAGTCGGTCTCGAGCGACATGTGGGCGGCGACGAGCAGGTGCGCGTTGTTCTCGGGGACGAGGCGTCCCACGAAGAGCACGAACCGCCCCGGCTCGATCCCGAGCTCCGCGCAGCGCCCGAGGTCACCCGGGTCCTCGAGCGAGGCTCCGTACGGGATCGAAAGCAGCCGCCGGCCGAACCGCCGCTCGTAGTCCCTGGCGACGACCTCCGAGTCGGTGACGGCGACCGTGGCGGCGAGCGGTGACAGCCGCTCGGTCGCGCGCAGGTACAGGCGAGCGGCCTTCGGCCACTTCGCTCGCAGGGAGTCGAGGCCGTCGATCTGCAGGACGCTCGGCACGCCGGCGAGGCGGGCCACCGGCAGCACCGGGGCGTTGCCCGAGATCGCATACAGCGCCACGTCGGGCCGCTCGCCGCGCACCAGGTGCCCGGTCGACACCGCCGTGTGGCTGAGCGTGTCGAGGTACTTGTTCTGCAGCGCCGGAAGGTGGACGAGGCTGGCCCCGACGTGCTCGTCTCGGTGCTCGACGGCGTGGCTGCGGCAGTACACCGTGACGTCGTGCCCCCGCTCGGCGAAGCCGGCCGCCAGGTGCTCGACCGCCGTCTCGACGCCGCTGTAGCTGGCAGGGATCCCGCGCGATCCGAGCATCGCGATCCTCACGGTCGGTCCCCTCGCCCCAGTGCACGCCATGCGGCTTCGCCCATCCGCTCGACGGTAAACGCTCCGGCCCGCACGGGCCCGGCCGCGCGGAGCCGCTCGGCCTCGACCGGCTCGAGCGCTGCCGCGATCCCCTCGGCCAGCGCATCCGTCTCGGGCGCCACCACGATCGCGGCGTCGCCGACCACCTCGGGCAGCGCGCCCCGGTCCGAGACGACGACCGGGCTCCCGCACGCGAGCGCCTCGAGCACGGTCAGCCCGAACCCCTCGTAGCGGGCGGGGTGGACCACGACCGCCGCCGCGCGGTACAGGTCGGCGAGGGCGTCGTCCTCGACCGGCCCGAGCCAGTGCACTCGAGGATCCGACACGACCGCCGTGGCCTCGCGCGCCGCCCGGCCCGCCAGTACGAGCTCGAGCCCCGGGTCGCCGATCCGGTCCATTGCCTCGACGAGGGCACCGAGGTTCTTGCGTGGGCCGATGTCGCCGACCGAGAGCACGAACCGGTCGAGCCCGTGGCGCTCGCGTACCCGTGCGTCCGCATCGTCGTCGGGCGTGAACACGGACGCCGGCGCCGGCGACACGACGGCGACGTGCTCATCGGCGAGCCCGAGGGCCGCGCACAGGTCGCGCTTGGCCGTCTCCGACAGGGCGAGCACCACGTCGGCGGCTCGGGCCGCCGTCGGCGTCAGGCCGGTGAGCACCCAGCGCGCTCGCCGCCCCAGCCACTCCGGGTTGGTGAGGAACGTGGGGTCGTGGATCGCCAGGGCGATGCGACAGCCCGGTCGACGGGGGGCGACGTACGTGAAGACCGCCGCTTCGGCATCGACGTGACCGAGAGCGTTTGCCGCCGAGACGCCGAGGCGGCGCACGTTGCTCTCGGGGACGTGCACGCCACGGATGTCGGGGCCGATCTGCGCCAGCGCTCCTGGGCGGGTGACGAGGGCCGCGACCTCGTCGTCGGCCTGGGCGGTCCGGGCGAGCGCGCGCGTCAGGCTCGCCGCGTAGCGGCCGTTGCCGGCATCCCCGGGGGCCCGGCTCGCCACCATGTGGCAGTCGACGGCGACCCTCACGAGGCGAGCGCTCGCTCGTAGGCTGCGGCCGTCGCGGCCGCGATCCCATCCCATCCGAAGCGGGCCGACTCGGTCTGGGCCTGCCGGCCACGGGCGGCCAGCGCCTCTGCATCGGCCAGGACGCGTCCGAGGGCCGCGGCGATCCCGTCCGGGGTCGGGTCGTCGAGCACGTACGCGGTGTCGCCGCCGACCTCGGGGAGCGCCGAGTTGGCGGCGACCAGCACGGGGCAGCCGTTGGCCATCGCCTCGGCGACCGGTAGGCCGAATCCCTCGTAGGCCGAGGGCATCACCAGCAGGCTGGCGCGGCGATAGAGGTCGAGCAGCTCGTCCTGGCCGACGAACCCCCTGAGGTCCACGCCCTCGTTGGCGAGCGATCGGACGTGTGCCTCCTCCGAGCCGCCGCCGCCGGCCAGCACCAGGCGGTATGCGCCCGGGCCGTGCTCGGCGAAGTAGCGATGGTGGCCCTCGACCAGCGCGGGCACCCGCTTGCGCGGCTCGAACTCGCCGACGTAGAGCACGAACGGCTCGCGCTCGGCGGCGGACTCGCTCGCCGGCCCGGGATGGACCCCGATCGGGATCACGGCGATTCGGTCCTCCGGCGTCCCGTAGATCTGCACGAGGTCGTTGGCGGTCGAGCGCGAGGTGGCGAGGACGAGCGCGGCGGTGCGGACGCTCCTTCGCGCGAAGACTCGGGCGTACGTGCCGAAGCCGCTCGGATAGGCGTCCGGCATCCGCTCGAACGACAGGTCCTGGACGGTGACGACGGTGGGGACGGGCGACCACCACGGCGCCCAGTTCACCGGCGCGTGGATCAGTGACGCGCGGCGCACGATGGCGTAGGCCGGCAGCAGCACGTGCAGCCAGAGCAGGTCGAGCGCGAGGTTGAGCAGCCCCGTGAGCCTCCCCTTGCGCGGCACTCCCGGTGGTCCATAGACGAACCGCACGTCGACGCCCGCGGGTTGATGCGCCGCGAGCGCCCGGTCGAGCTCGCGGATGTACGTCGCCACGCCGGTCCGGCGCCGTCGAGCGAGCCGTGCGTCGACGAGGACGAGGGGTCGGTCTCTCTCGCGCCGGGTCACTGCGACTGCGGTGCGCCCGGGCGGTGTGAGGGGATCATCGAGGGGAGCCTAGTGTGCGGCCCCCGATCGGTCAGCCGCGAGTCCTCGCGGCCTCGTCGTAGACCTCGTTGAGCTGTCCTGCCGTCTGCTTCCAGCTGAACCGGCGCACCCGCTCGAGCCCCGCGGCGGCGTGAGCGGCTCGCAGCTCCTCGTCGTCGGCCAGCCGCGCGATCGTGTCGGCCCAGATTCTCGGATCCCCCGGCGGCAGGTAGATCGCCGCGTCGCCGCCCGCCTCGCGCAGGGCCGGGATGTCGGCGGCGATCACCGGGACACCCGCGGCCATCGCCTCGAGCACCGGAAAGCCGAACCCCTCGCACCACGAGGGCACCAGTGCCGCCGTCGCGTTTGCGCGTAGCGCCGACAGCCGCTCCGCGCTGACGAAGCCCAGCTGCACGACGCGCTCGCTCGCGCCGAGGCCCACCGCCCTCCGCCGCAGCCGCTCCGAGGCTCGCGGCGACCACGGGCCCGTGAGGACCACGCGAACGTCCGAGCGCAGCCAGGCGGCGGCCTGCAGCACCGCCATCGCGTTCTTGTGCGGCTCGAGCCCCCCGGCGAACAGCACGTAGGGAGAGCGCGGGACCTCCCCGCTCGGAGGTGGGTCCCTCGGGACGCCGAGCTGCACCACGCGAATGCGCTGCGACTCCACGCCGGCGAGGCGCATCGCGTCGTCGGCCGTCGCCTGGGAGGGGACGACCACGAGGTCCGCCCCGCGCACGCGCTCGATGAAGCGGTGGTACGCCCACCGGTCGCCCGCCCGGCCGACGCCACCCAGGTAGTCGCGCGGGTACCTGGCGGGGATCAGGTCGTAGAGCGTGGCGACCACGGGTGCGCCGGGTGGGACCAGCGCCGGCTGGGTCGCGTGGAAGACCCGGCCCTCGTCGGCCAGGGCTTGCGCGCGCCGCTCGGCCGTCAGCGCCGGCCAAGGATCGGGCACGCGATAGACGCCCCAGCCGGGCCAGCGCACGCCGTGAGCGCCGAAGCCGGGCGGAGCCTCCTGCGCAGTCCGCACCATCAGCTCCGGGCGGTCCTCGTCGGGCAGCTCCGAGAAGCCGTCGATCAGCCCCCGTACCGCAGCACCGATCCCGCGAAGGCCATGTGGGCTCGCGAGCGGAGTGGCATCGAGCAGCACCTGGCTGGCCATCGGGCGTTCCACACTAGTGCAGCCAGCGGGTCGGTACGGGTCGGCGTTTTCGTCCACCGGAGAGCTGGTTGCTCTCGAGTCGCTTAGTGACGCCGGCTGGTACCTGGGCTCGGGCATCGTGTGAACCGAGTCGAACCGGTGCCGGAGAACGTCGACCGGCTGACCAGGCCAACGGGTACCTGTTCCGGTTGGCCAAGAGCCAGCGATACTGGCTCGAGCAGGGGGACTGTCGCCAAGAAGGCGACCTGCCGGGCGCCCGGCAACAAGAACGCACACGCCGAATTGGCCGGCGTTGCATCGGGCGTCGACCTCGGCGCCGACTACCTGACCCGCGCAGTCAAGCGGACCCATCAGCTCTCGTTGCTGGGCGGCGCGGCGTTAGGGCCTTCGTCGCCCCCTTCCTCGAACCGCCATGTGTGTGGAAGATGGGGCCTGATCTCCGCCATCGCGGATTCAAGGGCAGCAAGCACCGGCTTCATCGCGACGCCAGGGTCGTACCCTTCGGCGGGTTCCAATGTGTAGCTGCTGAGGGCCTGGCGCAACTTCTCGGTCTCGGGGAACTCGGCTGCGCGTCCGCGGCCCAGCGCGAGGCTGAGATCGAGGAAGTACTCGCTCGCCTTCTCTTCCGGGATGGGCCGCCCCAAGGCCTCCCACTGGATCTTCCAGGTCAGGATTCGGACGACGATCAGGCTGACGTCCTGGGTGCGCTCTTTGTGCGCCTGCTCCGATATCTCGCCGAGCTCGTCGCGGACGGCCTTCGCCTCCTGGAGAGTTTCCTTGGTGTCCAAAGCGGCGCCGCTTGTGATCCGGGCCGCCCAGACGGTTACACCGGCGGCGCAGACCGTCACTACCGCCAAGGCGATCTGGAGGACGATCTTGCTCAACTCCCAGCGAGGACGCGGCGAATGATCTTCTCATCGCCCCCTGCGGCGGCGGTCTCACGCTGGGACGCGCCGGCGACGATCAGGCGGTCGCGCTCCGCCCGAGCGGCCTTGGCGCTCTCGACCGCCGCTTTCGAGATCACGCCGAACACCCCAGCAGGCCTCGAGGGCCTTGTCGATCGGCCCGACCCCGAGGGCGAACCCTGCTGGGGACGTCGCGGCCTACGCGGGCGTCTTGACCGGCAGCCCGAGGCCTTCGAGGGCCTCGCGGACGCGCTCGGGCTCAGGGAGGCCCTCGAGGTCGGTCCCGTGCGAGGCAAAGATGACCTCCACCCCGAGCGGGTTCCCGTCGACGTCCAGATCGAGGATCCGCTGGCCGTCGAGGCGCTCGTTTCGGTCGAACCTGCCAACCCCGAGCCTCAGATAGAAGACGTCGGTATCGGCGTTGTAGGTGCCCTCGCGTGTCCTGCTCGTCATTGTCGGGATCCTATCGTGGCCCCTGGTCTAGTTGATCAGGACGGTAGTGACGAGGCCGGTGTGAGCGTTGCGGACGACTGTGACGCGGCCCTTGCCGGAGACGCGGCGGCGGTGCTCGATCGTCTCCTCGTGTGCGCCCTCCTGGGGCGGCGAAAGCTCGACGACGGCCCGAGTGATGTCACGCCCCTCCGGGCCGAGCTTCTGGTCGATCCGCTCCCATGCGTGCTTGGAGAGGTTGCGGAAGATGTCGACGTCGGCTCCGCTTACCGAGCGGGCGTTGAAGTGGTGGTTCGGTGATTCGCGGTCGGTCTCGGGGCGTCTCCTCGGCGTGAACCCGAATCGAGCCGTGAGGCCGAGGCCCGCTTGTGGGGCGAGCTGATCCTCTGCCCCTACGGGCGCGCCTGACTTCCTGACTTCGAGTTCGCCTTCGAGAGCGCCGCAGCAGATACATGTCTCACCGGGATGCTCCGCCAGACACCCGGACGTCGGACCTTCGCGTTCCGCGCGGGAAGCAGCCGCCACTGCGCTCGACGGCCGGCCTTCGACCACCCTCGTGACACGGGCATCAGGGTGGGAACGCCTCGCGTCCGGAGCTTCCGCGTCGTGAGGACTCTTCGGGGCGTCTTTCCTCTCGCTGCGAGCAATGTTCGTGTCTTCGGGCCAAGCAGGCGCACCTGGATCACACGCCCCCTTGGTGCCCGAATGACGAGAGCCCGTCGTCTGGTCGCTGCGCGGCTTGTCTGAACTGTCCGGCCGGGCCCCAGGTCGAGAATCACTCGGAAGAGCGACTAGGCCGAGCCTGGAGCGGTGCAGGACCGCCACGGAATGCGACCGGTGCAGGCGCTCAAGTTGGTCTCACCAACCAAGCGTCAGCGAACATGGCCGCTAGATGGCTGGGCCAGTCCGTATCAGGCTCGCCTTGGGGGCTGGCCACCCGAATACAGTCCTGTGGCTGGGCCTCTCGTGGTGATCCGGCCTCTTCGATCGGGAACACGAGCGGCCTGCCATGGGCGACATGTCATACGATCCCATCGTGTCGGAGCGCCCACCGCTAACTGTCGAGGCTCTGAAGACGGCGGCCAGGGCGTACGCGCAGGATCTAAGTAAGACAGCCATACCTGACCTCTATGGCGTCGACAACGGCAAGAGGGTCGGGACGTTCGTGGAGGCAGCCTTCCGCGAGCGAGTGCACGCGCAGTTCGCCTCCGCCCAAGGCAGTGCTGCTCACGGCATCGACTTCCCGGGCATCGCAGTGGACCTGAAGGTCACGTCTATACGACAGCCACAATCGAGTTGCCCATTCCGGGACGCCACACAGAAGGTCTACGGCTTGGGATACCACCTCCTCGTGTTGGTGTACGAGAAGTCTGACGACCACGCTGCGAGGGTGGCGAGGCTCGACATCCAGCACGTTCTGTTCATCGCAGCCACGGTAGCGGCCGACCACCAGACGACTGCCGGCATCCACGCGATCCTCGAAAGAGAAGGGAATGTGGACGATCTAGACGCGTTCTTTCAGGAGCGGAACCTTCCTCTCGACGACATCGGCCGGCGAGCCCTTGCTCAGCGTTGTCTCGCCGAGCCGCCGCCACGTGGTGTCCTCACGATCAGCAACGCTCTGCAGTGGCGACTGCAGTACAGCAGAGCGATCGAGTCCGCCGTGGCTCGACTGGATCACGGTGTGGAGGATCTTCTTGTCGCGTGACGAATGGGGCGATTTTCAGACGCCTCCGGCCCTTGTAGCCGAGGTACTTGCCTCCCTGCCGGAGAAGCGGTGGCGTCGTGTGCTTGAGCCGACATGCGGGATCGGCAACTTCATGGAGGCTGCACATCGCCTGCTGCCCCATGCAGAAGTCATGGGACTTGAGGTCAATCACGAGTACGCAGCCCAGGCTCGCAAGTACGGCACCGTTGTTCAGTCGAGCATCTTCAATCTAGACCTAGCAAAGGATCTCCCCTGGCGGACGAACGGCAAACTCCTCGTGCTTGGCAACCCGCCCTGGGTGACCAACAGTGCCCTGTCGGCAGCCCGGTCGATCAACCTCCCCACCAAGTGGAACCTGAAGCACCTAAACGGCCTAGACGCGTTAACGGGTGCTTCCAACTTCGATATTGCCGAGTACATCACGATCAAGCTCGCCGTCGAGCTTGCGGATCAAGACCCCGATATTGCGCTCCTAACCAAGACCCATGTAGCCCGGAACGTGCTGCAGTACGTAAGTGATCTGGAGCTCCCGATCCGCGGTGCATCCCTAAGGCGGATCGATGCGAAAGCTGCATTCGGTGCCACAGTGGATGCTTGCCTCTTCTTGCTCAGTGTGGGTGAACCCGCTACAGACTATCAAGCTAAAGTGTACGAGTCCCTATCCGCCACGTCTCCTTTGGCGACGGTGGGGCTAGTCAACGGCAACCTCGTTGCAGACACCGACAAGTATGCCGCGGCGAGTAGCCTCGATGGATCATGCGCGATGCAGTGGCGTCAGGGCGTCAAGCACGATGCAGCCGGGGTCGTAGAACTCACGCGCCGCGAAGGCGGGTGGTTCAATAAGGGCGGTGGCGCCGTCTCAGTGGAGCCGGCTGCGACGTACCCAATGCTAAAGGCCGCCGGTGTGTTCCGGGGTCACGATGTGGGTGATCGGGCGATGATTATCACGCAGACCCGGCTAGGCGAGGACACTGGGTCCCTGGCCCACACTGCCCCTCGGCTCTACTCATACCTTCTGGACCACGAGGCCGTGTTCAGAAACCGCAGATCATCTATCTACCGGGAGCGACCGCGATTCAGCATGTTCGGCATCGGCGAATACACATTCGCGTTGTACAAGATCGCGGTGTCGGGGATGCACAAGGAGGCGCGGTTTAGGCTCATTGGGCCCTACGATGGTAGGCCCGTAGTCTTGGACGATACTTGTTACTTTCTTCCGTTCGACTCCCCGGCGGAGGCTGCGGTCACAACGGCTGTACTGAACTCGCCTCCCGTCACGCAGCTGATCGAGAGCCTTGTATTCTGGGATAGTAAGCGTCCGATTACCAAGCGGCTTCTTCAGCGGATAGATCTGACTGCGGCGGCACGCGCCAACTCCTCTTGGCGACTGGCCGAGGGTGCATCGCTGGTTCTCTCGGAGATCGGGTGCGGCAACGTTGGCCGCGGGGATCTTGAAGCTGTGGTTGAGGCTGGGATGGGTGGCGGCGCGGACGAGCCTTCGGAAGGTTCTGCGTTGTCTCTTTGGTGAGTGGCGCAGGGAGCGCGCGACCGACAGGAGCCGATGGACGGATGCAGATCGTTGGCGACCCGGGCCATGTGCTCTCAAGGTGGTGGACCTACAGGCGCTCCAATCCCGCGTCGGCGGGCGCCATATGGTCGGAGTCGAGTGTTCGACGGATACGGTATCGCGGCGGCTCAGTCAGTCATGCCGAACAAGCCGGCCACTGGCCAATCGTCAGGCCTAATGAAGTCCACCTCTGATCTTGGCAGCCTTAGTGTTTTGGCTGTCGCGTCGAGTTGCTCCTCAGCCTCTAGTTCCGACGCTGCCGGTACTCGAAGGTGGGTCGGCTCGCCGGCAACCGTTATTTGAAGCCAGCGAAACGCCGGGGTTCCACCCACGATCGTGATGCCGTGTGACGCATGGCGGTATTCCACCTGGGCGCCGCCTAGGGCACCCTCGGCCTGCGAGATCACTTGTCGTTGGCCGTCATCGCCAGCCGGCGGCATCCGATATGCCTCGACTACGACCTCCTCGGGGGCCCTTGCAAGCGTCGAGTCCCATCCCACGCGAAGCCCGGACTTGCGCAACGCCGCCGCCGCCGCTTCGGCGCTGGAGCGTGGAATGCCGAACCGAACAGAGAACGTCCCGGGCGGATTCCACCGCCTTAGCTCGTCGATGGTAAGGACCTCGAGCCGTACTTCACGCTGTTGTCTTGCGCGATTGTGCGCGCCGCTGGTGTAGCCGCTGCTCGCAACCATCAGGCCAAGATCTGCCGATACGTCGTCGAGGAGCCCGAGGAACTGCTCTAGTTGAGTGATGTCGATGCGCCGCGTCCGACGCTTGGCGTCGACGACCAGCGTTGCGTCTCGGTGTGAGAACAGGTCGCCTTGGACGAGGACATCGATCTGCCGCCGCTGGCCGCTCTTCTGCCCTTGGAGATAGGTATTGCGGGTGATTGTGACCTCATCGCCTAGGAGGTGGGCCAGCACATCAGCAGCGCCAGCTTCGTACTCGCGTGCGAGGCTCACGGCTAAGCGGGGGTGACCCAGTCTGGGAGAAGCCTCTTGTTCGGGCGCTTGCCGTCGATTGTGGGATTGGGGTCTCTAGGAACGAGTTGCGACCTCCGTGCGCCTGTGGCCGCGCTCGCACCCATGGCCTGCTCCTCCGAGTTCCAAGACAAGGCTCGCTTGGTACATCCTGCCAACCGCACCTGACCCGAATTGAAGTGGTGGCTCTCCTGCTCGAGGCCGCGACGAGGGGTGCCGGGCCCGAGACCTGACGGACTCGAGGGATTACGCTGCCCCCCGTGGCCCCACTCGTGATCGTCCGCCGCGACCGCATCGTCATGAGCGATGTCGACGTGGCCCAGATCCACTTCACGACGCTCTTCCGCTGGATGGATCGCGGCCTGACCGAGTGGCTCGCCCAGGCCGACCATTCGTTCACCCGGATCCTCGAGGAAGGTCCCGGGATCCCGGTCGTCGACGCGAACGTCTCGATCAGCCAGCGGCTGATGCTCGACGACGAGGTCGAGATCCGGAGCTACGTCGGTGGGATCGGAACCACGTCGTTCAGGTCACTGCACGTGTTCCGGAGGGACGGCGAGATCGCCGCCGAGGGACGAATCGTCCACGTCTGCGTGGACCGCGAGACGCGCGAGCCCACTCCCGTGCCCGACTGGATCCGCAAACGGGCGGCGGAGGGAGAGGAAGAGCCGTCCCTTGACGACGCGACCGTGGTTCGCTTCGGCGGGCCGAGCTAGGTACGCACCCGTCGGGTGATCAGCCGCGGCGGGCCGCTCTCAGGACTACACCCTGACGGAGACAACCTCGGCCGGGGTCGACTCCGTGACTTGGCCCTGCTCGACGTGGAGCGCAATCGCTCCGCGGATCAGATCGAGCACTTCCTGCCGACTCTCGCCAGCGGCGACGCAGCCTGGGAGCTCGGGAACCCATGCCGACAGGCTCGTCCCTTCTCCCTCGATCACCACGGTGTAGTCCCGGCTCACGGCCGTCTCCTCGGCAGGCGTGCCTGACGACGGATACTCGCTTCGGTCTTCGGATGCAACTCGGACGAGCGCTTCCCGGCGACGGTCACCGTGCCTGGCTTGACGGCATGCACCAGCTGGCGGTGACTCCCTCGCTGGCGGAGCACGATCCACCCGTCGGCGGCTAGCTCTCGAAGGATCTCCGCGATGGTCGTCGGCACTCCTCGTATCGGTAGCGGCGCGCCGGTAGCAGTAAGCGTGTTGTGAGGCTTTCGGTGCGCTTTCGCCGCACGCCCGCTCACCTGTCGTACCGTTCCCTGGCCCGTGCGCGCGCACCCAGCGCTCGCACACACGATCGTGGGTACGACGGGAATGGCCGGGATCACCCGCGTCGCCTTGGCGGCGCTTGCCGCGGCTGCCATCGCCGGCAGCGCTGCGACCGAATCGACAACCGCGGCGCCGGTGGCGGCGCTCCAGGACGACCGGATCTACCAGGAGGGTGTCGATCCGGCGCCAAGGGTACGGCTGATGAGCAACCTCGGCGCCCGGATCATCCGGGTCGACCTGCGCTGGGACCTGGTCGCACGCCGTCGCCCGGCCGATGCCCGCAACCCGAACGACGGGGCTTACGACTGGTCGCAGTACGACCGGATCGTCGTCGCCGCTCGTGCCAACAGGGTCGCGGTCCTGTTCACCGTGTGGGGAACTCCGGGCTGGGCGGCCGATCCCACGGTGGCTCGCAGCTCGAGGTTTCCCGACTGGTCGCGCCGACCCCGCGAGGCCGGCGACTTCGGTAGATTCGGAGCTGCGGCCGCTCGTCGCTATGCACCGAGAGGCGTGAGACTGTGGGAAGCGTGGAACGAGCCCAACCTGCCGCTCTTCTTGCGCCCCCAGCACGGGCGCAGCGGCAGAAGCTGGACGCCGATCTCGCCGATCACGTATGCGGCGATGCTGCGCGCGTTCTATCGCGAGGTGAAGGGTGTGGATCGGCGAGCTCGGGTGGCCGGTGGCGTCACGGCGCCGAGCGGTGACCGCTGCCCGCTGGCGTGTCCGCGCTCGGCCGACGCGCGCGTGCCGCCGGTCGACTTCGTTCGCGTCCTCTCCCGGCTCGGCCTGCGTCCGCCCATGGACGCGGTCGCGCACCATCCGTACCCGCTCACGAAGCCTCGGGCCCGGACGAGCAGCCGGGTCGCCTACGTCGATCTCTACAACCTGGACCGGCTCGTGCGCGTGATCGACCGCACCTACCTTCGGCGCAAGCCCATCTGGCTGACCGAGTTCGGGTTTGCGACTCAGCGCGTTCCCGAGTACCCCTTCCACGTGAGCCGAGCCGCCCAGGCACGCAGCCTGGCCGATTCCTACCGGCGTCTGCGCGGGCGAGACCGCATCAAGATGCTGAGCTGGTTCCTGCTCCAGGACAACGGGGCGTGGCGCTCGGGCCTGCTCGGCCAGGGTGGCGGCAGGAAGCCCGCCTTCCAGACCTACTCGCTGCCGCTGGCACCTTCGGGTCGGACCGCCAGCGGCGGTGTGCGCCTGGTGGGACAGGTGCGGCCGACGCGGCGGGCGACACGTGTGGCGCTCCAGCGACGCACGCCGTCGGGGTGGCGGACGGTCCGGCGGGTTCGGACCGCGCCCGACGGTGCGTTCGCGCTCACGGTCCGCCCGGACTCGGCGACGTGGTTCCGGACGACGTGGCGCGGGCGGGCGGCGAGCGGTGATCGGGTCGCGCGGGTGTCGCGCGCCGTCCGGGTCGGAGCGGCGACGTGATGACCACCCGCCAGCGGTCCGAGGAGGTCGAGCGCGAGCGGCACGCCCGTGGCGACTCGCGGTCCCTGCCGTTCCTCGCCGGTCCGGCCGGCGCGGCGGCGATCCGGCGCGTGATCTCGGTCGGGACCCTGCTGCTCATCGACGTCACGGCGATCTTCCTCGGGATCTACGTCGCGCTCGCCCTGAAGCTGGTCCTACTCGGACAGCCGATCGACTCGGGGGCGATCTGGGCCGTCGAGCAGAAGGCGCTTCCGCTGGCGGCGCTGACGCTGGTGCTGCTCTTCTGGCGGAACCGGCTCTACGAGAGTCGCGAGAAGCGGGGCTCCTCTGCGCGCATCCTCAGCTCGGTCTTCCTCGGCACGCTCATCGTGCTCGCGGTCGTGCTGATCGGGGGGTGGCGCTTCGACACCTATTACATCTTCTACGCGTCGGCGTTCTTCGTCGCGGTGTTCGTGCTGACGCTTCGGGCCAGCTACGACAGCATCACCGCGGTCATCCTGGACGCGCTGCACTTTGAGCGGCGGGCGCTGCTCGTCGGGGCTCCCGAGCTGGTGGGACCCGTGGAGGAGAGCCTCCAGCGCACCTCGAGCTCTCGCGGGGTTCCGTACCGCGTCGTGGGTCGCCAGGAGCTCGTGGGCGGGATGTCGAGCCCGCTGGCGACCGGTCCGGCGGCCGGCCTTCGGCGTGCGCTCGATCCCTCGAACGTGGACGAGGTGATCCTGACCGGATCGACGAGCAAGTCGGCCCCGGTGCTCGAGCTGCTGGAGGAGTGCGAGCGGCGGGGGATCCCGGTTCGCCTGGCGCCCACCACCGCCGAGCTCCTCACCCACTCACTCCGGGCCGTGCCGGCGCCCGGGCTGCCGCTCTTCGAGCTGCACGCACCGACGCTCCGGGGCGCGGCGTTCCTGGCCAAGCGGGCGTTCGATCTGGTCGTCGGCGCGATCCTGCTGGTGATCGCCGCTCCGATCCTGGCGATCGCGGCGATCGCGATCCGGATCGAGGGCAAGGGCGGGCTGATCTACCGGAGCACGCGCGTCGGGGTCAACGAGCGCGAGTTCAACTGCCTGAAGCTGCGCACGATGGAGGTCGGCGCCGATGCGTCTCAGGCCGAGCTCGAGGATCAGAACGAGGCGGCGGGGCCGCTGTTCAAGATCCGCCAGGACCCTCGCGTGACCCGCGTGGGCGCGGTGCTCCGGCGGTTCTCGATCGACGAGCTGCCGCAGCTCTGGAACGTGCTTCGCGGCGAGATGTCCCTGGTCGGCCCGCGACCGCTTCCGACGCGCGACTACGAGCGCCTGTCGGCGGTCCACAAGGAGCGGTACAAGGTCCTGCCCGGGATGACGGGCCTCTGGCAGGTCAGTGGCCGGTCCGAGCTCTCGTACGACGAGCTCGTTCGGCTCGACTTCTACTACATCGAGTCGTGGTCGATCTGGCTCGACTTGACGATCCTGGCGCGTACCATCCCAGTCGTCCTCTCTCGACGGGGTGCGTACTGACAGCCGATCTGGATCCGGACGAGCTCCTGATGGAGCTGCGTCGTGCAGGCGGGGAGGCTCCACTGGAGCCGCTGGCGCTCGGTGAGCCGCCCGCATCGGAGCGGCCGTGGCCGCTCGGCGAGGTCGTGGGCTTCACGCGACACACGATCCTGCGCCTGCTCGCACCGACGTTCGCCGATCTGCTCGGGCAGCTGGAGCGCGATCGTCATCGGCTCGCGACCCGGGTCATCGATCTCGAGCGTCGGGTCGGCCAGCTGGAGCGGCGCGACCGCGAGTCGTGACAGCCGGACCGGCGCGGACCTAGGTGCGCGTCTGCTTCGTCGTTCAGCGCTACGGCGCTGACGTTGCCGGTGGTGCCGAGGCGTTGTGTCGCCGAACGGCGCAGGTGCTGGCGGCGTCGGGCGACCAGGTCCGCGTCCACACGACGACTGCCCGGGACTACCTGACCTGGGCACCGCACTACGAGCCCGGGGTCGAGCTGGACGGTGCCGTCGAGGTCGTCCGCCACGCGGTCGAGCCTCCGAACCCCGGCTTCGCCGCGGCCGCGGTGCGCCGGCTCGGAATCGATCCGACCAACATCGGGCTGGAGAACGCGTGGGCGAAGGCCCAGGGGCCCGTCTCGCCCGGGCTGCTCCGCGCGCTGCGGGACGAGCGCGGCGAGCACGAGGCGATTGCGTTCTGGACCTATCTCTACGCCACCTCGCAGATGGGCCTTCCGATCGTTCGCGATCGGTCGGTGCTCGTCCCGCTCGCGCACCCCGAGCCGATGCTGCGGTTCCCGCTCACGCGGGCGCTCGTGCGCGCCGCGCGCAGGATCGCGTACATGACGCCGGAGGAGGCGCAGCTCGTCGACGACCTGCACGGGCCGACCGTCGGAGAGGTCGTCGGCGCCGGGGTGGACCCCCCGCTGATCGGTGATGCGGGCCGCGCTCGGCGCCGCCAGCCGCTCCCCCGACGGTTCGCGCTCTACCTCGGTCGGGTCGACTCCTCGAAGGGGCTCCCGCAGCTGATCCGGGTCCACCGCCGGTACCGGCGAGGCGGGGGCCGCCTCGGGCTGGTGCTCGCCGGGCGGCGGGCCGGCCGGATGCGGCTGCCGGGGTGGGCCGTCACGACCGGATTCCTCTCGGACCAGGAGCGCGCCGACCTGCTGGCGGCCGCCGACGTCGTGGTGCTGCCGTCGCAGTACGAGAGCCTGTCCCTGGTCGCGCTCGAGGCCTGGGCGTCCGGTACGCCGACGCTCGCGAACGCGCGCAGCCAGGTGCTCGCCGGCCAGACCGCCCGCTCGGGAGGGGGGCTCCTCTACGACAGCGAGCGCTACGCGCGCCAGCTCGCCCGCCTGGCCGGCGACCAGGACCTGCGGAAGATGCTGATCACCCGCGGGCGCGAGTTCACCGACGGGCTCAGCTGGGACGAGGTCGCCCGCAGCTGGCGGCGCCTGCTCGCGGGGGTGCGTCAGCCGGTCGGGCCCGAGTCCTCGATCAGCTCGGTGGCGAGCATGTCCATCAGCAGCCCGTCTCGCCAGGTGCCCTCGGGCGCCCGCTCGTAGGCCCGCATGATCCCGACTGGGCGAAAGCCGATTCGCTCGTAGGTCGCGATCGCGCGGGCGTTCGCCGCCGCGGGGTCGATCGTCAGCCGGTGGTGTCCGCGCTCGTCGAACAGGTGGCGTGCCATCGCCACGAGGGCTCTGCGCCCGATTCCCTGCCCGTGAAAGCGCTCCGACACCGCGACGTCCATGCCGGCGCTTCGGTAGGCCGCCTCGGCCACCTCGTGGAACATCAGGAGCCCCGCCGACTCGCCGTCCACCTCGATCACGTACGTCGGGGCCTTGGGGTGCATGAACTCCTCGAGCGGAGTTCCCTCGAGCGGCCACCATGGCGCGGTCTCGGGCTCGTCGGTGATGGCCACGAGGGTCTCGAGATCGGCCTCGGTGGCCAGGCGAAGGCGCAGTCCGTCGCCGTCGATCGTCGCGGGTGGGGGAGGCTCGATCGGCACCGAGCCGAGGATGGCAGCTGAGGCGCGCGCCGCCTGTAACTCACGCGGCCGGCGGGATCCACGTCGCGCCGGGGCCGCTCCGGCGCCTCAGAAGCGCTGCTGGTCGGGCGGAGCAGTGGGGGCGGCGGTGCTCGGCGGCGGCGGCGTACGGCCCCGGCGAGCGCCGAACACGATCAGGACGATGCCCGCGACGAGGAAGATCACCCCGACGACGAGCGCACCGATGCCGAGGGGTGTGAGGAACGACAGGCGCACCCCGACCGATGCATCGACCGCGACCGGGCGCGTGCCGTCGCTGTTCAGGATCGCGACCGAGAAGTTGCCCTCGTCGATGTCCCACTCCACGACCTGCGCTCCGCGGCCCTCGGCGGAGGCGACCCAGAAGTCCTGGTTGCCTGGCGGGGCCGGCCTGCGCGAGCCCCGCACCGGCGCGTAGAGCACGTCGAAGTCGGGGTAGTCGATCTCGGAGACCACGTCGTGCCCGACCCCGTCTAGGTAGGTCGCCAGCGAGTTGAGCGGCGCGACGCCGACGAAGATCGACCGGTCCGGATCGGCCGACTCGGCCGTGATCTTGAGCGTCAGCCGATCCTCGGCGAAGAGCCAGCTGGGCCCATCAGCCGAGATGTCCTCCGACACGAGGGCGTTGCGGGGGCCCTCGAGTCGCTGGGTGTTGCTCTCGAGGAAGCCGTCGTCGGCGAGCGAGCTCGCGATCAGCGCCGAGACGCCGACGGCGATCACGAAGAGGCCGACCAGGGTCCCGAGCGACCCGAGGACCAAGAAGAGGATCCGTCGCCCGCTCACTCCCAACCCCCCGTCGACTGGCTCGGCAGCCTAGCGGTCAGGGGGCGTCGACCACGCCCGCGTCGGCATCGGCCTTCGGCTCGGACTTGCGCTCCTCGTCGTCCAGCAGTCCCAGTACCCGGGCCAGGATCGGGGTGACGAGCCCGTAGAAGGTCACCGTGGTCACGATCACGACGAACGTGACCGGCACGATCTGCGACACGCCGTTCAGGTCGGTCTCGCGCAGGCTGATCGCGGCGATCGAGGCGACCGAGGCGGCGATGATGCCTCGCGGGGCGAGTCCCGCGACGAACGCCCGCTCGCGGTAGGTCAGCGTGGTGCGCACCGTCGACAGGAACGTCGCCAGCGGGCGGACGGCGAAGATCAGGATCGCCGAGAGCAGCAGCCCCTCGGGTGCCGCACCGACGAGGCCGGACGGCGTGATCCGCGCGCTCAGGATGATGAAGAGCACGCCGATCAGCATCTTCCCGACGATCTGCTTGAAGTCGTGGATGTGGGTGGTCTCGACGACGGTCTGGTTGGCCAGGATTACCCCCATCACCGTGGCCGACACGAAGCCCGAGTCCTCTCGCAGCAGCTCGCCGAGGGCGAAGGCGCCGAGCACGAGCGCAAGCGTCGTCAGCACGTCGAGGTGCTTGCCGAGGTTCCCCCACTTCAGGACCGCGATGAGCGCGGCGGCGAGGACGACACCGACGACGCCGCCCCAGGCGACGCTCGAGACGAAGGTCCAGACCCCCTCCAGGTTGGTGAACGACTCACCGTTGGCGACCGCGTGCAGCACCAGGACGCCGAGGATCGCCCCGATCGGGTCGACCAGGATTCCCTCCCATCGCAGGGTCGACGCCGCGCGGCCCTTCAGCCCGATGAACTCGAGCATCGGGGTCACGACCGTCGGACCGGTGACGACGAGGATCGCGCCCATCAGCACCGCGATCTGGCTGTCGACCCCGACGATCGGCCCGATCACGGCCGCCCCCGCGAGCCATGTGATGGCGACGCCGCCCGTGAGGAGTCGGCGCACGGGTCTGTGCACGCCGCCGCGCAGCTCGTCGAAGCGCAGGCTCATGCCGCCCTCGAACAGGATCACCGCGACGGCGATCGAGATGAACGGAAACAGGAGGTCCCCGAGCACCGCGTCCGGATCGAGGCCCCAGGAGGGAACGCCCGACGCGAAGCCGACGGCGAGCAGCACGAGGATCTGCGGTACGCCCACCTTGTCGGCGATGACCTCGCAGCCGATCGCGAGGACGACGATCACGACGAGCGCGACGATGATCTCCAGCTGGCTCACCGGGTCGTTGCGGGGTCGATCACGAGCCCGGGGGCACCGGGGGCGGCGAGCTGCAGGGGCGCTCCATCACTCGACGGCGAGGGTACTCCGCGACGTGGGCGCGTTGTGCGTGTCATGCCCGCCACACGACGGGTGGATGACGGCCGGCCGGCGGGCGATTCCCACGGAAGGCTTCGCCCGCCGGTCGCTCTCGTCAGCGGGGCTGCTGCCGGTCGCGCACTACTCGTCGGTCGTCTCCGACGAGTGCTCGTGGTCGGCCTCGCCGTATACCCCGGGATCCTCTTCCGCCTCCGGCGCGCCAGCGTCCTCGGAGATCCGCTCCCAGTCGTCGGCGTCCTCGTCGGTGGCGTTGTCGATCAGCTGCGCCTCGGCCTGCTCGAAGCCCTCGGCGACACCGCCGCCGGCCTCGATCACGGCTTGGAATGCCGGATCGGCGACCTCGCCGGACGTTCCGTCCACGCTCTCGAACGCCTCGTCCTCGAGGATCTCGCCCGCCTCGACATCGATGTCCTCACGCTCGGGCTCGTTCGGCCAAGGTCTCGGAGGGTTCGGTGGCATGGCTCCTCCTCGTCTCGTCGGCCAGCCCTGTGGCTGGGCTCTTCGCGTGTGACCTCAGCGTACTCCGCACGGGGTCGGCGGTCGGTCTCTGGGGCCGGAGTGTTCGCATCGGGTACGTCCCGCCCGCGTCACAGGGTCTGCTGCCAGCGGCGCATCGTCGCCCAGTAGAGGGTGGCCGCCGCCCACTCGCCGGCCGGCTCGACCTTGGCGGCGATCTGGGCGTCGGTCGGTCGGGTCCCCTCGAACCAGCGGTCGGCCGCGGCCGGGATCGTCGCCGAGTCGATCGCCAGGCCGACATCGAACCTGCCCGCGAGATAGGCGACGAACCGTGCCGTCGTCGGTCCGACACCGGGGACCGCCACGAGCCGTCGCATCAGCTCCTCGGGCGAGAGGCTCGGAACGTCGGCCTCGAGCGAGGCGATCTCGCCGTCTGCGGCCAGGCGCGACGCGCCGACGAGGTAGGGCGCTCGGTACCCGACCCGCGCGTGCTCGCGAAGCCCGTCCTCCCCGGCCTCGAGTAGCCGCTCCGGCTCGGGGAACGTGCCGTCCGGCTCCAGCTCGGCGATCCGGGTGATCATGTTGACCGCCTGCCGCCACGCGACGTTGGTCCCGCAGATCGCCTTGACCACGTCCTCCCACAGCGAGGCACCGGCCAGGAGTCGCCCGGCTCCGACCGTGCGCAGGTCGGCCGCGAGCGCTTCGTCGACCCGGGCGGCGGCTTCGTGGAAGCCGTCCAGGTCGACCCCGAGCTGGAGCATCCGCCGGACCCGTGCGACGACGATCCGGCGCTCGGCCGCAGAAAGCTCGTCTGGCGGGTGCACCCACACTCCGCGGCCCCCGCCGGTGATCCGGAGGTCGAGTGCCCGCGCGCCGATCCGCTCGCGTCGCTCGAGGACGCCGGCGTCCGGGTCCCAGGCGAACGGCGGCGTCTGGAACCAGCCGTGGCTGAAGACGACCCGCTCGAGGCGCATGGGCGACCCGACCGGCTGGAGCCGCAGCCGGCCTGGTCCGTCGCTGGCGCTCATTCGGGAATTGCCAGGGCGCTCACAGCGAGCAACCCGGACGGTCCGGGTCGTCCGGACCCGGCTGCGTCCTCTCGCGCCAACAGCTGCGATCGACCGGCGCGGGGCGCCGGTCGCTCTCGGTGGGCGCTCACTAGAGAATCGCCAGGTACTTCTCGATCTCGTACGGCGTGACCTGGACCCGGTACTCCTCCCACTCGGCCCGCTTCAGGTCGACGAACCGGTTGTGGATGTGCTCGCCAAGGGTCTTCAGCAGCACCTCTGACGCGGCGCCGAGCTCGATCGCCTCGCCCAGGGTCGAGGGCAGCTCCTCGATCCCCATCCGCTTGCGCTCGACGGCCGTGACGTCGTAGAGGTTCCGCTCGATCGGGTCCGGCAGCTCGTAGCCCTTCTCGATGCCCTCGAGGCCGGCGTTCAGGAGGGCGGCGAAGGTCAGGTACGGGTTGCAGGCCGGGTCCGGGCAACGGAGCTCGGCCCGCGTCGCCTTCTCCTGGCCGGGGTGGTAGAGGGGCACGCGCACGAGCGCCGAGCGGTTGCGCCGGCTCCACGCGACGTAGGTCGGTGCCTCGTACCCCGGCACCAGGCGCTTGTACGAGTTGACCCACTGCGCGAAGACGCACGAGATCTCGCGCGCGTGGGCGAGCAGGCCGGCGATGAACTGCTTGCCGGTCTCGGACAGGAAGTACTCGTCGTTGGGGTCGAAGAACGCGTTCTGGCTGCCGGTGAAGAGGCTCTGGTGCGTGTGCATGCCGCTGCCGTTCTCACCCTCGATCGGCTTCGGCATGAACGTCGCGTAGACCCCGTGGCGGGCGGCGATCTCCTTGACGATGGTCCGGTAGGTCATGACGTTGTCGGCCATTCGCAGCCCGTCGGTGTACCGCATGTCGATCTCGTGCTGGGACGGGCCGACCTCGTGGTGGGAGTACTCGACGTGGATGCCCACCGCCTCGAGCGCGGTGACCGTGTCGCGGCGCAGGTCGCTCGCGGCGTCGAGGGTCGTCAGATCGAAGTAGCCACCGCGATCGAGCACCTCGGTCGCCGTGTCGTCCTTGAAGTAGAAGAACTCGAGCTCGGGGCCGAGGTAGTAGTGATCGAACCCCATGTCCTCGGCCCGCTTGAGGGCGCGCCGCATCACGTACCTGGGGTCGCCCTCGTACGGCTGGCGGTCGGGCGTGACGACGTCGCAGAACATCCGAGCGACCGCGTCCTGCTCGGGCCGGTAGGGAAGGACCGTGAACGTCGACGTGTCGGGCATGGCGATCATGTCCGACTCCTCGATCCGGTTGAACCCCGTGATCGACGAGCCATCGAAGCCCATCCCGCCGTCGAGGGCGTCCTCGACCTCGCCCTTGGTCACCGCAAAGCTCTTCAGCTGACCGAGGATGTCCGTGAACCAGAGCCGAACGAACTTGACGTTCTTCGCCTCGATCTCCGCCAGCACCTCTTCCCGCGTCATCGACGCCCCCTTGTCGCTTCTGGCCCGAGGGTCAATCTACTGGCGCCCCTGACGCGGGCAATCGGGACACGAACGAAAACGGCCCCCGGAGCGAGCTCCGGGGGCCGTGGCACCTCTCCACGATGCCGAGGGGCCTACCGGATGAGCAGCATCTCCTGGTACTTCGGCAGCGGCCACAGGTCGTCCGCGACGATCCGCTCCAGCCTGTCGGCGACCTCTCGGACCGACTCCATCGCCGGGAGCACCTTGTCGCGCATGTAGGTGGCCTCGGTGACGATGTCGCCGTCGTCGTGCACGGCGTTCACCTCCTCGAGGATCTTGATGCGCTCCGTGAGCGTGTCCAGCAGCGCGCTGGACTCCTCGATCAGGTCGGCCTGACCGGCGCCCTTCAGCTCGTTCAGGTGACGCACCGTGGCCGGCAGGATCATCGTGCGGGCGATGTTCGCCGCCGTCTCGGCCTCGGTGTTGACCTTGATGACGTACTGCTCGGCGCGAACCTCGTGACGTGACTCGAGCTCGCGCTCGCTGAGGACGCCGTAGTTGCTGAACGCCGCGACGGTCTGCTCGGAGATCAGCTCCGGCAGCGCGTCCGGAGTCGTCTTGAGGTTGAGCAGCCCGCGCCGTGCGGCCTCCTCCTCCCACTCGGCGGCGTAGTTGTCGCCACCGAAGACGATCTGGCTGTTCTGCTCGTAGGTCGACTTGATGACCTCGCGAACGGCCTCCTCGATCTCCGCTCCGCCGCGCACCTTGCTCTCGAGATCCTCCGCCAGCGAGTCGATCGACTCGGCGACGATCGTGTTGAGGACCGTGTTCGGGAAGCTCGGCGTGTCGCTCGATCCGAGTGCGCGGAACTCGAACTTGTTGCCGGTGAAGGCGAACGGGCTGGTCCGGTTGCGGTCCCCGCCGTGCATCGGCAGGTCCGGGAGCACCGGGGTCCCGAGGCCGAGCAGTCCGCCTCCGCCGCTCGAGAGCGGCTTGCCGGCGGCGATTCCCTCAAAGACGCCCTCGAGCTCGGCGCCGAGGAAGATCGACATGATCGCCGGCGGCGCCTCGTTCGCGCCCAGGCGATGGTCCTGGCCGGAGCTCGCGACCGATGCCCGCAGCAGTCCCTGGTGGATGTTGACCGCGCGGATGACCGCGCTGCAGAAGAACAGGAACTTCATGTTCTCGTGCGGCGTCTCGCCGGGCTCCAGCAGGTTCTCGCCGTCGCTCGTCGCCATCGACCAGTTGTTGTGCTTGCCCGAGCCGTTGACGCCGGCGAACGGCTTCTCGTGCAGCAGGCACACGAGGTCGTAGCGGCGGGCGACGCTTTGCATCATCTGCATGCAGAGCTGCTGGTGGTCGGTGCCGAGGTTCGAGTTCTCGAAGACCGGCGCGACCTCGTACTGACCAGGCGCCACCTCGTTGTGGCGCGTCTTGATCGGCACGCCGAGCTTGCCGAGCTCGCGCTCCAGATCGAGCATGTACGCGAGCACTCGCTCGGCGATGTACCCGAAGTAGTGGTCGTCGAGCTCCTGGCCCTTGGCCGGCTTGGCGCCGTAGAGCGTGCGGCCCGTCGCGATCAGATCGGGGCGCTGGTAGAAGTAGTGCTTGTCGATCAGGAAGTACTCCTGCTCGGGCCCGATCGTGGTGAAGACGCGGTCGGTCGGGTCGCCCATGATCCCGAGCGCGCGGATGGCGGCCTTGCTGAGCGCCTCCATCGAGCGGAGCAGCGGGATCTTCTTGTCGAGCGCCTCGCCGGTCCACGACGCGAACGCGGTCGGGATCGACAGGTAGGAGCCGTTCGGGTTCTCGATGATGAACGCGGGGCTCGTCGGGTCCCACGCGGTGTAGCCGCGGGCCTCGAACGTCGCGCGCACGCCGCCCGTCGGGAAGCTGGAGGCGTCGGGCTCGCCCTGGATCAGCTCCTTGCCGGAGAACTCGGCGAGCGCGGTGCCGTCACCCACCGGCCCGTAGAAGCTGTCGTGCTTCTCTGCGGTCGAGCCGGTCAGCGGCTGGAACCAGTGCGTGAAGTGGGTGGCTCCCTTGCTGAGCGCCCAATCCTTCATTCCGAGCGCCACAGCGTCGGCGAGCGCCGGGTCGAGCGGCTCGCTGCGCTCGATCGTCGCCTCGAGGGCCCGGTAGACGGCCTTCGGGAGCATCTGTCGCTGTGCGTTCGCGTCGAAGACGTTCGACCCGAAGTTCGAGTTGGCCGGGTTGGTCAGATCGACCTGGCCGATTCCGTTGCCGTTGGCGCTCCAGCGAGCGCTGACCACATTCATCTCGCGACTCGGCATCTGGCTTGGTGATCCTCCTGCGCCCGACCGGGGGCCGTGACACGGCGACGGACGTGGGGCGCGTTCGTTGGTGTTGCGGATTCCGGAACCCTTGTCGGTACGGGCTCCGCAGCGAGCCAGACTATGGTCGCAGGTCACGATCGGCCTTGTTGATGTGCACAAAGCACGGACCACCGGCCTTGGACGCAGGGACAAACATCGGCCCGTGACCCGCGTCGCGGCTTGACCACGATCCAATCGACCCCAATCCTCACGAAATGAGCACCAAGGCGAGCAAGGCCAAGACGAGCCCGGAGCGCAAGCGCCCCGAGGTGGTGAGCGGGGGCGCGACGCTGGCGGACCTCCTCGCGGTTCCGGCGCTCGCCGGCGCCCGGGTGGTGCCCGCCGACGCCAATCCGGACGTCCCGGTTCGCAGCCTGACGCTCGCGGACCCCGACGCGCCGCCGCAGCGCAGCAGCATCGTCGCGTTCCCGGACGTGCCGCGCGCGCCGCTGCCGTCGGGCTGCACGGTGGTGCTCGCTCGCGTCCCGCCGGCCGAGCCGCTGTCGGTCCCGACGGTCGTCGTGCGCCGGGGAGCGCCCTGGGGTGCCGTGCTCGCCGACGTGGCGGCGGTGCTGTCGGCGGGCGGCGGGCTGCACCGGGCGGCCGAGGCGCGCGACAAGTTCCGCCGCGAGCTCCTCGAGGGCACCGGGTACCCGGGCCTTGCGAGCGTCGCGAGCGATCTGGTCGGCGCGGGCGTGGCGATCCTCGACGACTACCTCGACATTGCGGCGGTCACGGGCCTGACCGAGTCGCAGGAGCGGTTGCTCGACGAGGCGATCGGCCGGGCTCGCGGCCACGGGCCGGCGTCGATCCTCGGGCCGTTCATCGAGATGGAGCTCGAGGACCTGATCCGCTTTCCGATCGAGGGCATCTCGGACACCGTCGGCGTAATCGTGGTGTGGCGACCGCCCCCGCCCGATCCGGACCAGTTCGCGGTGCTCACCGAGCTCGGCGTGGCGTGCACGCTCGAGCGGGCGCGGGACACGGCCCGCATGGAGACCGAGGCCCGCCTGCGCGGCGAGCTGATCGAGGAGCTCCTCGCCGGCGAGGCCGTCAACCGCGACTCGCTGGTGCGTCGCGCCCGCAACCTCGGGGCCGACCTGTCCGGGGGCGCGGTCGCGATCCTCGGCCGGCTTCACGACCCCCACACCGAAGGCCGGGTCATCACCGACCAGCGGCTGATCCGCCGCTTCGTGCAGCAGGCGCAGGCCACGATCGGACTCAGCTGGCCGTTGTCGCTCGTCGAGTGGGACGCGGGGCAGCTGCTGTGCCTCCTGCCGCCCACGCCCGAGGAGCTGCGCGAGGCCTCGGGCGAGGAGATCGAGGCCGCCGCTACGACGGCCGCCGAGCGGCTCCTGGGGGCGACGCGCGAGACCGTTCCGGGGCTGGCGCTGACGCTTGCGGTCTCACGGTTCACGCCCGACGCCGACCGGCTCGGCGCCGCGCTCGAGGAGGCGCGGCTCGCGCTCTCGATCGGGGAGCGGCTCGGCCGGGTGGGTGACGTGATCACCTTCGAGGAGACCGGCACCTACAAGCTCCTCTTCCAGATCTTCGCCGACCGGCCCGACGAGCTCGCGCGCTTCTACGAGCAGACCCTCGCCCCGCTCGTGCACTACGACGAGCAGTACCAGACCGACCTGGTCGGCACGCTGTCGACGTACCTGGGCCACGACGGCAACCTGGCGGCGACGGCCAACACCCTCTACACGCACCGGCACACGGTTCGATATCGGCTGGATCGGATCGCCGAGCTGAGCGGCCTCGACATCTCGAAGACCGACGACCGGGAGAAGCTCTCGCTCGGCCTGAAGGCGATGCGACTCCTCGGAAAGCGCGTCGCGGAGCGCGACGAGCGGGACAGCCCTTAAGGCCGCTCGCACCCGCCCATGCGGCGAAGCTCGAATCCTAGGGCGAGGGTCTCCAGCCCCAGATGATCCCGGTGCCGTCATCGTTTCGGAACGCGACGGCGGTCTCGTAGCCTGCCGCGCCAAGGAGCTGGGCGGCGTGCGAGCCGGCATCTTCACCGGGTGCCCCCCAGGGGTGGAACTCGAGCGCGATCACTCGAGCAGGGGCGTCCGCCAGCCGAGGATCCGCGAGGATCGGCCACTCGCCCCCCTCGATGTCGATCTTCGCGAAGTCGCAGTTGGCGAGCAGATCGAACGCGTCCAGCGCGGGGACGACCGAGTTGGCGCGTGCGCCTCCGTCTGTCGCACCGCGGGACACCGCAAAGTGCCCAGATGCGAACGCCACCTCGCCTTCGCGGTCTGAGGCAAAGGCACACGTCGCCGTCCAGTCGGCGTCGCTGTTGGCGGATACGTTCGAGTCGAGCACGCGCATGTTGTCGGGGTCGGCCTCGATCGAGGTGATCTGCCCGTCCGGCCACTGCGACAGTGCGTAGAGCCCGAACAGACCGATGTTGGCGCCCAGATCGAGCACCCGCGGCGCGTGCCCGAGCGCGGCAACCGCCGCGGCCGCCTCGGGCGGCGGCGCGTACTCCCTGCTCTCGATCATCTCGTAGATCGAGAAGATGTCGGGCGTGCCTTGGCGGATCAGGATGGAGCGACCGCCGTCCCGTAGCCGGTACAGGCGTTCCTGTCCGCCGAACGGCTGCGTCAGAGAGCGCCAGATCGGCCCCGGTCCGCGCCGGGTTGCCCGGCTGGCGACGAGAACGACTGGGCGCAGCGGAAACATCGCCACCTCGAGCGCCACGAGCCGGCGGCCAGCGTCAACTGCTCGAGCCGCGCCCGCCAGGGCCGTGAGCCGCTCTCGGACCGCCGCTTTCCGAGCGACGTTGCGGACGCGATCAAGCGGGGACGTCAGCATCGCGGCAACCTAGCCCAGGCCGGTGCGGTCCGGCAACGCGGTCGGAGCGAGGGCTGCGCGCCCGTGCCGCAGCAGCAGATAGACGCCCCGGACGATCCCGTCAGGGCCGCGCCCGTAGATCAGCTCATGCACGACGAGGATCGCCGAGTAGGCGATCGCATCGGCGACGATCAGCTGCGTTGCGCTCCCGTGAAGCGCGACGAACAGCAGCGGTAGCGCAAGCGCCATCAGGCCGATCACCCACAGGAATCGGTCCCCCCGGCGTCCCGCATGGTGGTTCGTGAGCACGATCAGCACACCGAGTAGCGTCGATACGAGGGCGATCGGGGCGAGAAGGTCCGACGACGCGGCGAAGTCTGACCCGTAGGTCAGCTCGATGAGCGGCTTCGCGATGACCGCGGCCACTGCCGTCGCGACCAACCCCCCCACGACCGTGGCGGTAACAGCGAGGGCCAGCAGAGGGCCGGTGTCTTGCCCGGCGGCTTTTCGTGCTGCGACGCGCGGCAAAACGGCTACCGAGACCCCCTGCGGAATGAGGACGACGGCCTTGCCGAGGACGGCGACCGCGGCGAACCGACCGGCGGTGTCGCCCGCGAGGCTCACTTCGGCGGCGACGATATCCGCCTGGGCCAGGAGGGCAACGCCGACGAGGCCGACCGTGACGGGCGGAAGCGAGCGCACGAACGCACGCTTGACGCCCGCGGGGGCGGGTACTCGGGAGCGAAGGCTGGTCCACGTGAGGGCGATGGCGACCGCGAACGCGAGCACGACTGCGCCGGCGCTTGCCAGCAGGCCGGCATAGACGCCAGCCATGACGGGCAGCAGCAATAGGAAGAAGGGCGCCCGCGGCACCCCGATCAGGCTGAGGGCACCCGAGTAGCCCATAAACCGGTGCTCTGCCTGGAGCTGGCCCAGGCTCAAGAAGAGCAGAGGAATCGGTGCGATCGCTGCCACTGTGAGCATGAGCGGGCCGGCGGGCGCCTCGGTGAGCGCTCCAACGAGTGCCGCGATCCCAATGGCCGCTCCCGCGATGAACGGCAGCACCACCGCCGTCCACCCAAGGGCCCAGCGGTAGATGGCCCCGGCGGCCTCTGGAGCTGCGCGCACGACATCCGACTCTGCGCGGACGACTGCGGCCGGCAGAGCGGCCGCGGGAATGGTGGCGACGATCGTGATCGCGAGCAGCGCGGCAAGCAGGCCGTACTCGTCGGGGCCGATCAGCCGACCCGCCACGAAGAAGAAGACGAAGTTCCCGATGTTCCAGGCGAGCATCGCCGCCGTCACGATCGGGGCTCCACCGAGCACGGCGAGCCGACCCCAGGCACCCGCGCTCATGGGGTCGTCGCCTCCTCGATACCGGAACGGATCAACGACGCGTTCGCTGCGCCGGCCCGCGGGCCCGGCTGGCCCGTTCCGACGGGGCGCCCGTCGATCGTGAGGATGGGACTCGCCCCACGAAGGGCGCTCACGGCAAAGACCTCCTCAGCCCGCTCGAAGTCTGCGGACGAGATCTCTTCGACGTCGGGGCGAAGGCGTTCGATCAGCACCTGCCGTGCGATGCCACTGAGAAGCCCGTGCGCGGGCGGAGTCGCGAGCACACCGTCGACGACCACGAAGAGGTTCGCCGTCGCCGCCTCTCCCGGCGCGCCGTTCTCGTCGAGGAGGATCGCGTGACCGGTGCCAGCTGCCTCGGCGGTGCGTTGGGCCAGCGCGTAGCCCGCGTAGCTCGTCGTCTTGTGCTCTGCGAGCACCTGGTGGCGACTCCATGCTCCGCGCACGGTGATCGCGTGGGGGGGTCGAGGCGAGCCGATCGGGGCCCGGCTCACGACCGTGTGGCCGCCGTTGGTGGCCGTAAGTCGAACGCGCTCTGTGCCATCACCCCCGGGGCGCTCGGTGACCGCCTCGGCCAGCGCCGAGCGCAGGGCGCTCTCATCCGCGACCCCTTCCCACCCCAAGCGCTCCGCCGAGGTCCGCAGCCGACCCAGGTGGCGCTCCATCCACCACAGGCGACCATCGACGAGCCGCAGTGTCTCGAAGAGTGCCTCGCCATGGAGGAACCCAGGGTCGTCGGGCGGCACGCCATCCCCCGGCCGCTGCGGGGTCATGCGTCGCCGAGCGCCCTGAGAAACGGAGTCGCCTTCTGCCACGCCTCGGCCCGCTCGGCCGCCGGATCCGAGCCCCACGTGACCGCGCCGCCGCACCAGTAGCGGGCCGAGCCAGGGCCCACCCAGGCGGTTCGAATCGCCACGCTGGCCTCGAGCGACCCGTCTCGGCCCATCGCGACGATGCTTCCGAACGCGGGGCCCCGGGCGACCGGCTCGAGCTCGGCGATGATCTCCATCGCGCGGACCTTCGGAGCCCCGGTCACCGAGCCACCGGGAAAGACCGCCCGCACCACGTCCCCGACGCTCGTGGTCGGCGTGAGATCGGCGCTGACCCGGCTCACGAGGTGTTCGGCGTAGCCGATCGGGTACGGCGCCATCAGCCGGTCGACACGGACGGTGCCGGTGCAGGCGACCCGCCCGAGGTCGTTCCTGACCAGGTCGACGATCATCACGTGCTCGGCCCGATCCTTCTCGCTGGCCACGAGCGCTCCGGCGTCGCCGGGAGCGGCGGTCCCCTTGATGGGCTCGCTCCAGACGCGCCCGTCGTCGATGGCGACGAGCCGCTCGGGTGACGCCGACACGACCGCGCCGCCCGGGAGCTTCAGGAAGGCGCGATGGCTGGTCGGGCCGGCCGCGCGCCACAGCCCGCGGGCGAGGGCGAGCTCGTCGCCTTCCCAGGCTGTGTCGAGGCGCTGCACGACGTTCACCTCGAAGACGTCGCCGGCGCCGATCAGCTCGCGCACCGCCTGGACGGTCGCCTCGTAGCGGTCTGCCGGCAGGCTCGATCGGAGCTCGTGCGCGGCGGGGTCGGTGACGCCCGGCGACGGCGAGGCCGTCGTTCGCTCCTCGAGGAGGTCGAGGTCGGCCTCGCTGCCGACCGTGGCCAGGTCGCACGTTCCGTCGGGCTGGACGATCGCCACGGACTCGTACCGGGCGAGGGCCGCCCGCGGCGGGCCGGCCGGGTCCTCCGCCGGTGTCGGGAGCCGCTCGATCGATCCCGCCAGCTCGTATCCGAGCAGCCCGATCCACCCACCGGCCATCGCGGCCTCGTCGGCCTGCTCGACGGCCGGCCGCTCGAGCGCGCCCCAGACCTCGTCGCCGGTGGCGACCTCGCACGGGCCGGCGGCGACGACGGTCGCGCCACGGTGGCTGGCCATGGCCGGCCACGGCTCGTCGGCCAGCGCGCTCAGCAGCTGTTCGGGTACGACCGGGTGTGAGAGTCGGCGGACACGCGGCTGGCCGGGGTGTGTGAGAATCGGCCCCGTCCAGCCACCGCCACGAGAAGCCGTGGAGTGGCGCACCCGTTCGACGGTACCACCGTGACAGGAGCGTGCGCGTGAGGCAGACCATCGCCTTCCAGGCCACTGGCTTCGACTGCCAGCCCTTCAACGTCGGCGTCGAGGCGCAGGAGGGGCAGGATCCGGCGACGATGCCGGTCGCGATCCTGGCGTTCGAGAGCGGCGGCAACGTGATGATGAGCGTGCCGCTCGGCGTCGGCGACGCCGGCAACCTGATGAAGGCGTTCACCGACGCGGAGCCTCATCGCGAGTCGCTGCCGGACGCGTCGGACTGGGAGCCGGTGCCGGCGGGTCTGCCCGAAGGACTCTTCTGGGCACTGACACCGAACGTCACGGGGGTGTCGGTGACCCCGCCGCAGGCCACGCCTCAGGGTGGCGTCCCACACTGGACGCTCACCTTCGACGACGCCGACGGCAGCCAGATCCAGATCGCGGTCGGGGACGCGATGTGCGTTCAGGTGATCCGATCGCTGGCCGATGTCGCGAACCGCGAGGAGGAAGAGGGCGGGGAGACCGACGACGCGGACGAGGCCGAGTTCGAGGAGATCGAGGACGACGAGCTGCTGGACGACGTCCTCGAGGACGAGGACGAAGATGAGGGGGACGAGCCGGCGCGGTAACCGCCCACCCGGCTCACCTCAGACCCCCAGGCGCTCCCCGAGCCAGTCGAAGACGATCTCCTGCCCGACCTGGGGCCCGACGGGTTGGTCGTGCAGCTGACCCCCGATCGCGGCATCGAGGAAGACGAGCTCCTTGTTCTCGGGCGCGAGGCTCGTCAGCAGGCGGAACGCCCATGGTGACTGGTTCCGCATGAACTGGTCGTCCTGGTTGTGCGTCACGAGCGTGGGCACGGTGACGCGCCGCAGATCCTGTCCGTAGTTGAAGGCAAGCACGGTCTCGAGCAGTGCGAAGTCGTCGCTCGGCGCGCTTGGAGACCAGGAAGCGCTCCTCTGCGTCGAGCGTCGGCCACGATTGCCTGATTCCGACGTTGACCCGCCGTCTGATCCGGGCCCGTACGAACCCGGCGCACCCTGGGCCTCGCGCACGGCGGCGATGCCGCGCTGGTCACTCAAGAGGGCGGGGATCGTATCCGGGGCCTCTGCCGACCCCGTTCGGGGTATTCCGAGCACAATCCACGGAAGTCCCCAGGTTATGTGGTAATTTCTCGCCCACCAGTGATCGATCGTGGAGGACCGCTCGTGAGCGGAGTCAGCTGGCGCGAGGCGCTCGATGAAGAGATGGAGCCCATGCTCGCCGAGGAGATCGACGTCTTCGAGGGCCAAGTCGAGCTTCGAAAGCAGGGCAAGGTCGACGAGCGCGTCTTCGCCGAGACGCGTCTTCGCCGCGGCGTCTACGGCCAGCGGTACGACAACGGCCAGCGGCACGACGGCGTCGCGTCGCGTGAGCTCCGGTTTCCTGCCGGCGATCTCACCAAGGGTCCCGAGACCTTCTGGGACGCGCCGGGGATGCAGCGGATCAAGATCCCGTACGGGGGGGTCACGCCCGACCAGCTCGAGGTGCTCGCCGAGTGCGCGGAGGAGTACTCGGACGACATCCTCCACATCACGACGCGCCAAGACGTCCAGCTGCACTTCATCCACATCGAGGACACGCCGGACATGATGCGTCGCCTGGCCTCGGTCGGGATCACGACGCGAGAGGCATGCGGCAACGGCGTGCGCAACGTGACCGGCTGCCCGATCGCCGGCGTCTGCCGCACCGAGGTGTTCGACGTGACGGCCTACGCGGACGCGCTCTTCCGGTTCCTGCTGGGACACCCCGACTGCCAGGACTTCGGGCGCAAGTTCAAGCCGGCGTTCTCAGGCTGCGCGGGCGAGCCGTGCGGGCTGGTGATGATGCACGACTTCGGCGCGATCGCCGAGATCCGGGACGTCGACGGGGTGCCGACGCACGGCTTCCAGATCTACGTCGGCGGAGGCCTCGGGACGACGCCGCACCAGGCCAAGCAGCTCTACGAGTGGGTACCGGCGTCAGAGCTCCTGCCGGTGGCCCAGGCCGTCGGTCGGGTGTTCGGCCGTGAGGGCGAGAAGAAGAACCGCAACCGCGCGCGCATCAAGTTCCTCGTGGCGAAGCTCGGCATCGAGGAGTTCCGCCGGCTGATCGACGAGGAGCGCGCGATCCTGCCGTACGACCCGCGGTGGACCTCGTACCTGCCCAACGTGGGCGACTTCGACGAGGAGCCCGCGCGTGACGCGGCACCGCTCGTCGCGCCCGAGAACGCGCCCGAGGGCTTCGGCGCCTGGCTCGACTCGAACGTCTACCGCCAGCGCCAGGACGGCTACGTCGCCGCCACCATCGCGCTCCCGCTCGGCGACCTGACCGCGGATCAGGCGCGCGCGCTGGCCGAGGTCTCGCGTCGCTATGTCGGCGGCGCCATCCGCACGACGGTCGAGCAGAACATCATCCTGCGCTGGGTCAGCGAGGGCGACCTGCCCGAGCTCTACCGCGAGCTGGCGGAGATCGGCCTCGCCGAGCCGGGCGCCGGGACGATCTTCGACATCACCTCGTGCCCCGGTACCGACACCTGCAAGCTCGGCATCTCGTCGTCCCGCGGTCTGGCCGGTGAGCTGCGTCGGCGGGTTGCGGCGAGCTCGTTCTCGTCCGACACCGCCGTGGAGGGGCTCAAGATCAAGGTCAGCGGCTGCTTCAACAGCTGCGGTCAGCACCACGTGTCCGACATCGGCTTCTTCGGGAACACCCGGAAGATCGACGGCTACACCGTGCCCCACTTCCAGGTGGTGCTCGGCGGCCGCTGGCGCGAGAACGCTGGCTCCTACGGCATGGCCGTCGGCGCGGTGCCCTCCAAGCGGGTGCCCGAGGTCGTCGAGGCGATCACGTCCCGCTTTGCGGCCGAGCGTCAGTCCGACGAGACCTTCCAGGACTTCACGACCCGCCTCGGCAAGAAGGAGCTGGGTGCGCTGATCGAGCCCTTCAAGTCGATCCCCACCCACGACGAGGACCCGACGCCCTACACCGACTGGGGCGACGCGCGCGAGTTCACCAAGGACGACATGGGCATCGGCGAGTGCGCCGGTGAGGTCGTGTCGAGCACGACACTCGAGCTCTCGAGCGCCGAAAGCCTCTCCTTCGACGCGCAGATCGCGTTCGACGACGGCGATCTGGTCCGGGCGGACGAGCGCGCCTACCGCGCGATGCTGTCGGCGGCCGAGGCGCTGGTGCGTGCCGAGACCATCCTCCCCCCCGAGGATCCCGACGCGGTCGTCAAGGAGTTCAAGGAGCGGTTCTACGACACGGAGCGGTTCTTCGATCGGTTCGCCAAGGGCAAGTTCGCCCGGCCGCTGTTCGAGCGGCACGAGCAGGGCCCGGGACGCCTGGACGCGGACAGCATCCGCATCCTGCTCGAGGAGACCGCGCTGTTCATCGACGCGTGCTACGCGTTCGAGATCCGCGAGACCGGCGCCCAGTCGGCGGCCGTCTGATGCCGGCGACCGAGCAGCTCGTCGTCGATCGGGTCGCGGTCACGGTTCCGCTGAACGCCCCCGACGGCGTTGACATCGACGGGATGATCGGCGTGTTCCACGGCTGGATCCAGCGCGGCGCCGTGCCCGGCACGCTGATCGACGTCGCCGACTACCGCCACGTCCACCACGGGCCGGTCGTGATGCTCGTGGCGCACGAGCTCGACTACGCGATCGACCTCGCCGACGGAGATCTCGGGCTGCGTGTGACGCGAAAGCGCACCGCCGGACCAGCCGATCTTCGGGCCGCGGTCGGCTGGTGCGCGGCGCACGCCCTTCGGGCGATCACCGCCTTCGCCGACGAGCAGCCGCCGAACGGCTCGCTGTCGGCGCGCACCGACGAGCTGCGGGTCCGGGTGCTGGACCGGCGGGCCGTGCCGAGCACCGCGGCGGGCGCGGAGCGCGCGCTGGCCGAGCTCGGTGAGTCGGCCGACGAGCTGTTCGGCGCAAGCGGCGGCTCGGTCACCGCGGACTGGGCGCCCCCGGCGCCGGTCACGGTGCGGATTCGGGCCGAGGACCCGCTGTCGCCGGGCGACCTGCTGGCCGCCGCGGACAGCGCGAGCGCAGGCCTCAGCTCGGACTGAGGCCCGGCGCCGGGTGCCTCAGGCTGCGACGGCCGGCGAGCCCACGCCGGCGACGCGGCGAACGGCTCCGGCGATGTCCTCCGCGGCATCGGCCCACAGGTCGTGGCCGATGTCCGGGATCTGCGCGAAGCGCGACCCTCTGATCCACGCGCCGAGCTCGCGCTGCGCCTCGACCGCGACGACGCGATCATCCGCCCCGGCGAGGACGATCGCCGGTGTCTCGATCTGCGGGAGCGCTCCGCGCCAGTCCGGCCGGGTGCCCATGGCCTCAGCGGCCAGGGCGATGCCCTCGCCGCCTTCGCCGAGGCGCTCGCGGATCCCCCGCGCGGCCCGAATCCATCTGTCCTGGCCGTCCGCGTCCTCGCTGCGCGGCCCCACGCCGCCGACGACGAGTCCGGTCACCAGACCGGGGTGCCCGAGGGCGAGGGCGAGGGCGGTCGCGCCGCCGAGGCCCACTCCGACGACGAGCGCCTGGCCCGGGCCGGAGCCGACGACACGTGCGACATCGGACGCGAAGTCGTCGATGCTCCAGGGGTTCGGCGGGGATGGCGATCCGCCGTGTCCGCGAAGGTCGGGAGCCGTGATCCGAAAGCCCTCCCGCGCGAGCGGCGCCAGGGCATCCAGCACCGTCTCGCCGGATTGGCCGAGATCGTGGAGGGCAAGGACTTCGTGGCCCTTGCCGCGAGAGGTCGAGGCGAGCTCGATCGCTGGGGGAAGACTGGGCAGCGCTGGACTCCTTCCGGCTCGTGCCGGCGACGAAACGCAACCCCGAAGTATGCCGCGCCTGGCGGGGGCGTCAAACCCAAGCGCGACCCTGTCAACGTCCCCATCTCACGCGCCCGACCTCAGCCCGCGTCGATCGCCGCCTCGAGCAGAAACGTGCGGATGTGGGCGGCGACCTCGGCCGGCCGTTCCATGGGCGCGAGGTGCCCGGCCGAGGGCACGATCACGAGCCGCGCACCCGGGATCCCGTCCGCCAGCTCCTGCATCGCGGCGCGCGGCGTCCGGGGGTCCGTCTCGCCCGCGATGACGAGCGTCGGGGCGCCGATCCGTGCGAGGTCGGCCCTCCGGTCGGGACGGTCGCGCAGCGCCGCGAGGGCGCCCATCACCCCCTCACCCGATGCTCGGCCGGCGATCGCCAGCACGCGCGCTCGGACGGTCGGGTCGGATGGCTCGGCCAGGAGGGATCCCGCGAACTGGGCGACGTACGCGTCGGGGCCGTCGGCCGCGACCCGCGCGATGGCCTGATCGCGCTCCGATCTGCGCTCGGGCGGATCGTTCGCGGCAGCCGTGCCCGTGAGCACCAGGCCGGCGACGCGCTCGGGATGCCGGACCGCGACCGACTGCGCGACGAACCCGCCCATCGAGCACCCGACGAGCACCGCTCGGCCTCCCAGCCGGGCGATCTCGGTGGCGACCTCGTCGGCGACGCCGACGACGCTCGCGTCCGGCCGGGGTGTCGCCTCGCCGAACCCCGGAAAGTCGACGCACAGCGCTTCGCGGTCCGACGGCAGCTCGCCGATCAGGTCGTCCCAGAACGTGGAGTCCAGCGGGAACGGGTGGAGGAAGACGAGCGGCCTGGGCACGGTGCCAGTCTAGGTGCCACCCGCGGTGCGCCCGTGCGAAGCGAGGGCGCTAGCGTGTGCGCATGTCGTCAGACGAACCTGAGGGCGCGACCCAGACCCTCGCGCGCCCGGCCGATCGCGCGGCCGATCGCTTCGGCGGCCTGTTGCCCAGCGGGGTGTGGGTCCGGGGTGGCGAGACGGTCGTGATGGCGCTTGCGATCGAGCACTTCTCGGAGGGTGCGGCGGTGCCGCTGCTGGTGCTGAGCGAGGCGCCGGGCGTCATCGGCCTGGACCCGGACACCGCGGTCGAGGCGTGGGACGACGCCGGGCGCGAGTACGAGGTCCGGACCGTGTCGCTCGAGACCGGGCTGGGAGCGGCCCAGGCGACGATCTGGCTGTCGCCCGAGCTTCCGTCGGACGCCAGCGACTTGCGGTTGCGGGTGACGGAGCTGATGCGCACGAACCCGGGGCGGCGCGGCGGCGGGACGGCCAAGCCGCTGTCGGGCGGACCGTGGGAGCTGTCGGTCCCGCTCCTTCCGGAGCGCACGGCGACCGAGCCGCCCGACCGGCCGAGCGGATCCGCGCCGATCGCCGAGGCGCCCAAGGCACCGGCGCGTGCCGCGAGCGCGTTCGCGCGGCTGCTCCCGATCGGCCAGGCGCGCATGCGTGAGAACGCCGCCGTCTGTCTCTGGGGCCTCGAGGACTACGGCGAGCGCGCCGTCCTGACGCTCGCGGTTCTGACGACCGATCTCGCCGAGACGGAACCGCTCGAGCCCGGCCGGGGCAGCGTCGAGGTGTGGGATGACGCCGGGTCCCAGTACTCGGTCGCGCCGATCGCCGGCGGCGGCGACGGTCGCTGGAGCGAGACCAGCCTCGAGATCACCCCCTCCCCGGGCGGCTCGCCCGTCATCGGGGTCCGTGTCGCCGACCTGCCCGGGGCCACGCGTCGTGACGACGACAGGTCCCTCGACGGCCCGTTCACGTTCGGCGTCGCGCTTTCTGAGTCGCGGTGAGCTCGGACACCCGCCCAACGGTCTGGGTCGTGCTCCCGACCTACCAGGAGGCCGAGAACGTCGTTCCGATGCTCGAGGCGCTGACCGGGGTGTTCGACCGCGGCGACCTCGACGGGCGCGTGCTGGTCGTGGACGACTCCTCTCCGGACGGGACCGCGGGGCTCGTCCGCGCAGTCGCCGGTCGGGACCCGCGGGTCGATGTGGTCGTCCGCCCCGAGAAGCAGGGCATCGGGCCGGCGTACCGCGAGGGGTTCGCCCACGCGCTGGCGCGCGGCGCCGATCTGGTCGTCCAGATGGACTGCGACTTCTCGCACGATCCGGCGGCGGTCTCCGAGCTCGTCGTGGCGGCGGAGTCCGCCGATCTGGTGCTCGGGTCGCGCTACGTGCGGGGCGGGGGTGTCACCAAGTGGGGAGCGCTCCGGCGCGCGATCAGCAGGGGGGGCTGCCTCTACGCCAAGGCGATCCTCGGCGTTCCGGTCAGCGATCTGACGGGTGGCTTCAAGTGCTGGCGGGCTGAGGTCCTCGAGGCCATCCCGCTCGAGCGGGTCGCCGCGGCCGGGTACGGATTCCAGATCGAGATGACCTACCGCGCGCTCCGCATGGGCTACCGCGTCCTGGAGATCCCGATCACGTTCAGCGAGCGGTCACGCGGCACGTCCAAGATGGGGACCAGGATCGTGCTCGAGGCGGCGGCCCTCGTGCCGAGGCTGCGCAGGCGGGTTCCGGTCACCAAGAGACCTCGCTCGCAGGACGCGAGCGTCATCGGCAAGACCTGACGGGCCGCTACTCGAGCTCCTCGGGCGGGAACCCCGATCGCGTCCGGGCTTGCTCGTCCTTGGGATCGAGCACGACGGCTCGCTGCCACGCGGCGACCCCGATGTCCGAGTCGCCCGCCGCGAGGCCGACACGGCGCCAGGTCGCGGGGTTGTCCGGCTGGAGCTCGGCCGCCCGCAGATAGGCGCCGAGGGCACGAGCCGGCTCGCCGGCGGCCGCATACGCCTCGGCCTCGGCCCAGATGGGCTGGGGTGAGAGCGGGTTCAGGGTCTCGGCAAGGTTCGCCCGATCGAGCGCCGTGTCGACGTCTCCATCGGCGAGCGCGTTCTGGGATGCCGTGACCGCCTGCTGCGATGCCCACGGCAGCACGCCGCTGGCCATCGCGAGCACCGCGACGACGATGGCGACCGGCGCGAGATACGCACCGGTCGAGGCGTTCGCGACCTCGGCGCGCCCCGGGGCGGCGTGGGCCAGCAGCACTCCGGCCGCTGCCGCGCCCGCGACGCCGAGGGCCGGGATCGCAAGCGTCCAGTCGACGAGGCTCTGGAGCGCGACGACCGAGAGGATCGCGAGCGGACCGCCGACCTCCACCCAGGGCCCGCGCCGCACCGCGCCGGTCGCTCCCCACACGATGCCGGCGGCCGCCACGATCAGCAGCACGGCGCCGATGAGGCCGGTCCCCGAGAGCGTTCGCAGAAGGACCTGATGGGGCTCGACCGTGCGCAGCTGGTCCTGGTTGTCGTCCCGCTCCTGCAGCTGGACGATTCGAAAGCCGCCCGCGCCGGCCCCGACGAACGGCGCCGCGCGCCAGCCGTCGTACGCCTCGCCCCACCACCTCGTCCGGTTGTTGAACGATCCGCTCGCGAGGCGCTCCCGCTCGTTCGTGAGCGACGCCGCGGTCACCTCGGCCGGCACCGTGCGCCACTCCGCCTCGGCCTGCGTCGGGGTCGCCGCCAGCGCACCCGCCGCGAGGGCGGCGACGAGGAGGCCCGTCGCGACGGCGCTCCGGTTGCCGCGCCGCTCGACCCAGCGATCGTAGAGCGCCATGAGCGCGGCCGCGATGGCGATTCCGACGACGAGACGCCACGCGAGGCCCGCGCCCGCCGATGTCCGTGCCGACTCGGATGCCGTGACCGACGTGAGCGCGTCGGAGGCGACCACGAAGCTCACGGGCACGATCGCGCCGAGGGCGCCGGCCACCGCCGTCGCGAGCCCGCGGCGCCACTGCGGGTTGGCGCCGATCGTGACCACCGCCGCGACGACCAGGAGCGCCAGGCTGCTCCGCGAGAGCGTCGCGGCACATGTGGCGACGAGCACGCTGACCCACGCTGCGGCCACGGGGGCGACCCACGATCGGGGCCGGGAGTACATGGCGGCGACGAGCGTGCCGGGCACGGCGATGACGGTGATGAGGCCGAGCGCGTTCGAGTACGTGACCGGCTCGGACAGTCGCCCGGCTGCGCTCTCGCCCACGACGCTGGCCGGAAGCAGCTTGGTCGCGAGCGCCCAGCCGACAGGCGCGATCGCCACGACCGACAGGCCGATGGCGAGCCACCGTCCGGCGTGCGGGATCAGGGCGCCGAGGCCGACACCGGCGATCAGCGCGGACAGCGCCAGGGCGGTGCGGTTCGCGTCGAGCCAGGCCAGATCGGGAGCGGCGGCCCACCCCATCGAGGCGGCGGTCCAGAGGACCAGGCCCCCGGCGCCGGCCAGGGCGACGATCGTCGCGGGCGCCCGGAAGGCCGCGGCGTCACGAGCGGCGATCAGCGCCCACGCGGCGGCGGGGGCCGCGATGACGAGGCCGAACGCGAGCCCGGCCGAGCCGGGACCGCCGAGCCCGTCCGCCAGGTCGATCCCGGCGCCGGCGCAGACGAGCACGGCCCAGCCGACGAGAAGGCCGAGCCCAACCAGGCTGGGTGCCCTCGCGTCTTGTTCGCCCCCGAGGCCCTCGGTACGATCCGCGACGCCCAGGGGATTCATGCCCCGACCACCTGCCGGGTTGCCGAACTGATTCGTCGCCTCACTCTCGTACTCGTCCTCATCGCCGGGCTCCTCGTGCTTCCGGCTGCGGCCTTGGCCGACGGTCAGGACATCCTCGACGATTTTGACGACAACGGGCAGATCAACGGCTGCTATACGGTCGAGGAGTTCAACGAGGCGCTCGATCTCGCCCAGGCCGACGAGCGCCAGTACGGCGCGGCCGTGGACATCATCCAGGAGGCCCGCGTCACGAACATCGCGGTCGAGGGTGAGCCCTGCGGCGAGGAGATCGCCGTCGCCGCCGACAGCGGTGACGACAACGGTGGAGCGAGCATCGCGCTCATCATCGGCATCGTCGCGGCGGCTGGCGCGGCCGGAATCGGTGCGGCGCTCTTCGTCCACCAGCGGTCGCGCAAGCGTGCTGGCTGAGCCCGCCTCGGGCCGGCCACCACATCGAGCGCGCTAGCTTCGTCCGATGCGTCGCGTCGTCAAGGACATCGTGCTGCCGGTCGCGGTCGCGATCGTGCTCGCCTTCATCATCCAGGCGGCGGTCGCCAAGCCGTACGAGATCCCGACGGCATCGATGGAGCCGACGATCCAGTCGAACGACCGCATCATCGCGAACCGCGTCATCTACAAGGTCCGCGACATCGAGCGCGGGGACATCATCGTGTTCGACCCGCCGCCGGCGGCGGTCCAGTCGTGCCCGGGTGATGGCAGCGGCGACATCCCGTTCGTGAAGCGGGTCATCGGTCTGCCGGGCGACAAGATCACCGTCGAGAACGGGGTCACGTTCGTCAACGGCGAGCGCGACGACGTGCCCGGCTCGGTGCAGCCGGACTACGAGATTCCGGCCGCAGGCCCGAACAGCATCCCTGTGGTGCCGGAGGACAGCCTGTTCGTGCTGGGCGACAACCGGCCGGACTCCTGCGACTCGAGCCGCTGGTCGCCCGACCCGTTCGTGCCGCAGGACAACGTGATCGGTCAGGCCGAGTTGATCTACTGGCCGATCAACCACATCAGCTTCTTGGACTAGCGAGCGCGAGCGGCGCTTCGCGCCGGTCGGTCGCAGTTGCGGTGTGACGGGCGGTCCGGCTCGCCGTCGGCTCCACACGCCATAGTCGCTCATCATCGGTGCCGGATCGCCCGATAGGCCAAGCATGAGCGTGCGCTCGATCGCTCTCGTCATTGCTGCCCTCGTGATCGCCCTGATCGGTGTCGGGATCAGCGTTGCCTGGCACGACTCGCGCCAGGACGACGCGCGGTCGGAACGCATCGCCGAAGCGGTCGCCGCGAGCGCGCGAATCGACACCGAGGTGGAGGACGCGCTCGCCCTGGCCATCGCGGCCGAGGCGATCGTCGAGACCGAGGAGGCCGGCGAGCGCGAGCAGCTGGTGCAGATCGCGGGCGCGGCGTTCTCCGATCCGCACATCACCGCGGTCGCGTGGGCGCCTCGGCTCGCGATCGACGGGCAGGCGAGCTACCCGGTGAGGATCGTCGAGTCCGACGGCGCCGTCCTGGCGGAAGGGACCGACCTCACGAGCCTTCCCGGTGTGCCGGTTGCGCTCGAGGCGGCTCGCGCAAGCGGGGAGACGGTCCTCGCGGCACCGCAGAACGAGGACGCGCTCGTGCTCGTCCGCGAGGCGGTTCGGCGAACGCCGGACGGGGCGGTTGTTCCGGGCGCCATCGCGGTCGTGCTCGAGTCGGGCGAGCTCGGCACGGTCGCCGACCTCGGATCGGCGGTCGAGGTGCGCGACGGAGCGGTCGTGCTCGTGGACGGCGAGGAGGCGGGGGCAAGCAGCACGGCCGTCCTGGACGTCGGTGGACGCGAGTGGCTCGTCGTCTTCTCGTCGGACTCGCCGTCGCTGCTGGTGCCGGCGATCGTCCTCGCGCTGATCGTGATCGCAGCGCTCGTCGTCGTGGGCATCGCCGTCGCCGGGGCCAGCCGCGAGCGGCGCCTGCGGGTGCGGGCGGATCGCGACGCGACGCGGGCAGAGGCGCTGCGCGAGCTCGCCGAGGGAATCGTCGACACCGAAGCCGGGCAGTCGGCCGGGATCCCCGACCTCGCGGCGGCCGCGGCCCGGGCCGCGTCGGAGGCGAACGCCGCCGGGGTCGTTCGGTTCGGGCCCGAAGGCTCCCGCGAGCTGGCCCGGGTCGGCGGCCAGAACGGGCACGAGGACACGGTTCGCGAGCTCGTCGAGCAGGTGAGGACCGACACCCGCGACGTCCGGCGCGAGACCGAGTCCGGTGTGTTGGCGGTCACAGCGGTGCGCGTCGATGACGAGCCCTGGGGTGCCATCTGGGTGGACGGCGCGTCCGAGTCGGCACCGGATCCGAGTGTGGCGGCGCACGTGCTGGGCATCGGCCTCGGCAACCTCCATCGCCGGGCCGAGCTGCGCGTCGAGGCGCGAACCGACGCCCTCACCGGGCTCGCCAACCGGCGGTCCTACATGGAGCAGCTCCGGCGCGAGATGGCCCTTGCCGTCCGCCGCCGCCGACCGCTCTCGGTCGCGATGCTCGACATCGATCACTTCAAGGCGGTCAACGACGAGTTCGGCCATCCCGCCGGAGACCACACGCTCGCCGAGCTCGCCAGCCGGCTGACGGCGATCGCCCGGGCGAGCGACCTGGTCGCGCGGGTCGGGGGCGAGGAGTTCGCGTGGCTCATGCCCGACACCGGTCTGGCCGAGGCGTGGCAGGCGGCCGAGCGAGCGCGCCGTGCGATCGCAGGTCAGCCGATGCCCGGCGGCATCGGAACGGTGACGGTCTCGCTCGGCGTCGCCGACCGTGACGGCGCCGCCAGCGCGGAGGAGCTCCACGCGAACGCCGACGCCGCGCTCTATGCGGCCAAGACGGCCGGACGGGACCTCGTGGCGGTGCACGAGTCGGCGCTGGCGATCGTCGATGCGCGAAGCGAGCGGCGGGCCAGGGCCGCGAGGGCCGCGGAGGAGATCGCCCAGCGGCTGGGCTGGGATACGGCCCGCGTCGCAAGTGTGCGAGCCGCCGCCGAGGACGAGTCCGATCCGGAGGCGCCCGACTGGGTGAGCGCCCGAGCGCTGCGCTGGGACGGCGGGCCCAAGGGCGAGCACCCCCGCGGGGACGAGATCCCGCAGGAGGCACGCGTGCTGGCGGTCGCGGATGCGTGGGCGGCGCTGATCGGCGACGGCGCGAACGAGCCGGACAGCCGCGCCCAGGCGCTCGCGGCGATCCGCGCGGCTGGCGGGACCGCGTTCTGGCCCGATGCCGTGGACGCGCTGGCGCAGGCGGTCGCCGGTCCGCCGCCGCCGGCTCGCTGACGGCCACGGCCGTCCTCGACCATCGACCTCGGGCACCTTCAGCACCAAAACCGCCGATCGTTCGACGACGTCCGCTACGACCGGAAAGCTCCGCGGTCGGCGGACTTGCCCTGGGTCGTTCGTCATGGTTGTCTACCGCCTCGACACTGGATGTAGCGTGTCGGCCGATTCATCCACACTAGTGGTGGGGAAAACGTGATCTGTCCGTTCTGCGGAGCGCCGGAGCATCGGGTCGTCGAGTCTCGGGTCCCCGAGTCGAAGGACGCGATCCGCCGTCGGCGCGAATGCACCGAGTGCGAGCGCCGGTTCACGACCTACGAGCGCGTCGAGGAGATGCCGATCGTGGTCGTGAAGTCCTCCGGCCTGCGCGAGCCGTTCGACCAGCGCAAGCTCCTCGAGGGCCTGCAGCGCGCCTGCCACAAGCGACAGGTCACGGTCACCTCGCTCGAGCTCGCGGTGCGCGACATCGAGGCCGAGCTGCGCAACAACCTCAAGCACGAGGTGCGCTCGTCGGCGATCGGCGAGCTGGCCCTCCGCCGGCTCAAGGAGATCGACCGGGTCGCCTACATCCGCTTTGCGTCCGTCTACCGCGCGTTCGAGGACGTGGACGAGTTCTCCGAGGAGCTCAACTGGCTCGAGCGCGAGCCGCCGCTGCCCCGCGGCCAGGGGAGGCTGGACGATCATATGTTCGATACCGTGATGATTCCGGCACGGGGTCGCCTACGGGCGATCCGTGGCGGGAAGACCGAACCCGGCCCGGCCGGTCAGGAGGAGATGGATGGCGACTGAGGTGCGAAGCGACCAGCGGGCCACCGGCCTCGGCATCGAGCGGCGGTTCACGACGCCCGATCTCCATCCGTACGACGCGATCGAGTGGTCCGAGCGCGACGCGGTCATCAGCGAGCCGGGTGCCGACGGCGAGCAGAAGACCGTCTTCGAGCAGCTCGGCTGCGAGTTCCCGGCCAACTGGTCCGACACCGCGGTGCGGATCGTCGCCGCCCGCTACTTCCGGTACGGCATGGACGACCCCCGCCGCGAGACGAGCCTGCGCGAGGTGATCGACCGGGTGGTGGACACCCTGCGCCATCACGGCAGCAAGCTGGGCCACTTCGCGAGCGACGAGGAGGCCGAGGACTTCTCCCAGGAACTCCGCCACATCCTGGTCACGCAGAAGGCGTCGTTCAACTCCCCCGTCTGGTTCAACTGCGGCGTCGAGGCGGCCTCGCACGAGCCGGACCCGGACGAGGTGCTCGACATCGACTACCCGCCGGTCGAGCCGGGTGAGCCGCACCCGAACCAGTGCTCGGCGTGCTTCATCCTCTCGGTCAACGACACGATGCCCTCGATCCAGCGCTGGATCGCGACGGAGTCCGAGATCTTCCGGGGTGGCTCCGGCTCGGGCGTGAACCTGTCGCGCATCCGCGCCGACGGCGAGGCGCTCTCGAACGGTGGCGCCGCCTCGGGGCCGGTCAGCTTCATGCGCTGGGCCGACTCGGGCGCGGGGTCCATCAAGTCCGGCGGCGGGACGCGCAGGGCGGCCAAGATGGTCATCCTCGACGGCGACCACCCGGACGTGCTCGAGTTCGTCCAGACGAAGGCCCAGGAGGAGCAGAAGGCATACGCCCTCGGTGAGATGGGCTACGACCTGGGGCTGAACGGTGAGGCCTGGCGGTCGATCCAGTTCCAGAACGCCAACAACTCGGTTCGGCTCACCGACGACTTCTTCGCGCGCGTCGAGGACGACGCGTCTTGGGAGACCCGCTACGTCAAGAGCGGCGAGGTTGCCGGCGAGATGCCAGCCCGCGAGCTCTTGAACGAGATCGCCGAGGCGGCGCACGCGTGTGGCGACCCGGGTCTGCAGTACGAGGACACCATCCAGAAGTGGCACACCTCGCCGAACGCCGGGCGGATCTCTGGCTCGAACCCGTGCTCGGAGTACATGCACATCGATGACTCGGCCTGCAACCTGGCGTCGATCAACCTCATGCACTTCCTCGACGAGGACGGCCGCTTCCAGATCGAGGACTACCGGCACGCCGTGCGCGTGATGCTGACGGCGCAGGAGATCATCGTCACCCCCGCCAGCTATCCGACGCGCCGGATCGGCGAGAACGCACGGGCCTACCGGCAGCTCGGTCTGGGCTACACCAACCTCGGCTCGCTGCTGATGTGCCTCGGGATTCCCTACGACTCGGACGAGGGTCGGGCCTGGGCGTCGTCGCTGACCGCGCTGATGCAGGGTGAGGCATACGCCCAGTCGGCCCGGATAGCCGCGCGCATCGGGGCCTACGACGGATACGCCGCCGACAAGGACGCCCAGGACCGCGTCGTGCGCATGCACCGCGACGAGGCGCGCAAGATCCCGACGCTCGCGGCCAACGGCAACTTCGACGAGGTCCGCGCGTCGGCGCTCGACGCCAACGAGGAGGCGGTCGAGCTCGGCCAGTCGTCGCGGCTCGGCGCTCCGGGGTACCGCAACGCCCAGGTGTCGGTGATCGCGCCGACCGGCACGATCAGCTTCATGATGGACGCCTCGACGACCGGCATCGAGCCGGCGATCGGCCTGATCAGCTACAAGACGCTCGTCGGCGGCGGGTTCATGAAGCTCGTGAACTCCGACGTGCCGCGGGCGCTCGAGCAGCTCGGCTACGACGAGGAGTCCCGCGCGGCGATGATCGCGCACGTCGACGAGACGGGAACGATCGAGGGCGCCCCCGGTCTCAAGGACGAGCACGTGCCGGTCTTCGACACGGCGTTCGGCGTCCCGGGCGGTCGTGCGATCGGCCCGGAGGGGCACGTGGGGATGATGGCTGCGGTGCAGCCGTTCATCTCGGGCGCGATCTCGAAGACGGTCAACCTGCCCTCGACCGCGACGGTCGAGGACGTCGCCGACATCTACGTGCTCGGCTGGAAGCTCGGCCTCAAGGCCATCGCCATCTACCGCGACGGCAGCAAGCGGACCCAGCCGCTCTCGACCACCCTCGGCGGCGACGAGGCCGGGGACGACGGACAGGTGAGCGCGACCCCGGTGCGCCGCCGGCTCCCGGACGACCGGCAGGCGATCACGCACAAGTTCTCCGTCGGCGGACAGGAGGGCTACATCACGGTCGGTCTGTACGAGGACGGATCGCCGGGTGAGGTCTTCATCAAGATGAGCAAGCAGGGCTCGACGGTGTCCGGTTTCGTCGACTCGCTCGCGATCGCGTGGTCGATGGCCCTCCAGCACGGCGTGCCGGTCGAGTCGCTGATCAGCAAGTACATCGACCATCGCTTCGAGCCGTCGGGCATGACGATGAACCAGCGGATCCCGATGGCGCGGTCGATCGTCGACTACCTGGCCCGATGGATGGCCAGCAAGTTCCTGAACGAGGAGGACCAGCGCGCGGCGGGCGTGCTGACCGATGCCTATCGGGCGGAGATCGCCGACCGCCCTGAGGGAGGGGCGACGCCCGTGCCCGGCGTCGCCCCGGCCGAGGGCGAAGAGCAGGAGGGCGAGTCGCACGAGGACCAGCTCACGCTCATGACGCCGAAGATCGAGGGCGAGACCAACGGTCACAGGCCGCCGGAGAAGGAGTCCTTCCAGCGGATGATGGCCTCGAATCACTCCGGCGAGGTGTGCTGGAGCTGTGGCTCGGCGGACGTCGTTCGCGCGGGGACCTGCCTGACCTGCCGCACCTGCGGCGCGACCACCGGATGCGGGTAGGGCGATGGGGACCCGGACCTGGTCGGCGCTGCCACCGCTCTCGATCACCCGAGTCACTCTCCCGGGGGAGGTGAGGGTGTGCCGCGGCGCCGCACGCGGGGTCCACATCCGGCAGTGGGGACGCCAGCAGCCGTTTCGCACCCCTCGGCGCCGCCGAGCCCCGCAGGGATAGCTCACAGGCGCCGCCGCCGCGTTCGCCGAATCCCCGCGTGAGCGGTGGCACAGAGGAATGGTATCGCCGGTGATACCATCGGCTGATGGCCATGACATTGCGCCTGACCGACGACGAGACCGAGGCACTCCGCCTGCGGGCGCGGCGTGAGGGACGGTCCATGCAGGACCTCGCCCGTGCGGCGGTGCGCGAGTACATCGATCGCGCAAGCCGAGACGAGCTCCTGGACGAGGTGATGGACGAGGAGCTTCCCCGCTACGCCGAGGCGCTGCGGCGCCTGGGCGAGTGATCTTCCTCGACCTCGAGGCCATCCTCCGCATCGCCACGAGAGTGCTCGACAGTCAGCCGGAGCTGCGCGATCCCGGCCTGCTCATGTCGGCAGCCGAACGCCCACAGGCCTCGGCACACGGTCGGGACGCATACCCCGGGATTCACGAGAAGGCGGCGGCGCTCATGCATTCGCTTGCGCGAAACCATGCGCTCGTCGACGGCAACAAGCGCCTGGCGCTCGCCGCCATAATTGCGTTCTACGGCATGAACGGCATGAGGCTGACGCTCACGAACGACGAGGCGTACGACCTCGTGATCGACATCTCCCGCGGAGCGCTCGACGACGTGCCCGCGATCGCCGCCGTCCTCGAGCGGGGCACCGAGCCGCGCTGAAGCATGGCAGCGGGCGGTCCGTCGCGGCCTCGGGCAGCTCTCGAGCTAGAACCCGTAGAAGGTCCTGAGCCCTCCGAGCATCAGCTGCACCCCGATGGTCAGGATGAGCAGACCGCCGAACCGGGTGGCGATGCTGACCGTCTGGTCCGAGAGCTTGCTCAGCAGCCCGCCGAGATAGATGTGGCCGACGGGCAGGAGGACGACCGCCACGGCGACCCCGACCAGCGCGGCGATCGCACCGGAGAAGTCCGACGTCCCGCTCGAGAGCGTGATCACCGTGGTGATCGCCCCGGGACCGGCCACGAAGGGGATGGCATAGGGCACGATCACCGAGCCCTCGAAGCTCTCCGGCTCCTCCCGCGTGTGGGCCTTCTCGCCCCCCTGGGCCCGGCTCGGCTGACCGCCGAACAGCATCTCGGCACCCATCAGCGCGACGACCAAGCCGCCGGCGAAACCGAACGCGCCGAGGTTGATCCCGATCGCCTCGAGCAGCTCGCGGCCGACCAGCGCGGCGACACCGAGGGTGATCGCCACCACGAGCATGATCTTGCGAACGTATTCCCACCGTCGCTCGGGCTCGTTCGCGGTGAGGATCGAGAAGTAGATCCCGCGGGTCACCGGGTCGGTGATCACCAGCACCGCGATGATGGCCTGGATGAAGTAGTTGATGTCCGCGGTCAGGGGCGAAGCCTAACCGCCTGATGCTGGCGACGGCTGAGCCCGATTGTTCGGAAGCTGTTTCGACTTCCCCCGGTCGTCTGGACCTCATCTGGGAGAGGCGGTAAGAACCCCCGGTGTCCATCGCGACCCCACGCTGGCGAGTCATGGTTCCGGTCGCCGCGCTCGCCGCCGCCGCGGTCATCGCGGGTCCCAGGGGAGTCGCGGACCCCACGCCGACCGCCGCCGCCGCACCCGTCCTCGGGCAGAGCAAGATGACCGCCGGCGAGATCGCGGCGTGGTACCGCAGCAAGGGAATCCGCTCGCGCAGCCGCACTCCGGTGCCGCGGCTTGCCCGTCTCTTCGTCGTCGAAGGGAACGCCCAGAACGTCCGCGGCGATCTGGCCTTCGCGCAGTCCATGGTCGAGACCGGCTGGCTTCGCTTCGGCGGCCAGGTCAGGCCGAGCGACCACAACTTCTCGGGCTTGGGCGCATGCGACTCCTGTCGTCGCGGGCTCGCCTTCCGCAACCCGACCGTCGGCGTGCGTGCGCAGATCCAGCACCTCTACGCGTACGCGCAGCGAGGCGCCACGGAGGATCAGCTGGCCCGGCCCCTCGTCGACATCAGGTTCGACAAGGTCTCGCCGAAGGGGCGCGCCCGGACCTGGCAGCGGATGGGCCGCGGCAACTGGGCGACCGATCCCGCCTACGGGCGCAAGGTGCTTCGCGTCTACCGCGAGATGCGGGCGTTTGCGCGCAGGTCGAGGGCCGCCGGGCTCTCGACGCCGCCGCCAGCGAGCACGCCGGTGCCGGCGCCGGTGCCCGTCGTCAATACGTCGCCGCTCCCGCTGGCCAAGGGTTAGGCGGGCGGCGGGTCCGCGCCCTCCATCGGCGGCCCCGACTCCTTTCCGAGGAGCTCGGTCGGCAGCCGGCGCGTGAACAGCAGGCCGAGCAGGGCCAGCGCCGCCGCGGTCAGGAGGGCGACCTTCAGCCCGATGATCTGGGCGTCCTCGTACTCGCCGACGATCTCGTCGGTCGTGTCCGCGTCGATGCCCGCGCCCTGGATCCCCTCGCGCACGGTCGCGCTCGGCACGAAGTCGATGCCCTGGCTCGTGGCCTCGGCGAGGTCCGCGCGGACCTCGATGGGGATGGCCTCGTTCTCTGCGACGTCCCGTTGGAAGCTCGAGACCAGCGCCCCGAGCAGGATCGCGCCGATCAGCGCGGTTCCGATCGACCCCCCGAGGTTCTGGGCCGTGCCCTGGAGCCCGCCGACCTCGCTGCTGCGACTGCGGTCGACCGAGGACATGTTCACGTTTCCGATCTGCGAGGCGAGCAGGCCAAGCCCGAGGCCGACGACTCCGAGCCACGCGGCAAAGGTGGTCGAGTCCAGCTGGGGCGAGACGGTCCCGACCAGGCCGAAGCCTCCGATCGCCATGGCGAGCATCCCGGCCTGGATGAGCCGCTTCGGCGTGATGAACGCCGCGAGCTTGGGCGCGGTGAAGCTCGTGGCCAGCATGGCGATCGTGAACGGCAGCAGCTGGACACCGGTCTCGAACGCGGACTTCCCCAGCACCGTCTGCAGGTAGAGGGGGATCACGAAGAGGACCCCGAGCGCGAAGGCCTGCTGAACCATGATCGATGACAGCCCGGCTCTCAGGCGAGGGATCTTGAGCAGGCTCGGGTCGACGATCGGCGCCTCGCCACGGGCGATCCGGCGCTGCTCCCATCGGCCGAACACCACGAGCACGATCAGGCCGGCGGCGATGACGAACGGGACCGGGCTGAGCCCGAAGGGGGTCATCTCGACCCCGCCGATCTCAGGTGGGTTGCTCGGGCGCAGCCACCCCCACGTGCCGCTCTGGAGGATCCCGTAGACGACGAGGAGCATTCCGAGCGCCGACATGCCCGCGCCCGCCAGGTCGAGCCGCGGCCGGGCTCCCTCGCGCGGCAGATCCCGGATCATCCAGGTCAGCGCGAGGATCCCCACGATGATCACCGTCTCGCCGATGAAGACCAGCCGCCAGGTGGCCGCGGAGGTGACCGCACCGCCGATCAACGGACCCGCCGCCGCTCCTCCGGCGGCGACCCCGCCGATGATCCCGAACGCCAGCGCCCTGCGAGCGCCCTGGTAGTTCGCCGCGACGAGGGCGACGATGGCCGGCATCACGAGGGACGCCCCGATTCCCTCGAGCAGCGACCAGCCGATCAGCAGCACGCCGATGTTCGGGCTGAGCCCGGTGACCAGCGACCCGACCCCGTAGATCGCGAGCCCGATCGTGAACGTCCGTCGGCGCCCGATGATGTCGCCGAGCTTTCCGCCGGTCAGCATCAGCGCCGCCATGACCAGCGTGTAGAGGGTGATCGCGAGCTGGACGTTCGCGACCGTCGTGTCGAGGTCCGCGACGACGTCCGAGATGGCGACGTTCATCACTGTGGTGTCGAGCACCATGATGAACTGGGCCGCCCCGAGGACGACGATGACGCCCCACGTTCTCACCTGTGAGCGCCCACCGAGAGCAAGCGGCGCCTTGCGCCGGTTGGTCGCAGGTGTCGGCGCGACGAGGACTGGAGCGGGCGTCCGGACGACCCCGACCGTCCGGATTTGGCCGGGTGAGCGCCCCGTCCGGATTGGGCCGAGTGGGCGCCCACCGAGAGCACGCGGCGCCCTGCGCCGGATGCGCGATATGCGGGCTCGGGCGGCACCACCACGGGCACCCTACGCCCGATCAGGTGCCGGTGATCGTCACGTTCCCTTCGCCCGAGCGGATCGTGATCCGGTCGGGGGCCTCGGCGTCCTCGGTGATTCCCTCGGTGTCGATGCTGCCCGCGCCGCGGCTCTCGTCGACGCGGTAGGTCCCGCTCGGGACCGTCAGCGTCAGGTTGCCCGCCCCGATGTCGATCTCGATGCGCTCCGGTGTGGTCGTGAACACGAGGTCGACGTTGCCGGTTCCCGACTCGATCTCGGCGTCCGTGGACGTCAGCTCGGTGCCCACGAGATCACCTTCGGCCATCCGGATTCGAAGCGGACCGGCGAGGCTCGCGAGCTCGAGGTCCCCGTTGGTCACCTCGGCGCGAACGGCGCCCGCGACGTTGGCGATCGACATGTCCCCCTCTGTGATCGCGGCTCGGACGTCGCGCCGGGAGCCGTCCACGGTGACCGAGCCGTCCGACGCGCGCGCGTCGACGACGCCCGCGGGCCCCGTGACCGTGAGGTCGCCGGCGTCCGTCCGAATCGTCGCGTCCGTGTCCTCTGGCACGTCGGCGCTCACGTCGATGTCGCAGTTGGACGGCCACTCACAGGACGTGCGCAGGCGCGCCTCGGTGTCGTCGTCCTCGAATCGCACGTCGGGCTTTCGGAGGAAGTACCGGACCTGGGTCCTCACAGTGGCCGGCCTACTTGCCCCGGCCGAGTCGCGCGCGATCACGTTGACGTCGCCGTCGTCGACCGAGATGTTCACGCTCTCGACGCCGTCGGCCGTGAAGTCGTCCTCGTCCAGGAAGCGGATGGAGTTCTGGAGGATCGAGAACGCGATGCCGAGGAGCAGCAGCACGCCGGCCACGATGAGGATGTCGCGCAGCACCCGTCGCCGGCGTCGCTGGCGGGTCGGATCGTCGGCGAGTGGGTCGTCCGGGTCGAGGTGGCGCTCCTGGCGCCCCGTGGCGTCCGGCTCGGCTGGGTCGTCGCTCACCGGCCCATGCTATTCCGACTGCGCTCGCGCTCTCGGCCGCTCGGGCGAACCCGGGTCACCTGGCCCCGCAGCGAGCGACGTCCCGCGATCGTGGCGAGACCGGTCGCGACCGGCTCGCGCGCCCGTCACACGGGTCCGCTGGCGATCTCCGTGCCGCCTCCGCCGACCCCCGCGTGCCTGATGCGCACGGCCGACCAGTCCCCCGCCGGGGCATCCATCAGCACCGTGCACGCTCCGTCCTTGCCCGGACGAAACGTCCCGACGGACACCTCGCCCCCGCCGCCGGCGAGCCACAGCTCGTAGTCGCCATCCCCGCCGAGGCCGCTCACGGTGAGCCGAACCGGCTGCACCGGGCCCATCGTCTCGCCGAACTCGATCGTTGCCTCGACGCCGTCCCGAGGCTCGGCGATCGCCGCCGTCTCGACCGGGTCGAATCCGCTCGGCTGGGTGTCCCCGCCGCTCGACCAGGGTGCCGTCACGAGCAGGGTGAGCACCGCGATCGCCGCAGCGACGCCGAGGGCTCCCCCGATCGCGCGCCGGCGCCACCGGCTCCCGCCCGCGTCCTGCGGGTGCACCCGCGGTACCGCGAGGACGCGCTCCTCGAGCCCCTCGGGCGGGTCGTTCGCGTGCAGGCCGCTGCGCAGGGCACCGTCGACAGCGCGCAGCACGTCCAGCCGGCGCCGACACACCTCGCAGCCCTCGACGTGCGCGCGCAGCTCGGCGTCGTCCTCGTCAGCGGGGCGCAGCTCGACCAGCGACGCCAGCCGCTCGTAGGCCTCGTCGTGCCTCATCGGGACTCGACCATGTCCGCGAGGCGCGACAGCCCCCGCCGGATCCGTGTCTTCACCGTTCCGAGCGGCTGGTCCAGTCGGTCGGCCACCTGACTGTGGCTCAGGTCGCCGAAGTAGGCGAGCTCGATCACGGTTCGCTCGTCGCTCGGCAGCCGCGTCAGCGCCCCCTCCAGCCACACACGATCGACGGTCTCGGGCTCGCCCCGGATCGAGGTGTCGGCGGTCTCCTCGAGCACCTCGCTCGGCACCGGAACCCGGACCCGAGCGACGTTTCGCGCCGCGTTTCGGGCGACGGTCACCAGCCAGGCCGCCGGCTCTCCGCGCCGGGGGTCGAACGTCCCGGCCGAGCGCCAGATGCGGATGAACGTCTCCTGCGTGGCGTCCTCGGCGGCTTCGGGATCGACCAGCACCTCGCGGCAGACCCGATAGAGGGTTCCTCCGTAGCGCTCCCAGATCGCGCGAAAGGCCGTCTCGCTGCCGGCCGCGACCTCGGCGAGCAGCAGCTGGTCGCTCGGCTCGGTCGGCGAGCCCCGGCCGGTGGACCGATCCCCCTCCGGCACCGATGTGAGGGGTGCGGGACCCGTGTTTCGCGATCTCGGGGAGCGCGTCATCATGACGAGTACACCAGGTCTTGCGACGACGGATTGTGCATCCGGTCCGCGCGGAGCGGGTGTACCAGTGGCGGTGACCAAGAGGAGGCTCCGCTCGTGAAGGAATTGCTCGCCCGCCGGTGGAAGCTCGGCGCTGTGATCGGTGCGGTCGCGATCGTGGTCGTGGCGCTCGCCGCTGGGCTGCTGCTGCGCGACGAAGGCGAGCTCGAGGAGGCCGGGACGAGCGTGGATCTGTCCGCCACGTCGACGCTGCCCGCGGTCGTCGGGCCCGACCCCGTGACCGGCGAGGAGATCGACTTCGCCGAGGTTGCGAACGGCAGGCCCCTCATGATCAACATGTGGGCCTCCTGGTGCGAGGGCTGCCGGGTCGAGGCCGAGGACATCCGTCGGTTCGCCGAGGATCGACCCGAGATCGCGATGGTGGGGCTGAACGTGAGCGACGAGCGCAGCTCGGCCCAGAACTTCGTCGAGACCTTCGAGTGGAAGCATCCCTCGGTGGAGGACCCCGACGGCCAGCTGGCCGGCCGGATCGGCAACCAGGCCCTCTCGGGCCTTCCGACAACGGTCTACGTCACGGCGGACGGCAAGGTGGCGGGGCGCTCGCTCGGCGAGGTGACCTACGAGCAGCTCGACGAGGTCGCGGACGAGCTCGTGAAGGAATCCAAGTCCTGAGCGGGGGACCGAACTAGAGATGGCCCTCGGTGCTGATCCCGTGTCGTTCAGCGTGGTCTTCGCGGCGGGTTTCGTCTCGTTCGCCTCACCCTGCGTGCTTCCGCTCGTGCCCGGATATCTGGCGTTCGTGTCGGGGATCGGCCTGAACGCCAACGAGGACGGCGGGATGCGCCGCGCCGACGTGGTGATCCCGACGCTCGCGTTCGTGGCCGGGTTCGCGGCGATGTTCACCCTGCTCGGCGCGAGCGCCGGTCTGCTCGGCAACTTCCTGCTCCAGGAGCGCCGCGGCCTCGAGATCGCGGGTGGCATCTTCGTCATCGCGATGGGCCTGCTCCTTCTGGGTCGCGGCATCCCGCGGTTCCTGATGGAGGAACGGCGGATGCAGCTGACCAAGCGACCGGCGACGCTGGCGGGCTCGGCGCTGGCCGGGGTGGCGTTTGCGGTCGGATGGACGCCGTGCATCGGGCCAACGCTGGCAGCGGCGCTCACGATTGCCGCAAACGGCGGCGAGCCGGCCCTCGGTGCCGCCCTGCTGTTCGTCTACGCGCTCGGGCTCGGGCTGCCGTTCCTGCTCGCGGGGCTCTTCATGCAGCAGGCCACCGGCGCGATGAGCTTCCTCAAGCGTCATCTGAACGTCATCACCGCGACCGGGGCGGTCGTGCTGATCATCTTCGGCGTCCTGCTCGCCACGGGTGAGATGGCGCAGCTGACCACCCGCCTCGCCGGCTTCTCGCCCGCGCTGTGACGACGCGCCGAGTGCTCTGGCACGCCAAGCCCTTTCTCTCGCTCGTCGGCGTGGCGGTGCTGATGCTGGTCCTGGCGGCGTGCTCGATCGCGACGGACGGAGGGGGCGACGACGGCGCGGCCGGCGACGACGGCAGTCCCGAGTCGGTGGACCTCGGCGGCCTCGACTTCTCGACCGCCGGCTGGAAGACGGACTTCTCGAAGGCGTCGGTGCCGCTCACCGAGTTCCACAGCGGGCAGGTGCCGCGCGACGGGATCCCCCCGATCGACGAGCCGACCTTCGTCGGGGTGGGCGACGAGCCGATCGACGATCGGGAGCCGGTGATCGCCGTCGAGCTCGACGACATCGCGCGGGCGTATCCCCTCCAGATCCTCACCTGGCACGAGATCGTGAACGACACGATCGGCGACACGCCCCTGGCGGTGACGTTCTGCCCGCTCTGCCACACGGCCGTCGTCTTCGACCGCACCGTCGACGGTGAGGAGCTCACCTTCGGCACGACCGGGAACCTCCGCTTCAGCGACCTCGTGATGTGGGACCGCACGACCGAGAGCTGGTGGCAGCAGTTCTCGGGCGAGGCGGTCGTTGGCGAGCTGGTCGGGGAGGAGCTGCGCGAGGTGCCCTCGCAGCTGATCAGCATGGCCGACTTCGCCGAGCGGTACCCGGACGGCGAGGTGCTCTCGCGCGAGACCGGCCACGACCGGCCGTACGGCACGAACCCCTACACCGGCTACGACGACGTCGACCTGCCGCCGTTCGCGCTGCGAGACGTGGAGCTCGACGGCCGGCTCTCGCCGAAGGCGCGGGTCGTGAGCATGCAGCAGGGCGATGCGCTCGTCGCGGTGCCGTTCGACCTGCTCGAGGAGGAGATCGTCCTGAACGAGACGGTCGTGCGGCGGCCGGTCGTCCTCTGGTGGCGCGAGGGAACGACGTCCGCGCTCGGGGCGGATCAGATCGCCGACAGCCGCGACGTGGGCAGCGTCGTGGTCTACGAGCGCCGCGCGGCCGGACGGACGCTCACCTTCTCGGCCGACGGCGACGCGATGGTCGACGAGCAGACCGGCTCACGCTGGGACGCGGGTGGAACCGCGATCTCCGGCCCCCTCGAGGGAACGCAGCTGAAACCCGTCGTACACGACACCCCGTTCTGGTTCGCGGTCGGCGCATTCCGCCCCGACGCCCGAATCGTCACGGCGTAACGTTCTGCCCATCCCGCCGCTGACCGTGCCCATCTGGGCGGCGATCCCGCCGCCGCCGTTTCGCAACCTGGAGCTCGGTCCGCTCGAGGTCCGGATGTACGCGATCTGGATCCTGCTCGGGATCTTCGCGGCGGCGCTCCTGACGTACTACCGCTGGCGCGCCAAGGGGCACGACACCGAGATCATCTTCGAGCTGACGCTGGTCGTCGTGGTGTTCGGGCTGATCGGTGGACGGCTCTACCACGTGATCACGAGCCCCGATCAGCTGGGGGACGAGTGGTATGCGCCAATCGCCATCTGGGAAGGCGGTCTCGGCATCTGGGGCGCCGTGGCGCTGGGGACGCTCGCGGGCTTCGTCTTCGTCAAGTGGAGGGGCGAGAGCGGCTTCGAGATGATGGACGCTGCGGCGCCGGGGATCCTGCTCGCCCAGGCGATCGGTCGCCTCGGCAACTACTTCAACCAGGAGCTCTACGGCAGCCCGACCGACCTGCCGTGGGGGCTCGAGGTCGAGGCGGCGTTCCGCCCGGCCGAGTACCTGGCGACCACGACGTTCCACCCGACGTTCCTCTACGAGATGCTCTGGAACCTGGCGGGGGTGGCGCTGCTGCTGCTCATCGACCGGCGGTTCAAGATCCGCCCGCCGGGGCTCTTCGCGCTCTATGTCGCCTACTACTCGCTCGGTCGGATCTTCTGGGAGCAGCTCCGGATCGACCCGGCGAACGAGCTCCTGGGTCAGCGCGTGAACTTCTGGGTCGCGATCGCCCTCGTCATCGGCGCCATCGCGGTGTTCATCTGGGCCCAGCGGCGCGACCCCGCCTCGGCCGACGAGCCGGCCCCGGCCGGCGGCCCCCCGCCCAAGCGGGTCAAGCGCGTCAAGACCTGAGCGCGCGCCTCGCCGCCGCCATCTGGGCGGCGGCATCCGATGAGATCGTCGGCACCTGCTCCTGCAGGTCGATCAGCGCGGCCAGCAGGTTCAGGTTCTCGCCCAGCCGGGCGACCTCGATCGCCGTCTCGGCCAGGTGCAGCCGCACCTCCAGCGGGCTGGAGGTGCCGTGGTCGGCCACCACGCCCGCAAATGCCGCCTGAAACCGGCTGAACGCCGCAAGCGTCGCGTGCGCGTCGCCCCGCATGCCGCTCGTGGCACGGCTTCCGGAGTCCGTGGGACCCGTCGCCGATCGCTCGTCAGTCACGCCGTTCCGTCCTGGTCGACGTGGTGACCGTAGCGCGGCACCGGGCTTAGCGTCCCCTTAGGAACCGGTCCTACCGTCGCCTCCAACGTCGAGCGATGGGAGCCACGATGGACCGTGTCGAGGCACGCATACCCGCGGTGCTCACGGCGATTGCCGTCGCCGCCCTGATCGTGTTCCTGGTCGCCGCCTGCTCGATCCGTGGCAGCGGCGAGAGCGGGGGTGGTGAGGAGGGGCCGGCCGAGTCGGCCTACGCGGAGTGCCTACGCGAGAACGGCGCCGCGCCGCCGGCCGACGCCGAGGACTTCGACCCCGATGGGCTCGCTGCGGCACAGGCGGCGTGCGCCGACCTGCTCCCGGAGGGCGCGCCGGAGGACCGCTTCGGAGCACCTGGGGGCGGCTTTGCGCCGCCGGGCGCCGGCGGATCCGGTGGACCGTCGGAGGCGCAGATCGCCGATCTCGTCGAGTGCCTGCGTGACCAGGGCCTCGAGGTTCCGGACGAGCCGACCGAGCTTCGGGGCGCCCTCGATCCGACCGACCCAGAGATCCAATCGGCGCTCGGCGCCTGCATCGGCGGCGGACCGTTCGGCCCGTAGCGGCCTGGCGACCGCCCATCGACATCGACCGGAGGTGAACGTGTTCACGTGGATCTACGCCCTCAGCGAGCTGGGCCGTCGGCGCGGCCGTGCAACTGCGACCGCGCTGGGCCTGGCCGTGGGTGTCGCGCTGGTCGCGGCCGTGGGTGCGCTCAGCGCCGGCCTGGCGGACGCCCAGGACGAGGTGCTGGCCCCGCTCGACAGTATCGGCACCGACATCACCGTCACCCGGCCGTTGCGGCTCGACGAGAACGCCGAGCCGGTTGCCCTCGGCCCGAACGGGAACCTGACCGCCGAGGAGCAGGAGCGATTCCAGGAGGAGAACCAGCGGCTCGGGCTCGACTTCGACGAGCTCGGCGAGCCGGGCGAGGAGTTCGCGGTCGACAACTACACCACCACCGACCTGAGCTTCTCGGCGTCCGAGGCCGACACCGTCGCCGGTGTCGACGGCGTCTCGCTCGTCGCCCCGTCGCTCACGCTCGAGCTGATCCAGATCTCGGGCACCGTCCCCGACGGCGGCTTCGGCGGCCCGGGCGGCGGCGGTGGTGGTGGAGGAGGAGGTGGAGCCGGCGGCTTCCAGTTCGAGACCCAGACCCTTGCCGGCGTCGATCGCGCGGCGCCCGACCTCGCGCTGGTCACCCCGGATCAGATCGTCGAGGGCGAGTACCTGGCCCAGGGCGACGCCGGCGAGCGTCAGGTCGTGCTGTCTGAGTCCTACGCCGGTCCCGAGGGCATCGAGGTCGGTGACACATACCCGATCGACGGGAAGGACTTCACGGTCGTCGGCCTCGCCGAGGCTCCGCTCGGAGGCGAGAGCGCCGACGTCTACATGGACCTCGGCGTCCTCCAGACGGCGAGCGACCGCGCCGATCGCATCAACGGGCTTCGCGTCCAGGCCGACGGTGGCGCGGACGTGGCCACGGTCGGTGAAGGGATCGAGGCGGCGTTCGCCGGCTCGCGCGTGACGACGGCCGAGGAGCTCGCGGGCCAGGTCCAGGGATCCCTCACCGATGCGAGGGATCTGGTCGACTCGCTCGGCACCGCCTTCGCCATCGTGGCCATCGTGGCGGCCGTGGTCCTGGCGAGCATCCTGATGCTCGGCGCCGTCACCCGACGGACGCGCGAGCTCGGCACGCTGAAGGCATTCGGCTGGCCCGGCCGTCTGGTCGTTCGTCAGATCACGGCCGAGGCGGCGCTCATCGGGGCGGCCGGCGCGGTCCTCGGCGTTGCCCTCGGCTTCGTCGCCACGCTCGTGATCGACGCGCTCGGCATCACGCTCGAGGCGACCGCCAAGGCCACCGAGGCGGCGATCGGTCCGCCCGGCGCCGCCAGCGAGTCGGTTGCCGCGACCAGCGAGGTCACGGTCTCGGCGTTGCTCGATCCGGCCCTGATCGGGATCGCCGTCGTGCTCGCGGTGGCGGGGGCCCTCATCGCCGGGGCGGTCGCAGCCGGGCGGATTGCCCGTCTGCGCCCCGCGGCCGCACTGCGAAACGTCGAGTAGGAAGGAAGGAGACCCAGATGATCAGGCTCGAAGGTGTCCAGAAGCACTACGGAACCGGTCAGGCCCAGGTCCGCGCGCTCGATGGCGTCGACCTCGAGATCGAGGACGGCGAGTTCGTCGCGATCGTCGGGCCGAGCGGCTCGGGCAAGAGCACGATGCTGCAGCTGATGGGGGCGCTCGACGCCCCCACCGGGGGCACCGTCGCGATCGAAGGTGTCGACACCAGCGGCATGTCGGCGACCGCGCTCACGCGTCTGCGCCAGACCACGCTTGGCTTCGTGTTCCAGCAGTTCAACCTCGTCCCGACGCTCACGGCCGTCCGCAACGTCGAGGCGCCGATGGTGCCGCTCGGGGTTCCGCGAGCCGAGCGCAAAGAGAAGGCGGGTGATCTCCTCGAGACGCTCGGCCTCGGGGATCGGCCCGGGCACCTGCCCCTCCAGCTGTCTGGCGGTGAGCAGCAGCGGGTGGCGATCGCGCGTGCGCTCGCCAACGACCCGAAGGTGATCCTCGCCGACGAGCCGACGGGGAACCTCGACACGGCGACGGGCGGCGAGGTGATGCGGCTTCTGGCGGGCCTGAACTCGGAGGGGCGCACCATCGTGCTGATCACGCACGACACCGAGGTCGCCGACGCGGCCGAGCGCGTCGTGCACCTGCGGGACGGCCGGATCGAGCGGGCGACTCAGCCCGACGCGTCGGCGTCGACCGCCTGAGCCGGCCGGTCGATCACGATCTCCGAGAGATCGAGCTCGAAGCGCGCCCCTCGTCCGGGCGCGCTCTCGACCAGCACGCGTCCGCCGTGGTCGGTCGCCACCTTCTGGACGATCGCGAGGCCGAGACCCGACCCCGGCATGTCGCGGGCGTTCGGCGCTCGGTAGAAGCGCGCGAAGACGCGGGGAAGATCCTCCGGATCGATGCCCGGACCCTCGTCGGCGACCGTGAGGACGCCGTGCTCGAGGGTCACGGCCACGGTCCCGCCATCGGGGCTCCACTTGACCGCGTTGTCGAGCAGGTTGCCGACGGCATGCACGAGCTCCGGCCGGCTGCCGACCACGGGCGTCGGCTCGAGCGCGGTCTCGATCCGAACGGTTCGGGTGCGCCGCGCCGCTCGGGAGACGACCTCGGCGACGAGCTCCTCGAGCGCCAGGAGCGCGCGCTCGCGGCGGGGCTCCGACGCGCGCGAGAGGTCGATCAGCTCCTCGATGAGCGTGGTCATTTCGCGGGACTGATCGCGGATGTCGACGAGCGCCTGCTCACGGTCTCCAGCCGCGAGCCGTCCGTTGCTGCTCGCCAGCAGCTCGGCGTTCGTGCGAATGCTGGTGAGGGGTGTGCGGAGCTCGTGCGAGGCGTCGGTGACGAGCTGGCGCTGGGCCGCCTCGGACGTCTCGAGCGCGTCGAGCATCGAGTTGAAGCTCGTCGCGAGCCCCGCGACGTCGTCGCGACCCTGAACCGGGACCCGCTCGGTGAGGTCGCCGGTCTCGGTCACGCGCTCGCTGGCGCGTCGCAGCTGGCGGACCGGTCCGAGCGCGGGCCGCGACACCACGACGGCCAGGACGCCGGCCAACAGCGTGGCGAGGGCGATGATCCCGACCAACAGGCCCCGCACCGAACCGAGGGCGGAGTCGACATCGTCGACCGGCGCGGCGAGCTGCACGATCCCGCCGGTCGGGAGTCCGACGTTCAGAACCCGCACGTCCCGTCCGTCGACGGTGGCGTTCGAGAAGGCCTGGTCCTGCTCACCGTCCAGGACGGCCTGCGCGGGGCCGTCGAGCGGCAGCCGCGCCTCGTCCGAGGCCTGCATCAGCACCTCTCCGTCGGGGCCGCGGATCAGTGCGGATGCGCCGGCGCCGGGGAGGCCGGGTCGATTCGGTGCGCCGAGCGGTCGGGGTGGGACGAAGGCGAGTGCCCCGATCGGCAGCTCGGCCACGCGCTCGGCCCGGCGCTCGAGGCCCTGGTCGACCTCTCGCCGAAGCGAGGACTCGGCCGCGTAGTAGACGCCGATGGCCGCGAGCGAGGCGGCCAGCGCCACCGCGACAGCGGACGCCAGGCCGATGCGCCACCGCAGGCTCAGGCGGTCGAGACGCCTCAGCGCGCCGGCGATGACTCGCGAAGGACGTATCCCATTCCCCGAACCGTGTGGATGAGCCGCGGCTCGCCGTCCACCTCGAGCTTCTTGCGCAGGTACCCGACGTAGACCTCGGGCGCATTCGACGTGATGTCGATCTGCCCGTCCCATACCCGGTCGAGCAACGTCGAGCGATCGAGCACGCGTCGTGGATTGAGCAGGAACAGCTCGAGGAGGAGCAGCTCGATCCGCGTCAGCGCGAACGTCCGCATACCCCGTCGAGCCTCGGCCGCCTCCCGGTCCAGGGTGAGGTCGGCGAACTCGAGCAGCCCCCGGCCCGTGTCCGGCTCGGCGCGGCGGCGAAGCAGCGCCCGCATCCGCGCGAGCAGCTCCGGCAGCGCAAACGGCTTCGGCAGGTAGTCGTCGGCGCCGACGTCCAGGCCCTCGACCCGGTCCTCGACCCCGTCCCGGGCGGTCAGCATCAGGACCGGGGTTGGGTGCTTGGCCGCACGAATCCGCCGGCAGGTCTCGAAGCCGTCGATGCCCGGCATCAGCACGTCGAGGAGCACGAGGTCCGGCTCGGCCGCGTCGAGCATTCGCAGGGCCGACGTGCCGTTCTGGGCCTCCTCGACCTGGAACCCGTGCAGCCGGAGCGCCCGCGACAGCGCGTCACGCACCGCCCGCTCGTCGTCCACGACGAGGATCCGCATGGCAGAGAGGATCCCAGGCGCGGATAAGACCGGGATAAGTCCCCGGCGTGGGTGGCGGCCTCCCACGGGCCGCTCGCCGGGTGGACGGCCAGGGCGAACGAGCGCCGGCCACGCGCCCCGTCGTAAGGTTCTCGTAACCTCGCGCTCCTAGCATTCCCTCGGTCGCCCCACCCGACCCGGGAGTCCATCCATGACGCGCAACGCCATCGGCGGCGCAGCCGCCGCGCTCGCCTCGTGTTCTTGCGTCAGACGCGTCCGTCTGAGTCGATAGCGGCATGCCCAAGGTCCTGGTCGTCGACGACGAGCCGATCGTGCGGGAGGTCGTCTGCGCGTACCTGCAGCGCGATGGCTTCGAGACGGTCGAGGCCGGCGACGGCGAGACGGCGCTCACCGAGGCGACGAACGACCCGTCGCTGAGCCTGGTCGTGCTCGACGTGATGATCCCGGAGCCCGACGGGCTCGAGGTGTGCCGGCGTCTGCGCGCTCGCTCGGACACGCCCATCATCCTGCTCACCGCTCGCGGCGAGGAAGCGGATCGGATCGTCGGCCTCGAGCTCGGCGCCGACGACTACGTCACGAAGCCCTTCTCGCCACGCGAGCTCGCCACCCGCGTCAAGACCGTGCTGCGGCGCAGCCAGCCGACGCCGGCCCAAGCGCCGATCACCTTCGACGATCTGGTCATCGATCCGACCAGCCGAGAGGTCGTCCTCGGGGGCGAGGCGCTGCAGCTCACCGCGAAGGAGTTCGACCTGCTCGCCTTCCTGGCGTCGCATCCCCGGCAGGTGTTCAGCCGCGACCAGCTGATGGACCGGGTGTGGGGGTACCAGGCGGCGTTTGACACCGGGACGGTGACGGTCCACGTTCGTCGTGTGCGCGAGAAGATCGAGGCCGACCCCGCCCACCCCACGCGGCTCCAGACCGTGTGGGGCGTCGGGTACCGGTTCGCGCCGTGATCCTGACGGCCGTCACAGTGGCTGTCGGCACCCTCCTCGTCGGGGTGATCGCGGCCCTGATCGCGCGGCGGCTGCCGAGCCTCGGCCTGCAGTTGGCGGCGTTCGGCCTCGTCGCCGTCGCGCTGCCGCTCGGCGCGGTTCTCGGCACCGGCGTCGTGATGTTCGACACCGGCCACGACGTCGAGATCCTGGCCATCGCCTGTGCGGCGGGCCTGGCCGCGCTGGTGGGCGCGTGGCTGCTGTCGCGATCCATCGTCCAGCGCCTGAACAAGCTCGGCAAGGCCTCGTCGGCGATGGCTGCGGGGGACCTCACCGCGCGCGCCGAGGTGGCCGGCCCGCGCGAGATCGACCAGGTCGCGCACGACTTCAACCACATGGCCGACCGGCTCGAGGAGCTGTTCGACGCGCGCAGGCAGCTGGTCGTGTGGGCGAGCCACGACCTGCGCACACCCGTGGCGTCGCTGCGGGCCATGATCGAGGCGGTGGACGACGGGGTCGTTCCGGCCGACCGCTACGTCCCCGTCATGTCCGAGCAGATCACCGCGCTCGGGCGGATGATCGACGACCTCTTCGAGCTGGCGCGAATCGACGCCGAGGCGCTCGACCTGACCGTCGGGGAGACGTCGCTCGCCGAGGTCGTGAGCTCGTGCGTCCGCGGCGTCGAGGCCGAGGCGAAGCGTCGATCCGTCACGGTCGAGGCGCACGTCGATCCGAGCTGGCGCGTCCAGGGCTCGCCCGAGAGCGTGGAGCGCGTGCTCTACAACCTCTTGCGCAACTCGCTCCGCCACACTCCGGCCGACGGCGCCATCAGCGTCGTCGTCGCAAACGGCGGCCCCGACATCCAGGTGGCCGTGGAGGACACGGGCGCCGGCTTTCCCGACGGGTCCGAGTCGGTGGCGTTCGAGCGGTTCTGGCGGGCCGACGCCGCCCGCACCGACGGCGGCGCGGGCCTGGGGCTCGCGATCGCGAAGGGCCTCGTCGAGGCGCACGGTGGTCGGATCTGGGCCGAGGGCCGGGCCGGCGGCGGCGCCAGGGTCTGCTTCACCCTTCCGAGCGCGGGCTAGGCGCCCGGGTCAGAGGCGAACACAACCGGACGGTCCGGGTCTTCCTGACCCGGCATGCGTCCTCTCGCTGAACACCTGCGACCGATCGATCCGAGGAATCGATCGTTCTCGGGTTCAGCTCACAGGCCTCCAAATCGTCCGTCGGGCCCGATCTGCCCGAACCGCGCGATCGCGCCCTTCACGTAGACCTCGCGCACGATCTCGGTGAGGAGCTCCTCGCGCTCGGCGATGGTCATCTCGTCGAGCTGGTGGACCTGCTCGGCGGAGACCGCGATGTCGTCGGTGCTCGCGAGCGCCCGCAGCGGGTCCGCGATCAGCCGTTCCCGGAACGCCTCGTCGGCCACCGCGCGTGTCCACAGCGGTGTCTTGAGTGGCTCCACCATCCTCCGAGGGTAGCGCCCCGGCGGCTACCCCTCGAATCCGGGCGTGAGCTCGATCCCGAGCGGCTCGTGCGCGTCCAGGCGCCGGTACAGCTCCCACTCGCGCGCAAAGGTGGCGTCCCAGCTGAGCTCCGACAGATCGGGCACCGGTCGCGGGCCCGCGAGCACGTCCTGCACCCCGGCGGCGAGCGCCGATGCGTCGGCGGGGGCGACCAGCGCCACCCCGGAACGCCCCGCCAGCGTCTCCCCGGTGCCGCCGGTTCGTGGCGCCACCACCCGGGTGCGACAGGCGTGTGCCTCGAGGGGAGCCAACCCGTACGGCTCGTGGGGGCTCGGGTGGACGAACGCGTCGGCCGTCGCCATCAGCGTCGCGAGCTCGGCGCGGTCCGAGACGAAGCCGAGGTCACGGATGCGGGACTCGACCCCCAGCGCGCTCGCCAGTCGGTGCACGGCCGCGGCTGAGGCGCCGGCGCCGGCCAGCGCGAGCACCGCCGGCCGGTCGAGGTCGGCCAGCATCTGCGGCAGCAGGTCGACCCGCTTCTCGTTCGAGAGTCGTCCGGCGTAGAGCAGCAGGGTCTCGTCGTCCCGGGCGAGCTCCCGGCGAACGGCCGGGTCCGGGGTCGCGCTCGAGAAGGGCTCCAGGTCGACCCCGAGGGGAGAGATCAGCACCGGGCAGCTAGCGTCAGCGACGACGCGACGGTGTGACTCCTTCGAGGCGACGAGCACCAGGTCGGGCGCGCCGAGTCCTCGCCGCTGGATCGTGCCGAGGCCCCAGGCCGCCGGACCGCGCAGCGGGCGTGGCAGCCCCTCGGCGGCGATCGCGAGGTCCGAGTGGACGAGGATCACGAGCGGGATCCGTCGGGGTGCGGCCCAGCGGGCAACGGCCCGGGGGAAGGAGTTGGTGTCGTGCAGGACGATCACGTCCGGCTCGAGCGCCGTGAGCGCGGCGATGATCGGACCCGGCCGCACCGCCAGGTGGTAGCCCCAGCTCGGGGTCGGTGTGCGTCCTCGCACGGTGACGAGCGGGCTGTCGCCGATGCGCCCGGTGCCGGGTGTCGGACCGGTCACGACCGCGGCGTGCTCGAGGTCGTGCTCGGCCGCCCAGGTGGCCTTGGCGTTCAGATACGTCCTGATCCCACCCGAGCTGGCGGAGTGCCACTGGGTGACATCGACGATTCTCAACGTGGTGTCTCGCGCCCCGCCGTGTCGAGGCTGGAGAGGAGGCTGACCGACTCGACCCGCCTGAGGTCCGGGTAGCCGCTCACGAGCTCCCCGAAGACGTCGTCCCAGCTCGGAGTGGATGCGATGTGGCTGAGCGCCGCCCGCCCCATCCGATCGCGGAGCTCCGAGTCGTCGGCGAGCCGACCGATCGCCTCGGCGAGGCTGGCGGGGTCTCCCGCGGTTGCGACGAGGCCCGTCTCGCCGTCGACGACCCGCTCGTGGGCGGCGCCTCTGTCGACGGTGATGACCGGCAGCCCGCTGGCCGCAGCTTCGACGGCGACCTGCCCGAACGTCTCGGTCTCGGAGGGAAGGCAGAAGATGTCGGCCGAGGCGTAAGCGGCGGCCAGGTCGTCTCCGGTGAGGGGGCCGAGGAGCTTGTGCGGCGTTCCCTTCAGCAGCCGCTCGATCTCCTCGCGGCCGGGTCCCTCGCCGACGATCGCGAGCCTCAGGTCCGGGCGGTCGGCGGCGGCGCGGCGGAACGCCTCGGCGAGCAGCGGCACACCCTTCTCGCGCGAGAGCCGGCCGACGTAGAGCAGGATGGTCGCGTCCTTGCCGCCCAGCTTGCGCCGGCTCCACCACGATCCCCGGTCGGGTCCGAATTGCCGGGTGTCCACCCCGCGGGTGAAGTCGACGAGCTTGTCGCGGTCGATGCCCGACGCGACGAGGCCTTCGGCCGTCGACTGGGTCGGGACGTACACGCGCTCGGCCTGACCGTAGAACCAGCCAACGGCGCGGGCGCAGATCTGCGCGAAGAAGCGGTCGCCCGACAGATCGAGCGCGTAGCGCGCCAGCTCGGTGTGGTAGGTCGCGACGAACGGCAGCCCGAGGGAGCGGGCGACGAGCAGCCCGGCCAGGCCCATCGGCCCGGGGGTCGCCGCGTGCACGATGTCGATCTCGCGCTCCTCGATCAGGTCGACCATGTCGAGGGCCGACGGGATCCCGAGACGCCAGTCCGGGTCGCCGTAGGCGGGCATCTGGATCGACGACGCGGCCTTGAGCCGGATGTGGCCCGGCTCCTCGCTCGCCTTCTCGCCGACGTCGACGACCGTGAGCCTCGCGTCGGGGTTGCGAGCAGCGAAGTCGGCCATCCGCCGCATGGTCCCGGCGACGCCGTTCAGCTCGTCGAAGGTGTCGGTGAGCATCGCCACCCGCGGCGGCTCCGCACTGATCTCCCCGAAGAACTCCCGCTCGATGTCATGCGAGTACGCGATCTCGCCGCGAAGGTAGGACGCGGCCAGGAAGTACGGGAAGGCGATGCCCGCGGCGCCCGCCAGCGCCTCGAGCCGCCGCGAGAAGCCGCCGGCCTCCCCACCCTCGACCGCGGTGTCGATGAGCTGCGCGTGCAGCCAGCCGGTGACGAGCCGCAGGCGCTCGTGCTTCTGCTTGTTCTTGCCGAGCTTGCGGTACTTGCGGACGAGTCGGTGGTCCTTGCGGATCCTCCGCATGATCTCGGCGCCGAAGGTCTCGTCCTTCTGACCCTTCTCCGGCTGCTCGGTCTGCGGGAGCTCCGGGACCGGGTGGTCGAGGATGTCGCCGACGATCCCGCGGAGCATGTTCGGCACTCCGGCGCCGCCGGCGTCGAGGTGGCCCTTCACGAACAGGGTGCTGACCGAGTGCGCCAGCGCGAGGCTCGAGCCGTGGGCGCCGCCGGGCGCCGTGCGCCCGCTGCGCAGGTGCTCGATCACCTCGTCCTTGGTGGTCGCCGGAGGCATCTCGGTCCAGGCGTTCGCGATCGCAAAGCCGGAGTGGTCGTCGCTGCCGCCGGTCAGGTTCGGTCCGGCCTCGGTGATCGGCTCGATCCCGTGCCGCTCGGCGAGCTTCTCGAGATATTCGGGGCCGGCCGAGCGGGCGATGCGCACGGCGACCTCGTTCGTGATGCGCGGCCTGGCGCCGTTACGGCCTTCCCAGGCGGGAAAGAGCAGCAGGCACCGCTCCAGGTGGTCCGCGGTGAAGTCACCGCCGACCCGGTGGAGCGGGTGCGCGAGCGAGTGGGGCAGGCGCTCTGCGCGGATGTACTCGAGCGACTCGTAGATGTTGCTACGCAGGCGGTCGATCTCGGTCCACTGCGCCTCGTCGAGGCCCCAGATCAGCACGTGCATCTCCGCGGCGTCCTCGGGGAACGCGCAGGTCGCCTCCACGCCGACGATCACGTCCGGGTGATGAGCGATCTCGGCGACGCCGGTGAGCGTGTTGTGGTCGGTGAGGGCGATGAAGTCCATGCCCTTGCTCTTTGCGACCTCTCGCGCGCCCTCCGGAGTCGTGTACGACTCGGGAAGGACGGCGCGGTTCAGGAACCAGCTACCGGTGTCCGTCGACGCCCGGGAGTGGACGTGAAGCTCAGCACGGATGCCGGTGTCTGCCGTTCCCAATTGGGGCTCCTTCCGGTGGGGCGCCCCCGGGTGCGGCGCCACTGCGCGCCGGTCACCGGGGCTCCGTCGTCCGGGCTCACAGGCTTGCACACGCGCTGTGGGCGCCCGGGTAACAGGAGAGTACTTCCGATGTTAAGGGTCTCGGGGGCCGTTCGCTGCTCGGTGCGGTCGACAGTCATCCCGATCGGGGTTCTCGGCAGATCGGACGTGTTTCTGCCGGCTGTCACCGTGCGATTCGTACGCGATCAGCCTCGGGGTGTGGCGACCTCGGGAGGCGTCGGAGAGGTGACCGCGCCTTCGGCGGCCGACGACACGAGCGCGGCGTACTTGGCCATGACCCCGGACGTGTACCTGGGCGCCGGCGGCGTCCACGCTGCGCGTCGGGCGTCGAGCTCCTCGTCGGAGACCTCGACCCGGAGCTCGCGCTGATCGACGTCGACCACGATCGTGTCGCCCTCCTCGACGAGGGCGAGTGGGCCGCAGTGGGCGGCCTCGGGTGCGATGTGGCCGACCATGAAGCCGTGGGTCGCGCCGGAGAAGCGGCCGTCGGTGATGAGCGCCACCTCCTCGCCGAGGCCCTCTCCCACGAGCGCGGCCGTGACGTGGAGCATCTCGCGCATGCCCGGTCCGCCGGCCGGTCCCTCGTAGCGGATGACGACCACGTCCCCCGGATGGAAGAGTCGCTGCTTGACCGCGGCGAAGCACTCCTCCTCGGAGTCGAACACGCGCGCGGGGCCGACGTGCAGCCGCCGCTCGTGGCCCGCCAGCTTCACCACGCAGCCGTGGGGAGACAGGTTGCCGTGGAGGATGGCCACTCCACCGCTCGGTGACAGCGGCCGATCGAGCGGCAGCACCACGTCCTGGCCCGTCTGCTCCTCGGTCGCCTCGGCGATCTGGCCGAGCGTCCGCCCGTCGACGTTGACCTCGTCGGGGTGCACGAGTCCGTCCTTGGCGAGCTCGCGGGTGATCAGGCCGATGCCACCGGCGGCGTGCAGGTCGGAGGCGACGTAGCGGCCGAACGGCTTCAGGTCGGCGATGACCGGCGTCCGGTCGGCGATCGGATCGAAGTCGTGGATGCCGAACTCGATTCCGAGCTCGCGGGCGATCGCGAGCAGGTGCAGCACGGCGTTCGTGGATCCGCCCGAGCCGGCGACCCCGGCGGCGGCGTTCTCGAGCGCCTTCCGCGTGATGATCGCCGACGGTCGCGTGTCGTCGCGGACCAGCTGCATCGCCAGCCGGCCGGCGGACACCGCCGCCTCGGCCTTGTCGGGATGGAGCGCCGGGATGCCGTTCAGCCCGGCGGGGCTGATGCCGAGCAGCTCGAGCGCCATCGACATCGTGTTGGCGGTGAACTGGCCGCCGCACGCGCCGGCTCCCGGGCAGGCGACGTTCTCGAGCTCGTGAAGCTTGGTGGCGGACATCGTTCCCGCCGCATGCGCGCCCACGCCCTCGAACACGTCCTGGATCGTGACGTCGCGACCCTCGAACCGGCCGGGCGCGATCGAGCCGTTGTAGAGCACCAGGCCGGGCAGGTCGAGCCGGGCGAGCGCCATCGCCGCACCCGGGAGCGTCTTGTCGCAGCCGACCAGGCACACGAGGCCGTCGAAGAGGTGCCCCCGCGTGACGAGCTCCATCGAGTCGGCGATGACCTCGCGGGAGATCAGCGAGCCACGCATGCCCTCGGTTCCCATCGAGACGCCGTCGGAGACCGCGACCGTGTTGAACTCCATCGGGGTGCCGCCGGCCTCGCGGATGCCGCGCTTGACCTGCTCGGCCAGCTCCCGCTGGTTCAGGTTGCACGGCATCGTCTCGATCCACGTCGAGCCGACGCCGATGATCGGGCGGCGCAGGTCGTCGTCGTCGAAGCCGACGGCCTTGAGCATCGCCCGGGCCGGAGCGCGGTCCGGGCCGTCGGTGATCGCGCCCGAGATGCGCTTGGCGGGATCGCTGGGGAGGTCGTACGGGTTCTCAGCCATGAGTCAGAGATCGTACCGCCCGCCCGCGGCGCTCGGCGACGAACGGTCGAATCGGTTGGCGCAGGAGCACGCGCCGCGCCGAGACGCCCTCCGGGCCGACCTCGATGATTCCCACCGCCGGCGATCGCGTCGACTCGGGCAGCCGGCCGCGGAACCACTCCGTCGCCCACTGGAGCGGGTCGTTGGGCCGGAACTCGGTGTCGGCGGCGCTGGTGTAGACCGATCCCGGCGAGAACACCAGCGTCCGGTCGACGTACCGGTGCACGGGGACGTGCAGGTGGCCGAACACGAGCACGTCGGGCGCGTCGAGCGCCGCGACGAGGCGCCGCTCGAGGCCGAGGGTGAGCACCCGCCCCGCGGCGACCGAGGCCAGCGCCGCGGGTAGTTCCCGAAGGCGCGGCTCGTGGCCGTGGATGACCCCGATCCGGCAGCGGCCGGCGGCGACGGTCGCCGCGCGCGGAAGCCGGAGGCCGCCCTTGCGGTCGTGGTTGCCCTGCACGGCCACGACCGGCGCGATCTCACCGAGCCGCTCCAGCGTGTGGCGCAGCACCACATCGCCCGCGTGGATGACGAGGTCCACCTCCGACAGGGCCGACACTGCCTCAGGAGGCAGCACCGGGAGCACGTCGCCGACGTGGGTGTCGGTGACGACTCCGATCAGCGTTCGTGTGCGCCCGCCCGTCAGCGGCGCGAGCTGGCCGGCCGTTTCGCGCCCTCGCGCCGATCGCGGATGACGGTACGGCGGAAGGTCCACAGATCGAGCAGCGTCAGGCGCCCTTCGCGGAACGCCTTGATGTACGAGCGCCCGGCGGGCCGATCGAAGTGCCGGATGGGCACCTCGGCGATGTCGAGATCGGAGGCGACCGCCCAGGCGATGAGGAAGCGGTGACCCCGATGGAGCGAGCTCGGGTCGTAGCCCATCCGCTCGATCGCATCGGCGGTGAACATCTTGAGCCCGCTGTTGGCGTCCTCGACGCGGACGCCGAGTGCCGCCCGCATCACGATCGCGTTGTAGGTGCGCGAGACAGCGCGCCGCCACGGGTTGTCCGCTCGATCCACGCGGACCCCGTTCGCCACGTCGGCGCCGTCGGCGAGCGCCCCGAGCAGCGCCGGCAGATCCTCGGGGTCGTACTGGCGATCCGAGTCCATCACGGCCACCGCGCTTCCCTTGGCGTGGTGGAAGCCGGCCGCGATCCCGTGCGCCCGCCCCAGGTTCACCGGAAACCGCGTGCTGCGCACCCGGTCGCCCTCGAGTTCGGCGATGACGTCCGGCGTCGCGTCGGTGCTCGAGTCGTCGATGACGAACACCTCGCCGTCGATGCCGTGGCGCTCGAACGTGGCCAGGATGTCGGGAACTAGCCGGCCGAGGTTTTCCGCCTCGTTCCGTGCCGGGAGAACAACCGTGAGGTCCAACGCTCCTCCGGAGGTCGCCGAGCCTGGGCCCGCCAGAGCGCGGCCAGCGCTCCGAGCGGGTAGCTCAGCCATGTGGAGGTCGCGACGAACACGAGGCCGATCGCGACCGCTGTCTCAGGATCCGCGCCGACAGCTCCGAGCATGGCGCTCACGGTGAGCGCGATTCCCGCTCCGCCGCCGAGCACGGCGATGATCCCAGCGAGGGTACCGATCGCGACGATGACCAGGGCTCGCCACGCGCTGACGTCGACCCCGTAGGCCGCGGCGAGGATCGTGAGCCGAATCGCGTCGTTCGCCTGGATCGGGATCGTGAGGGCCGCGGCGCCCGCCCCCGTGGCCGGGGTCTTGGCGAGCGTGTCGAGGCCCCAACGGCGCCAGACGAGCGCGACCAGGAGCAGGATGCACAGCGCGACGATCGCGACGGCGGCGATCGTGGGGGCGACCGCGTCGGGGTTGACGCCCACGAGCAGCGGAACGCCGGCGGCGGCGACCGCGACGATGAAGACCGCGTCCAGCGCGCGGTCGGCGGTGACCGATCCGGCCCCCTTGGAGCTGATCTTCCCCTCGACCCCGAGCAGGCGCACCGGCTCGCCCGCGAGCCCGGTCGGCAGCAGGTTGTTCACCGCCATCCCGACCAGGAACGACGAGTAGGTCCGCCCGAAGGTGGGCCTCACCCCTGCGGCCCGCAGCAGGATCCACCACCGGAACGCCTTCAGGAGGGTGTTCGCCAGGTACATCGCGACCGCGATGCCGACGGCCGTCAGGGCCCCCCGCTCGAGCGCCGTCCCGAGGCTCTCGAGGTCGGTCACGAGGATCAGCCCGATGATCAGGGCGAGCGAGATCCCCGCCAGGACGGCCTGCCCCCAGCGGCTGCTCGGAGATCGAATCGTGGTGATCCCCTTGGCAGCGAGCGAGACCGCCCGTGCTTGGTACCGTGAGACGCGGTGCACGAGTTCGTTCGACGGTACGGATCGCCGTCCCGGCTCGAGATCCTGGGACTGCTGACCCTCGTCGTGGCCGCTGGAGTCGTCCTCGGGCGTGGCCTCGGCACGCCCTCCGCTGAGTTCGACGAGGCCGTCTACATCTCGAGCGCTCGTGCGCTCGCCGGCGGCGCCGAGCTCGGGCGGGACGTCTTCGCCAGCCAGCCCCCGCTCTTCTTCTCGTTTCTCGAGGGCTCCTACCGGCTGTTCGAGGGGAGCGACACCGCGATCCGCGCGCTGATGCTCGTCGTGACCCTCGGCGGCGCCGTCGCCAGCTGGGCGCTGGTGCGCCAGATCGCGGGGCGGGTCGCCGGCCTGATCGCCGCCGCCCTCTTCCTCCTGGCTCCCGCCGTGGTCGACCGCGCCGCGGTCATCAGCGCCGACGTCCCCGCCGTCGCCTTGGTCGTGGGTGCCGTCGCCGTGGCCACCGTGCTCGTGCCCAAGCGGGCCGAGTGGGCCCTCGCCGCCGGCGCGCTGGTGGGCGCCGCCGTGATGGTGAAGCTGCTCGCCGCCCCGCTCGTCCCGGCCGTGCTCATCGCCCTGTGGGCCGTCAGAGCCCCGATCCGCGCGTACGGCTACGCGGTCGTCGGGGGCGCCGCGGTCGTCGTCGCGGCGATCATCCCCTACCTGGGATCGGCCGACGCCCTCTGGGAGGGGGTGGCCGGAATCCGCGGAGACGCCCGCGGTGTCTTCGGGCCCGGGGTGGGCGGAGGAACCGCCGTGCTGTTCGTCTCGCTGGCCGGCCTGGCCATCGCTGCCGCCGCGGGCCTCGTCGCCGCGGCCGGTGAGCCCAGGAGTTGGTGGCGCGAGCGCGCGGCCATTCTGGCGATGGTCGTGGGGGGTCTGGTGTTCGTCTTCGTCCACAGGCCGCTCTTCGCGCATCACCTGGTGGTCATCTCGGTGCCGCTCGCGCTGCTCGCCGCGAGCGCGTGGCCGGTGCTGCGGGCGCGTCCGGCCGCCGGCTTCGCGGCGGTGTTCGGGATCGTCATGCTGCTCGCCCCGCTTCCCATCCGGGACCGCGAGGCACCCCCATCCGCCTTCGAAGACCAGGAGCGCGTCGCCGAGATCGTACGCGCCCAGACCGCCCCGTCCGAGCCGGTGATCAGCGACCTGCCGCTCGTGCCGATCCTGGCCGACAGGACATCACCGCCCCAGACGATCGACGTCTCGTTCGTCCGCATGGGGTCGGATCCCGACGCGCCGGCGATCGTCTTGGCCGAGGCCGAGGACGCTGGCGCCGTCGTCGCGGGCCGCGCGTTCCTCGAGTCTCCCGGGCTCATGGACCAGCTCGCCGCGCGCTTTCCGGAGTCGGAGCGCGTGGGCGACATCACCGTGTTCTATCGCGGTCTGCCCGCCGGGTCGAGCACGTAGACCCGGGCCGCGTCGAGGTCCTCGACGGTCACCGACGTGACCGGGGTGCCCTCGCGCTGGATCCACTCGAAGAACGCCTGGTTGCCGAGGCTGAGCTCGGACGGCTGCACGATCACCGTGCGCACGTTCTCCTCCTGGAGTCGCTCCGGGCTCGGTGGCAGGTTCTCGACCGCCACGCCGTCGAGGCGACCGTCCGTCAGGAACCGGATCAGGCTGGGGTCGGCCGAGGCGATCCGTGCGCCCTCGGGGGTGACCTCCTCGGCCGCGGCGACGGCCTCGGCCATGCCGAGGTTCCCGACTGCGTCGTTGGGGGTCCAGTAGAGCGCCTGGTCCTGGCCGCCGCCGAACGAGTTGACGAAGAGTGTGGGGTGCGGAAGCGTCTGCGCGAGCGGGATCGCAAGGCCTGCGACCAGCACGGCTCCTGCCGCCACGACCACCCGCGGGCTCCGCCCGGCCAGAAGGCGGCTGAGGCCGAGCCCTCCGACGATCGCGAGGGCGGGGATCGCCGGCGCCAGGTACCGGGCGAAGCCGAACGGCACCGTCGAGATGATCAGCAGGTAGCCGAGCCCCCAGACGAGCAGGAACCGGTCCGAGCGGCGAAAGCGGATCGCGGCGGCGACCAGCCCGACGCCGACGACGACGGCCCACACGATCTGCGACTTGAGGCCGAGGTAGAGCGCGTAGTACCAGGCCGGCTTGGACGCGTAGATCTGCTCTGCGACCTGGAACCCGGTCGTCGGGACGAGGGTTCCGTCGGGGGTGGGGTTCCCGGCAGCCGACGAGCCGGCGAACGACCAGATGAACTGCCACTGCTCGGGTGTGGCGATCATCGGGTTGAGCACGACATGGGCGCCGACGAAGAGCACCACGACAGCCGTCCACGTCTGCCAGTCGCGCCACGGGGGGCGGGGGCCCATCTTCAAGAACCCCAGGAGGAACAGGGCCGGAAGCAGGGGCAGGGCGAAGTACTTCGCTGCCGCCGCCGCGGCGGCCAGCACCACGACGAGGATCCAGAGCTTCGGCCGCTCCTCGGCGTAGAGCCACGCCAGGATCGCTCCCAGCGCGAGGGCCATCATCAGCGTGTCTTCCTTGCCGACGCGGTCGATCGCGACGGCGATCGTGCCCAGCGCCATGAGGGCGCCGGCGGTCCAGCCGGCCACGGGGCCACCGAGCCGGCGGGCGATCAGCGCCGTCAGCGCGACGGAGACCGCGCCGAGGATCGCGTTCGGAAGACGCAGGCCGATCGCCCCGTCGCCGAAGATCGAGGTCGAGCCGAGGACCAGCGCTTTGAAGAGCGCTGGATGCTCGCCGTCGACGAAGATGTCGCCCGAGCGCCAGGCCTCGACCGAGGCCAGCTTGTGGTGCTCGGCCTGGACCAGGTCCCCGACGCCGATGTCCCACAGGCGGACCGTGAGCGCGGCGGCGGCGAGCAGCGCGAGCCCGATGAGAAGGCCCGTTCGATCGGTGAGGAGTCGCTGCCAGCCGGTGGTCATCCGAAGCCGGCCGTCGGCGGTCGCCTCCGTCAGCTCGACATCGGGCTGCGACAGCCGCGCCTGCAGGCGCGACCACGCCGCGGTGGTCTTGTCTCCGATGCTGCTCATCAGTCTCGCGCCACTTCGCTCGAGCCGAAGTGGCATGCGCCCCGTGCCCTTCTCACCCCGAAATCGTAGACCCAGATGGGGAAGTCTGCGATCTCCCCGCGTCACCGGCCTCGTACCGACACCCGCCGGGCCGACTGCGTCAGCTGCCTTCGGCCTCGAGGCGGCGCAGGATGGGGACGTGGCGCTGTCCGATCAGCGCCGCGATGCCGATGACGCTTCCGACGAGCACGACCAGCCAGCCGACGCTCGAGGGCTCCGAGACCGCGAAGAAGTCCCGCATGAGCGGCGTGTAGAGCCCGACCACGAGAATCCCGGCGAGCAGGGCGACCATCCCCCAGACCCACCACCGGACACGGCGGCCCTCGACCCCTCGTTCCACCTGCAGCAGGATCACCAACCCGAGGAACGTCGCCAGCAGCGTGGCGATCGTGCGCCCCTCCTCGACCGTGAGATCGAGGGGGAAGATCGCCAGCAGATAACCGACGCTCACGACCGCTGCCACGATCGACCCCGCCGGGATGGTGAAGGCGAGCAGCGAGCGGAAGAAGCCCTCGCGCTGGACCCGGCCACTGCTCGGCGTCACCGCGAGGAAGAACGCCGGGATCCCGATCGCGAGGGAGCCGACGATCGTGATCTGGCGGGCCAGGAACGGGAACGCGATCGGCGAGAAGCCGAAGATCAGCAGGTACAGGGCCCCGGTGACGGACTTGGCGACGAACAGCTTGGCGACCCGGTGGGTGTTGCGGATGATCCGCCGGCCCTCCTCCACCGCGATCGGCACCGTCGCGAAGGAGTTGGTGAGCAGCACGATGTCGGCGACGCCCTTGGCCATCTGGCTGCCGTTGCCCATCGCGATGCCGAGGCGGGCCTCCTTGATCGCGAGCGTGTCGTTGACCCCGTCCCCGACCATGCCCACGTACCGGCCCATCCGGGTGAGCGCGCGCACCAGCATGCGCTTCTGCTCGGGTGCCACCCGCGCGAAGACGCCGGTGCGCTCGGCGATCGGGTCCAGCGCGTCGGGGTCCTCGGGCAGCGAGGGGCCCTCGATCCCGGTCTCTGCACGCGGGATCCCCGCGGCCATCGCGACGGCCTGGACGGTCTTCAGCCCGTCCCCGGAGATCACCTTCGACTCCACCCCTTGGGCGGTCAGATAGCCGACGGCGTCGACTGCCTCCTCCCGCAGGCCTTCGGCCAGGGCGATCGCGCCCATCGCCTCCAGGTCGCCCGGAAGCCGCTCTGCCTCGGCGTCGAGGGCCTCGGATCCGGTCGCCACGAGCACCACCCGTCGCCGGTGCTCCTGCTGCTGGGCGATCGCCGACGCGAGCGCATCCGGGATCACGACGCCGAGGCGGGAGAGCACGTCGGGTGCCCCGAGGACGACGGTCCCGACGCCGGCCATCGTCGCCCCGCTCCACTTGCGGGCCGACGTGAACGGCACCTCCGCCAGCACCTCCCGCTCGTCGGCCGGGTAGCCGTCGAGGATGGCCTGCATCGTCGCGTTCCTGCTGGCGACGCTCGCCGCCAGCGCGCCGACGTCGCCCCGCAGCTCGTCTTCCGACGTCGCCGGCGCGGCCTCGAGTGAGGCGACGGTGAGCTTGTTGTCGGTCAGCGTCCCCGTCTTGTCGAGGCAGACCGTGTCGACGCTCGCGAGGCTCTCGACCGCGTTCAGCCGTTGGGCGAGCGTCCCCAGGCGGCCGAGATTGATCGCCGCGATCGCGAAGGTGATGCTGGTCAGCAGGAACAGGCCCTCTGGGACGATCGGCACGAGGGCGGCCACGACCTCGCTCACGATCTCCTGGATCGGCTCGTCTCCGAGCAGCTTGAAGGTGATCAGCGCGACGCCGAGCGGCGCCATCACCCACACGGTCCAGCGCAGGACCCGGTTGATGTCCTCCTGCAGCGGGCTCAGCTGTGATCGCGCCCCGCGTGCCTCGACCGCGAGCTTGCCCGCGTAGCTGTCGTCCCCGAGGGCCGCGACCTCGTAGTCGCCCGCCCCGCTGACGCAGAACGCCCCGCTCAGGACCTCCTCGCCCGGCTCTCGTCCGACGGGGTCGGTCTCGCCGGTCAGGATCGACTCGTCGATCGCCAGCGCTCTTGCGCTCATCAGCGGCCCGTCGGCGATCACCTGGTCGCCCGGCTCGAGGTGGATCACGTCGCCCTCGACCAGCTCGTCGACCGGGAGCGGCACCTGCTCGCCGTCCCGCCACGTGCGAGCGCGCGGCGCCACGAGCAGCGCGAGGCGGTCGAGCGTCCGCTTCGCCCGCAGCTCCTGGATGATCCCGATCAGCGTGTTGGCGATGATCACGCCGCCGAAGAGGCCGTCGCGCGGGTCCCCGAACGCCAGCGTCGCCGCCAGGAGGCTGCCGAGCACCAGGTTGAACACGGTGAACGTGTTCGACCAGACGATCTCTGTGACCGACCGGCTCCCGCGCGGCCGGCGGCGGCGATCTCCGCGAGCCTTCAGGCGCGCACGCGCCTCGTCGGACGTCAGCCCGAGCGTGGCCGTCGCTGTGGCCGGTTCAGCCACCGCGCCAGCCCGCCGGCCTCAGCTCTCGGTAGAGCCGCCCTTTGCGACCTCTCCGAGCGCGGCGCCGAGCGAGAGGAGGGCGAACAACGCGAAGACGATGCCCAGGGCGAACGGGATGTAGCCCGCCTCGTGACGGTCGTGCCAGCCGATCCAGATCAGCAGAGTGCTGAGCACGCCAACCAGGAGAATGATCCAGAGGGGAAGTCCGCGCATTCGCCGTCCTTGCGCTCGAAGACGCCCAGCAGACTACCCGGAGCCGCTCGCGGACGTGGCCCGATCCCATTCGTGAGGGACGTTTTGCCTGGACTTCGGGCACCTGTGCGCCGCTATCTGGACGCCTTGCGTGTGCGGTAATGTCCTGCGCCATGTCCAACGAGGTCCAAGTCGCCGTAGATGAGCGCGAGAACGGCATTCTCGTGCGGGTTTCGGGCGTTCTCGACGCTAACGCCCTCCCGCTCGTCTCGCGCGAGCTGACCGACGCCCAGCGGGGGGCCGACCCGGTATTCGTCGACCTCGAAGGTGTCACCTTCATGGACAGCCGCGGCCTCGGCGCGCTTTTGGCGGCGAACGAGCGTGCCCGCGAGGGGGCCGCGCCGATCAACATCTACCGGCCGTCCGAGGCCGTGCGACGGCTGCTCGAGGTGTCGGGCGTGGCGCCGGTGCTCCCCGAGGCCGAGGAGCTCCCGGCCTGAGCGACGAGGGTCCCGGCCAGCTCCGGCCCGGGGACTCGTACCTGGGGGCTGGCGGGCGCCTGCACGGAGGCCCCGCGCCGGAGCTCGTCGACGCGGCCTACGCCGCTGAGATCGAGGCCGGACCGCTGCTGGCCTCCGCGCTCTCGAGCGCCGACATCGCGCACGTGATCGCCCTCGCGGAGGGTGGCGCTCTCGACGAGGCGACCGCCGGAACGCTGCTGTCGGGACTCCTCGAGCTGGACGAGATCCCGCCGCAGGAGTTTCCGTGGCGCCCGGAGCTCGGCGACGCGTTCAACTCCCGCGAGGCGCTGCTGACCGAGCGGATCGGTCCTGCCGCCGCCGGCTGGCTCAGCGCCGGTCGCCCGCGCCGGGAGGCGTTCCGCGTGGCCCTCCGGCTCGTCGCGCGCGACGGCGCGCGCGCGGCGCACGACGCCTCGCTCGACGTCGCGGCGGCGGCGGTCTCGCTGGCCGAGCGCGGGGGAGACGCCGTGGCGGCGGACTACACCTACCTCCATGCGGCACAGCCCACGACCGTCGGCCATCTCCTCCTCACGTGGGCGTACCCCGCGCTTCGTGACGCCGAGCGCTTCGCCGACGCCTTCGGGCGGCTCGACACGAGCGTTGCGGGCGCGGGTGGAAGCGCCGGCTCGCGGTGGCCGATCGACCGGGAGCGGCTCTGCGAGCTCCTCGGCCACGACGGCCTCATCGAGCACACCAAGGACGCCGCCTGGCAGTTCGACCCGTTCCTCGAGCTCGCCGCGGCGCTCGCGACGGCGGCGACACACTGGTCCCAGCAGGCTCAGGATCTGGAGATCTTCGCCAGCCGCGAGTTCGGGGTCGTGGAGCTCTCGGACGAGCACAGCCGGGCGAGCGCGCTGATGCCGCAGAAGCGCAACCCGTACGCGCTCGTCGCGGTCCGCGCCCAGGCCGGAGCCGTCGCCGGCCTCGTCTCGGGGATGCTCGTCACGCTCCACACCGGGACCGCTCGCACCGACCACTTCCAGCTCCTGAACGCCGAGCTCCCACGATCGCTCGCCTCCACGGTCGCGGTCGGGCGCCTCCATGCGGCCGTGCTCGACGGGTTGACCGTGCGTCCGGAGCCGCTCCGGCGGGCCGCGGAGGACGGACTCGTCGGCGCCGCCGATCTGGCCGACGCGCTCGCGATCGAGGCGGGCATCGACTACCGCACGGCGTACACGATCGTGGGTCGCGCGGTTCGGGACCTGGTCGAGAGCGACAACCCAGGGACCTCGCTGGACGCGACGCGGATCAGCACGGCCGCCGAGGCCGTCACGGGTGAGCCGTTGTCGATTCCGCCGGAGGAGATCGCGCGTGCCCTCGATCCCACCGAGTCTGCGCACGCACGCTCCCAGCTCGGTTCGAGCAACCCGAGGGAGCTCGAGCGGATGATCGTTCGCTGCAAGGCCGAGATCGAGCGCCGTCGCCAATGGAGCCAGGCGCGCGCCGAGGACGTCGAGGACGCGCGACGACGGTTGCTCGAGCTCGCCCGAGGTCTCGCGTCAGCAGGCGGTCGTTCGGCCGGCTGAGGGCGGTCTCAGCTACCCTGCCCCCCCGCACGATGGGTCATTCGACGAAATCTGCTCGCAGGTGGCGACGCGCGGGGCTCCTCGTGGTGGGAGTGGCGGCACTCGCCACGGTCGCCGGTTGCGGGTTTGGGGGCGGTGACGACGACGGCGAGGAGGTCGTGTCGGAGAGCCGCTGCGTACCGGCGACGGTGAACGTGTTCGAGACGATCTCGGAGGGCCTCGACCCCGGGCTCTCGATCGTGGACGCGCAGGTCGTCCAGTCCGAGGACTACACGACCGCGTACTTCGTCTCGGCTCGAATCATCGGCGCCAGCGGCGAGCCGATCGCGACCTGGGTGGTCACGGACCCCGAGGAGCCCGGCGATCTGGTCTTCTCGGTGACCGAGCCGGCCAAGCGCAACTCCGAGTTCTCGACAGCGAACGACTCGTTCAGCGGTTTGGACGACGGTGTCGCCGAGTCGCAGGAGTGCGCCGAGATCAGATAGGCAAGGAGGGCACAGAGCACCGGCCCAATTCCGCCTGACGACCTTTGGCCGTCGCCTCAGTGTCTCCGGTGCTGGTTGCCCGACGCGCAGGCCGCAGCGCTTCGCCCTGAGGGCAATCGATCCGCGTGGTGATGCCCCTGGGGCGTGCCCTCAGGGTGAAGTGACCCGGCCGAAGTTGGCGTAAGGAGGGCACAGAGCCCCGGGTCCTCTACCGCTGAAGACCTCGGTCGCGGGTGCTCACGGCGAGAGCCGGATCCGGCTCCAGCCGGCGTCCTCCCGCGTGTACGCGATCCGGTCGTGCATGCGGAACTCCCCCGCCGACCAGAACTCGGCCGCGACCGGCTCGAGCCGAAAGCCACCCCAGAACGGCGGCAGTGGGATGTCGTCGGGATGGGTCCGCTCGATCTCCTCCACCCGTGCGACGAGCTGCTCGCGGCTCTCGAGCGGCGCGCTCTGCTCGGATGCCCAGGCAGCCAGCTGGCTTCCGCGGGGACGACCAGCGAAGTACTCGGCCGACTGCTCGCGCGACAGCCGCCGAACCGGCCCCTCGAGGCGGACCTGACGGCCGAGGGAGTCCCAGTAGATGCAGATCGCGGCGTTCGGGTTCGCCGCCAGCTCGGTTGCCTTGCGACTCTCGTAGTTGGTGTAGAAGTCGATGCCCTCGGGGCCGAGGCCCCGCATCAGCACCATTCGCGCCGACGGGCGCCCGCTGGCGTCGGCGGTCGCGAGACAGATGGCCTCGGGCTCGTGGACCCCGGCCGCCCGCGCTGCGGTGTACCAGTCGGACAGTGCCGCGAGTGGGTCGGGGTCGAGGTCGGTCGGCTCGAGCGGGCTCACCTGGTCGAGCCTATGGCACTCACGGGGCCAGCTCGGAAAGAAAACCCGTGATCGCCTCCTCGTACGCGGCCGGCGCGGCGTTCCACGACCGCACGTGGCCGATGTCGGGCGCGCGCCGGTAGGTGACCAGATCGGGCCGGCGGGCGGCCAGCTCGTCGCTGACCTCGACCGGAGCGATGCGATCGCCCGAGCCGTGAAAGAGCAGGATCGGCGTGGACAGCGCGCCGGCGTCGGCGACGAAGTCGAGCGCTCCCCAGTCCAGGCCGAATCGGGCCCGAGCGACCGGCCTGGCGCATCCCAGGAGCGCCGACCGGACCAACGGCCCGCCGGGCACGCTCCGTGAGGCGCCCGCGGCGACCGCCGACCAGAGGTCGAGGACCGGGCTGTCGAGGACCAGCCCGGCGATCCGGCCGTGGCGATGGCGCAGGGCGGTGGCCATCGCGATCGCGCCGCCCATCGAGATGCCGCCGATGACCACGCGCTCGGCGCCGTGCGCGACGGCGGTTGCGATCGCCGCGTCGATGTCGGCCCACTCGTCGAGGCCGAAGCGCGAGATCCCCCGGGGTGCGCGGGGGGCGCCAGCGGCGTTTCGGTAGCCGACCAGCAGCGCGGGGTGCCCGCGCCGGGCGAACGGGCGGAGCATCCTCAGCGGCTCGCGGGCCGGCGTCCCGATTCGGCCGTGCACGAGGATCGCCCACTCCCGCCTGCCGCCCGGCACGTGGAGGGCGCGGATCGGTCCGACCTCGGTCTCGATCTCGATCCGCATCGCGCCGACCCCGATCGCCTGCTCGACGTCCCGAAACGCGCTCATGTCGATCAGGAGCTCGTCGCCTGGCCGGGGGCGCTCGCCCGCGACGTGCACGTAGCGTCGAGTCACCGTCTGGCCGAGTCGTGTTCCGGGCTCGACGAGCTGGCCGTAGCCGGCCGGGCCGTCCACGCCGAGCACCAGCGAGGAGGAGAGATCCCCTCGCGGGCCCGTGGGCTGGGTCAGGACCAGGTGCTCGTCGTCACCGTCCTCGACGCGCACGCGGGGCCCCGGCGGCGGGCCGGGGAGCATGGGGGCGAGGGCCCGTGTGCGGATGAGGTCGCTGCCGGTGAAGCCGGCGGCAACCGCGAGCCCCGCGCCCGCGATGCCCGCGCTCGCGACCCGCGCCGTCCAGGTGCGTCTCCCGCCCACGCGTGGAGGATCGCAAAGCGGGGCGGGTCCAAGCGCCGGCCGTTACCGTCCACATGTGGCCCAGCCCGACGACGAGCTCCGTGACGCGCCGCAGCTGTCTCGCCTCGAGCTGTACGTCGGAGGTGAGCTCGCGGCGACCGCGATCTACCGCAAGGACCCGGGGAAGATGACCTTCATGACGACCGACGTCATGCAGGGTTTCGAAGGGCAGGGCATCGGCGGCCGGATCGTGACCGAGGCCGTCAAGGTCGCCCGGGAGCAGGGGCGCGAGGTCGTCGCGGTGTGCCCGTTCATGACCGGGTACCTGGAGCGCCACCCGGAGGCGCTGGAGTCCTCAGACGCGCCCTGAGGCGCGCCGGCTCACGGAGCGGCGGCGTCGCGAGACGCGCGATAGTCCGCGAGCTGGGCCGCGGTCGCCACCTGCAGCGGCACCCGGATCCAGGTCGCGCCGAACTTGCGCGCCTTCGGCCTGCCGACCCCGAGGTGGACCAGCAGCGTGTAGGTGCCGGCCTCCGAGAGTCGCTGGCCGGGGATGCTCGCCCGCTTGCGCCGCGTGATCATCTGGAACTCGCGCTTGCCGTCCCGCATGAGTCGGAGTCGATACTGCTTGGTGCCCGTGCGGGGGCGCCAGCGGACCTGGGCGTTCTTTCCGACCTCGAGGACGCGCTTGGGGCCGAGGACGCGCAGCGCGTAGATCTGATCCTTGGACCGGATGTCGAAGAAGGACGAGCCGATCGGGTTCTTCGCCGCCTTGCGGCCGCGGAACGGCCACACCCGCCAGACGTAGCGCTCGCCGAACTTGAGGGCGCGGGTTGGAACGCGCAGGCGATTCGAGCGCGGGAAGCCCGAGTAGACCTTGACGAACCTGTTCCCCTCGACCCGGAAGATCTGGACGTTGAACGTCGTCGCGCTCCTGATCCTGGGCCACCGCAGCAGCGGGCGCCTGCTCGACAGCTTCTGCGCCGCCCTTGGCTTCAGCCGCTTCGCGTTCGAGGTGGCGGGCTTCACGGGCTCGTTCGTGGTCGGCCCGGCGTCGGTCGGGGGTGGGCTGCCGCCGGTGGCCGCGGGGGGCACGATGGCGGGGGTCGGACCACCTGACGGCGGCGGGCTGTCCGGAGGAGGCAGGATCGAGAAGAGCGCTCCGGCGCTGAACGGGCCCGCGTTGCCCGCCTGGTCGACCTGCTGGACCGTGAAGGAGTACGCGTTGTTTGCGGGAAGCGAGCCGAGGTTCACCTGGGTCGTGCCGGCGCCGGCTGCGACGCTGCCGCTCTTCACGACCTGACCCCCCGAGTTGCGCACCTGCCAGCCGTAGGTTCCGAGGCCGAAGTTCGGGTGCGCGTCGCCGGTGATGCCGAAGATCAGCGCCGCGTCATGCGCCGAGATCGCCGAGGGCCGCTGCGCGATCGTCGGTGCCCCGGGGGCCGTCTGGTCGATCGTGAGCGTCTGGGTGTCGTCCCCGCCAGTGTTCTTGCCGGGGTCGGTCTGGGTGACGCTCACGCTGTAGACGCCTTCTGCGAGGACCGGGAGGGTCACGCTCGTCGCGGTGGTTGACCCCGACTCGATCGGGGTGCCGGGGTTTGCGGTGTCGACCACCTGCCAGTTGAACTCCGCGCCCGGCAGTCCGGCGAAGCCGATCGTGATCGACGTCGAGGTGGTCGGGTTCGGCGGGAGCGTCAGCGTCGGTGCATCCGGTGCCGTCGTATCGACGGTGAAGCTCCCCTGGAGGACCGACTCGCTGGTGTTACCAGCGTTGTCGACGGCCGTCACCTTCCATGTGTGAACACCCTCGGACAGGGGCAGGTTGGACGGCTGCTGGAAGGTCGTTGCATTCGCCGGGATCGCCGTCGAGACGCCGTCGATGACGATGCTCTGGGAGTCGACGCCCGATCCTCCGAGATCGGTGGCAGCCTGCCACTGGAACTCAGGAGTCGGGTCGTTCGTGGTGCTCCCCTGTTGGGGGCTCTGCAGCACCGGTGCGGTCGGGTCGGTGACGTCGACGCTGAACGTTCCCTCGGCGGACTCGATCGTGTTGTCGGCGTTGTCGACGGCCGTCACCTTCCAGGTGTGAAGGCCCTCGTTGAGGTTCGAGCTGGGGGTGAAGCTCGTTGCGGCGGCACCAACGCCGATCGCCGGCCCACCGTCGATGACGACGCTCTGAGAGGCAACGTCCGATCCCGCGTCGGTGGCGGCCGTCCAGTTGAGGGTCGGCGTCTGGCTATTGACGAACGCTCCGCCGATCGGGCTGGTGAGCGTCGGCGCGTTCGGCTTCTGGGTGTCGACCGTGACGGTTTGCTCGGGCGACTCGCTGGTATTGCCTGCGACGTCGGTCGCGATCACCTTCCAGGTGTAGACGCCGTCCGTGAGACCCCCTGGCGTGTGCTCGCCCGCCGTCCCGGGGAGCACGGTCCCCACGCCATTGATCACGATCGTGTGCGACTGCATCCCGGAGCCGCCGGGATCGGTTCCCGGGTTCCACGTGAACTTGGGCGTCGAGTCGTTCGTCGCCGACCCGGAGCCCGGGGCGATAAGGCTCGGTGATGTCGGCGGGACCGTGTCCACCACGGTGTACGGGTGGTTGACGGTGTTCGACTCGAACGGCGCGACGGTCGACGTCCCGGTCACCGAGAACGGCTTCGCGCCGAGGGAGCTCGTGTCGATCGCCGAGCCGTCGGGGATGGTGCCCACGCAGGTCGGGGGCGTGAGCGCTCCCGTCTCGGTGCACTCGTAGTCGGCCAGGACCGTCGACCCGAGTTCGTAGCTCGGGTTTCCAGCGGCCGGAGAGGTGATCGTCACGTCGGGAGGCGCCGCGGCCGCGGTCGTGGCGAGGGTCGCCAGACCCAGCGCCGATGCGGCGACGAACGCCACCCCGAGGGCACGACGGGGCAACATTGGACGCGCGATCCTAATCGGCGCGGGCCTGCCCGCATACCCCCCAGAGGTCGAGCACGCGGTCTTCCGCCGCCTCCCGCCCGTGTCGGCTAGTGTCGGCGCGGAGGTCGGTGCCCGGCCTCCGCGAGTTCGAGGACGTGCCCTCCTTGCCGAGATCCCTCCGGCAGCTCTGTGTCATCGCGGTTGCGGTGCTTGCGCTCGGCGTCGGCGCGGTGGCGGCGCTTGCCCAGGCGCCGGCGTTGCCCGATGCGCCGGATGTCCCGCCGGCTGTGGCACCCGATCCCGCACCGCCACCGGCGCCGGTCGCCCCCGCTCCCGCACCGGCCCCAGCGCCGGCACCCGTTCCTGCTCCGGCTCCGGCCCCCGCGCCGCCGGTCGTCATCGTGCCCGCGCCGGCGCCGGTCGTACCCGTGCCCGCGCCGCCGAGCGCGGCTGAGGAGGCTGCGGAGGCCGCCGCCGAGGCCGAGGCAGAGGCGCCCGCCGCCCGCGAAGCCGCCGCGCAGCGAGCGCGCGAGGCGGCTCAGCGCAAGGAGGCCGCGACCCGACGGGCCGAGGCGCGAACGGCGACCCGACTCGAGAACGCGGCGCAGGCGGCCACGGCGGGCGCCACGGCCGCTGGGATCCTCGACGGAGCCCCGTCCGACGAGACGCGGAGCTCGCTGGTGCCGCTGTGGCTCGTGCTGGCGATCGCCGGTTTCGGGCTCGCGGTCGGGTGCGGAATCCAGTTCCGGCGACGGCGATACGCCGGACGTGGCGCCGACTCACTCCGATCCCTTCGGCTCCGCGACGTGTCCGGCTACCAGGTCGCCGCGGCGGCCGCGCTGGCCGTCGGCGTCTTCTCGGCCATCGCGTTCGCCCTGCTCGTGCGGCCGGTCTCCTACGAGGCGACAGCGGAGGTCGTCGTCACCCCGGTGGCGAGCGGGCCCGAGTCCGTCGAGGCGGCTGACGCGCTCAGCCGGGGAACGATCGCCGGGACGATTGCGTTCGCCCTCGGTACGGCCTCGACCCAGGACGCCGCCACGGCAGCCGCGGGCCTGCCCGCCGGGATCGGCGATGTGGGTGTGACCACCGAGGCCGTCGAGGCCACCTCGGCCGTGTTGATCAAGGCGACCTCGAGCAACCCCCTCGCCGCCGAGCAGGTCGCCGACGCGGTTGCGCGCTATCAGCCCGATCTGGGCGGCATCTCTCAGGTCTTCGAGACCGAGATGGTCCAGGAGGCCGCCGGCCGGGCCACCATCACGGGCA